>JANYEX010000223.1 GCA_025359725.1 Chitinophagaceae bacterium | reverse complement strand
GTTCAAAGAATAAGGGGCTATAATTCGATAAACATTAAAAATGGTTACAAACAATTAGAAATACGTTCACCTAGAGATTTTAGAAAATATGAAGACGATTGAAAAACAATTTGATGCTGTGAAGTTTATGAGACAGCAACGAGACAAAATGAGTGACAAGTTATCAAAGATGACAAAAGCTGAAATTGTCGAATATTTTAAACGAAGGAAAGCTGAGACGAATATTAAGCCCTGTGCATAACATTAGTGTTTAGGAAAGTGCTTGCAGACGGAAGTAATTGAGCAATAGTGCTTTCTTCTAGCAGTAGTTTCGGCAGACCTAACAATATTGAACAATGGAGCAAGAATTAAGCAATGTAGAAAACCTTATTTTTGCTGGATAAGGTAACAATATGATTCTTGACCGTTATGAGATTAAAGCAGGAAGTAACTTAACAACTTTTGAGTTTTTAAGTGAAGGGCGAAAAGGAGAAATTATGAAGATTATTCAGTTTCAACAAATGAACCTCGACAATCTTTATAACCTTGCTTTTGGAGACAAAAACTTAGACACAGGAACACTTGACGACAAAGTAGTTACGGACAATGGCGACTCTGAAAAAGTTCTTGCTACAGTTGTTTCAGCCATTTATGCTTTTGCAGACCGCTATCCTGACAGTTGGATTTATGCAACTGGTAGTACAGAATCAAGGACACGACTTCATAGAATGGGAATAAATAAGTATTACGAGATTGTAGTACTAGACTTTGAAATAATGGGTGAATATAGAAACGAATGGGAAGGCTATGAATTTGGCAAAGATTATCAAGCCTTTGCTGTTCACAGAAAAAATACTAAATTTGAAATATGAAATCAATATTAGAGTTAAACGAAAAGAAAGTTCCAGCAGTCAGAATTGACCCTGCTTTGAATAAGTATGACAAAGTTGTACTGTTTCCAGAGAAACTTGCAATTGCTAATGAAATGCTTAAAAAGACAAACTTTGCTGATGTTATTGGGAAGAAGTACAGCCGCTAACATCCCATCGATACATATAAATTTTCTTTTCTTCTTTTATTTGTTTACACCATTATTTGCCTTAATAAATTAAACACACATCTGTGGATAAAACAAACTTAAAAAGGGAATGCCTATTGTTATTTAAGGCAATTAAAGAACTATCTTCGCCCACCTTAAATGAGGCTTGAATATATTTGGTAAGCACCTTTAATTAAAAAAAATGCTTGTTGGTATTCAAGAAATGTATAATAAAATTGAATAGCTGAGATGGAAGAAACACCACAAGAATTGCCTGAACAAACAACCGATAACGATCGTATAATCCTAGTGAATATAGAAGAGCAGATGAAAACTGCTTACATTGATTATTCAATGTCTGTTATAGTAGGTCGTGCATTGCCTGATGCAAGAGATGGATTTAAACCGGTTCACCGACGTGTTTTATTCGGGATGTACGAACTAGGAAACAATAGTAACAAACCATATAAGAAGTCTGCCCGTATTGTTGGGGAGGTAATGGGTAAGTATCACCCTCACGGTGATGCCTCCATATATGATACATTGGTGCGTATGGCTCAGCCTTGGACAATGCGCTACAAGATGGTAGATAGTCAGGGTAACTTCGGTAACCAAGATGGGGATCCACCGGCAGCTATGCGTTATACAGAGGTAAGGCTTGAACGCTTTGCTGAGGCAATGTTGGAAGATTTAGAAAAGGAGACCGTAGATTATCAACTGAACTTTGATGATAGCCTAAAAGAACCAACGGTATTACCTACTCGTATTCCTCAATTGTTGGTAAATGGTTCGTCTGGTATTGCTGTTGGTATGGCTACCAATATGATGCCTCACAACTTGAGCGAAGTAGTAGATGGTTGCATTGCTTATGTAGATAACAATGAAATTACTTGCGAAGAGCTTATTGAATATGTAAAAGCACCTGATTTTCCTACTGGTGGGGTTATCTACGGTATGGAAGATGTAAAGAATGCTTTTCTTACAGGTCGTGGTAGGGTAGTAGTTCGCGGAAAATGTCACGTTGATACCAAGCCAAGCGGAAGGGAGCAAATTGTAATTACGGAAGTTCCTTATCAAGTAGGACTAGATGCGTTGACTAATAAAATTGGACAATTAGTTAATGATAAAACGATTGATGGAATAGCGCACGTTAACAATGAAAGTAATCAGCGTGAAGGAAATAGAATTGTAATAGATCTTAAAAGAGATGCTGTTGCACAAGTGATAATCAATCAGTTATACAAATTTACTGAATTACAATCTAGCTATGGCATCAACAATGTAGCCATTAGTAAAGGTCGTCCAAAAACAATGAACTTAAGAGACTTAATCGTCGAGTTTATTGAGTTTAGGATGGATGTGATTATTAGAAGGGCTAAGTTTGAATTGCGCAAAGCAGAGGAAAGAGCGCATATTCTTGAAGGATATTTAAAGGCATTGGATCATTTAGATGAGGTAATTAAACTCATCAGAGGAAGTAGAACACCAGATGACGCAAAAGCATTATTGATTGAGAAGAGTAAAGAAGAAAACTGGTATATCAACCAATCTGTTTTTGAAGAATTGACTGACGAATTATATCGTCAGGAACAAGGATTGTCTGATATACAAGCAAAAGCTATCCTAGAGTTACGTTTACAACGTTTAACTGGAATGGAAAGAGATAAGATTGTTGATGAATTCAATAGCTTATTGCAGATTATCAAAGGATTAAAGGAATTATTGGCGAGCGAGCAATTACGTTACGAGTTAATTAAGACTGAATTATTAGAAATAAAAGCCAAGTTTGGTGATGCCCGTAAAAGTGAAATTCAGTTCTTGTCTAGTGAAATGAGGATGGAAGATTTCATTAAGGACGAAGACGTTGTAATTACCATTTCCCATTTAGGTTATATAAAAAGAACAACTGCCGCCGACTACAGACAACAAAAAAGAGGTGGGAGAGGAGCTATTGGAACGAAGACACGTAATGAAGATTATGTAGAGCATTTGTTTGTAGCATCAACGCACCATACGATGTGCTTCTTTACTGAAAAAGGAAGATGTTTCTGGTTGAAAGTGTATGAAATTCCTGAAGGTGAGAAGAATACAATGGGAAGAGCATTACAAAACTTGATGCAGATACCGCAGGATGATAAAGTGAAGGCTATCATTGATGTGAGGAAGCTGGATGATAAAGAGTTTGTAGATAGTCATTACATCATTTTGTGTACTAAGCAAGGTATTATCAAGAAGACCCATCTTTTTGATTTTAGCCGTCCTAGAGCTAATGGCGTAAATGCGATAACTATTAACGAAGGAGATGAGTTATTAGAGGCAAAATTGACAGATGGTAGCAACGAGATTATGTTAGCTGTTAAGAGTGGAAGGGCAATACGCTTCCCAGAAGCTAAAGTTAGACCTACAGGACGTGGTGCTATTGGGGTAAGAGGTATTGAGGTAGATGACACCAAAGATGAAGTGGTTGGTATGATTTGCGTACATGCAGAAGATAAATCAAGAAATGTGTTGGTGGTAAGTGAGAATGGTTATGGCAAAAGAACTGCGGTTGACGCATATCGTATTACAAATAGGGGAGGGAAAGGTGTAAAAACAATCAATATTACCGAAAAGACTGGTAGCCTTGTTGGAATAATGGATGTAAATGAAACAGAGGATTTGATAATAACCTGTAAATCTGGAGTTACACTTAGAACTTCCTTGGCTCTGATTAAAGAATCTGGTAGAGCTACACAGGGGGTTAAATTGATACGCATTAGCGACAAAGATTCAATAGCTGCCATATCTAAGATTGAAGAACAAGAAGAAGTAATTCCGGAAGGTGATGTTCATACCGAAGGAATTATCAAGACAGAATTGACTACAGAAGAGGAAAGTGCAGAAGAATCTACAGAAGAACAGACAGAAACATCTGAAGAGCCTGAAAATGATACAGATAGTATAGATAATGAAATAGGTAACTAATAAAAATTCTCTTATGAAGAAGCTATTATTGATTTTGATGTTAGGCGGTGCGGTGCTTTCAAAAGCGCAAGATTTTAAGAAAGTAGGCAATTTTGTTTTACTCAACCAAATGGACGCTGCTAAAACAGAATTGGATAAGGCAATGGTCGATCCTAAGGCTGAAACTAAGCCCGATGGATGGTTTTATAAAGCTAAGATTTATGCTTTCTTTTATAAAGATGACAAACTAAAAGTTAAATATCCTCACTCTGAAGTAACAGCAGATCAGGCATTTGACAAGTATGTTTCTTTAGACCCTACTTTTAAGTTTTTGAGAGCGAATAACGGTCAGGATGTATTGTTTAATGTATATGCCCCTTCTTTTAATAGTGGTATTGGCGTTTTTAATTCTAAGAATTGGGACTCTGCTTATTACTATTTTGCTTTGGCTGTAAAATACAGTGATTATATATTTCAGAATAAGTTTAGTACCAACCAAACCCAAGCTTTTGATACTACTTCGATACTTTATGCGGGTTATTCTGCCCAAAACGGACAAAAGCCAGAATTGGCAGTTAAGATGTATGACAGATTGATTAGTGCTAACGTAGGTGGTGCTAATTACATTGATGTCTACAAGTATTGTTTGGTAAATACTATCAATACAAAAAAAGAAGATACTTTCAAAAAGTACTTGGCACTTTGTAAATCAATGTTTCCAAAGGAAGATTGGGAAGACTACGAATTAACCTATTTTAGTAAGAATTATAGTTTGGCAGATAAGATTGCCATGTACGACAAAGAAGACGCTGCTGGCACAACGTCTGCAAAGCGTTACATGCAATATGGTGAGTCTTTTGCAAACATATCTAAAGAGGATAAAGAAACCATAGACAGTGCCAAGCAGAACGACTATTTACTTAAGGCAGCAGATGCTTTTAAAAAATCTTTCGGTAAAAATTCTACAGACGGAATAGCTGCCTTTAATGCTGGGGTTATTTACTACAACATATTTGGTATATACGACGACAAAGTAAGCCAAGCAAAAAGAGCGTTGCAAGATTTAAATAGTAAGGTTGAAGGTGACCCAAAAAAGAAAGCTTCACCACAATATAAAACACAAGTTGAGAGCTTAAAGAGTGAAAGGGCTACTTACGAAAAGCCTATGAATGATGCTGGCGATTCTAGCATTACTTGGTTAGAGAACGAGTTTACTATTCTTAAAGATAAAAAAGATAGGACAAGAGAAGAAAATAACTGTTTGAATAAGTCTGTTGATTATCTATCCAATATATTCATTTATAAAAGAGATAGGGCAAGAGGAAAGGATGTAAAAGCGTACGATGCTTACGAAGCTAAGTTTAAACTATACGATGGTTTACATGATTCTTTCAAATTATAGAGGGGGCTAATATAATTTTTAGCAATTTTAGATAAACGGTTATTCTAAATTTAGTGTGGGATATTAATTTTTCAATATTATGACTATGATGTTCATAAAGATAAATATTGGAAATTATTTGAAAGGTTTAACAGTTAAGTCCTGCAGCTAAAACCAGTATTCTATTTAGCTTTATTACAAGAGTGTTCGATTGGTAATAGCTATTCTAAAACCAGCACCCTATTTCTTATCTGAGTGCCCTAGGCTTTTGTCAGGGTTTACAACATCCCTTATTAGTTGTTTCAAACTCTTTATTTCTATAAACCCGCCTACTGCTTTTCTGTCAAACACTTTTTTATCGTCTATGTAAATGGTATATCTGCCATTGTGTTCGCTAGGCTGTAGTAACACTCCTTTTACATCCTCGCCAAAAGTGGTTAATATTTCCTGAGCCATATAAGCTGCTCTTAATAACCAATTGCACTTTGGGCAATACTCAATGGTGATTGTAGGTTTCATTTTATGAAATTATAAAGTTATGAATTATGAGTGGCTTTGTTTCGTGAATAAAAAGACACATTTCCACCTCTTTTCCCATTTTTTCAAGCAACCTTCCAACTGTTTGGTTTCGCCTGATTGATAAACACATTGATGCCTTACCTATTTAGTTTCACAAGGTTGTAGCTGTAATCTTCCAGCCCTTTTGGCTTAGAGAAGGCGTAGCCGAAACGAATATACAAGGGCTGCAAGGCAAAAAGTTGATTATCTTTATTTTACTATAAGTAGTCAGCCACAATTAATTTTAAGATTAATTATCTCTATTTAAGATTAAAACTATAATCATAAATGCAAGATAATTGTGGCTGACTACTTAAATAAAATAATATGCAACAAGTTTACCATTCCAACGCCACAACAAATATACACATCAGACAGCAACTACAAGCTGCTGTTTCTGTTTCAAACTGCACTATGGCATGTGTACAAAACCGTGTACACCAAAAAAGAATGGAATGGTGGAAAGAGTCAATGGGACAATAAAAAACAATACAATCCTGAAGTATGGATATGACAATAAAACAGGAATGGAAAAGGGACAGAATGAATTCTTGGTCTTTTACAATCTCAATAGAAGGCATGGTGCATTGAGAAAAGAACTCAATGTGAAAACACTTTTTGAAGCAGTTGAAAAATGGGTTGACCTAAAACCATAAATATTTAAAATAAGCACAAAGGAATGCAAAAATAGAATACTACTTCTGAACAAAATAATCAACAACCTTGTGAAACATGACAAATACTTATCGGAAATAAAGCGAGAGTTTATTTTGAGTAAACAGATGCTGCGATCGGAGACCTCTGTTAAGGCAAACATTCGTGAAGTATAAAATGCAGAAAGCATTGTAGGCTATATTCATAAGTTCAGTATTTCGCAAAAGGAATGTGATGAAGCTATCTATTGGCTTGAATTCCTGTATGAATCGAAATATTTTATGCTACCAATTTACCTCAATCAATATGGAAGCAAACGAACTATTCAAAATGATTCGAAGTACCATACTTACCTTAAAACAAAAATCTAAAACGCTGTAGTTCAAACATTTCATATTTCATACCTCCTTCATCTCCCAAGTCTGAAAGCTATAAGCATAAGCGTGTTTGGCATCGGCTTCAAAGTTTTCTTCAAATGCAAGATTCCATTCATTTGGGGGTAATTCGGGGTAAGAAGTATCACCTTCTACAATTGTATGAACCCTAGTTAGGTATATTCTATTAGCTATTGGCAGTGTTTGTTTGTAAATCTCTCCTCCGCCAATAATCATCATTTCGTTATAACCTTCTTTTTTACACAAAGCAATGGCAGTGTCAATATCACCAACAACCGTAATTCCTTTTGCTTCGAAGTCTTTCTGGCGAGTGATAACAATATTCAATCTGCCATTTAGAGGAGTATTTCCAAGACTAAAGAAAGTTTTTCTACCCATTACTATAGGCAGTGCCCAAGTCTTATTCTTAAAATGGCGCATGTCATTAGGTAAAGTCCAAAGCAAAGCAAAGTCTTTACCTATAACATTGTTCGTTGATGCAGCAACTATATGGGTGATTGTCATAATAAATTAGTTATGAGTTATGAGTTTAAGTTTATAACTCATAACTTGCGTTACACTGCTACCGGTGCTTTTATGCCCGGGTGCGACTGATAGTTTTCTAGCGTAAAGTCACTAAATGTGAAATCAAAGATGTTATCTATTTGAGGATTTAATCTCATGGTAGGCAATGGAAAAGGCTCTCTACTAAGTTGAAGATTAGCTTGCTCAATGTGATTATTATATAAATGTACATCACCAAAGCTGTGAACAAAGTCTCCACATTGTAGTCCGCATACCTGTGCTACCATCATGGTAAGTAACGCATACGAGGCGATGTTAAAGGGAACGCCTAAAAATACATCAGCACTTCGTTGATAAAGCTGGCAGCTAAGGTTGCCATCAGCTACATAAAACTGAAATAGGGTATGGCAGGGCATCAAAGCCATCTGTGGCAATTCAGCAACATTCCATGCACTAACAATAAGTCGGCGACTATCGGGTGTTTTCTTTATTTGATTAATTACATCAGTAATCTGATCAATAACCTCACCATTAGCACCTTGCCAACTGCGCCATTGTTTGCCATAAACAGGACCAAGATTACCTTCTTCATCTGCCCATTCATCCCAAATGCCTACCCCATTTTCTTTTAGATAGCTAATGTTGGTACTTCCTCTTAAAAACCAAAGTAATTCGTGAATGATGCTTTTAAGGTGTAACTTCTTAGTGGTGACCATCGGGAATCCTTCTTGCAAATTAAAACGCATCTGATAACCAAAGCAAGATAATGTTCCCGTTCCTGTGCGGTCAGACTTCTGTGTGCCAGTTTCTAGTATATGTTTAAGTAGTGTATGGTACTGCTGCATGGATGTAAAAGTAATTAAGCCCCGCTAATCATCGGGTTTTTAAATTGCTGATGGGGATTAACTGTTAATTTGATTCATGTTGCACTATGTGTAGTCGTCATTTTACTACTTAGGTTTTAATTGAACGTTTAATAGATTTATAGAAATATAGCTATATTTTTACTTGATTATTATTAATGGCAGAATAACGGGTCTGTTATCTTTTTAACAATTTAAGTTTTTAAACCTTTGAAACAATTTTAGCAAATCAATTTTAAACCTAAGAAAACATTATGAGAATTTTAATTGCAGATGATCACAAATTAGTAAGAACGGCGCTGAGGTATATACTTGAAGAAGCATATCCTACTTTAGAGTTGGAAGAAGTGGATAATACTGTTGCTTTATTCAAGCGTGCAGTTAAGGAAAAGTGGGATTTAATTATTTCTGATTTATCATTCCCTGAGCAATCAGGTCTGGAAGTATTGAAACAAATAAAATCAAACACACCTAAGGTTCCAGTATTAATTTTAAGTATGTATCCTCCTCAAGAATACGCCATCAGGTGTATTATTGCTGGAGCGTCTGGTTATCTAACAAAAGAAAACATATCAGACGAGTTGATAGTTGCTGTAAATCAAATATTGACAGGCAGGAAGTATCTTAATCTTGAAGTTGCTGAGATTCTTGCATCTTCTTACGAGAATAAGTCTAAATCTAATGCACATGAAAACTTGTCTGACCGGGAATATCAGATATTCAAGATGCTAGTAGATGGTATTCCAATGCAAGAAATAGCAGAAAAGTTATCAATAAGTATTAATACTGTACGTTCGCACAAGGTACATATTCATAAAAAAATGAGCTTGCAAACAGATGCTGATTTAATAAAATATGGCATTCAGCATCACTTAGATTAAAATTGTATTCTATTTAATGAATATTTTCCTTTGAGAGCTGAAGGTTTTTTAAATATTTATCGTCCGATATGCTTTATGATTGCTGCAAATTATTAGTTTGCAATTTTGCTTACTAATTAAACAAAACACAAATGAAAATCTTATTGGTTGACGATCATGCAATGATCAGACAGGGGTTGGTTTTATTATTGAGACAAACTTATCCATTTGCCGATATAACAGAAAAGAGTAACGGGGATGAATTAAAGGCTGCACTACATAATCAAACTTATGATGTTGTGGTGACTGATTTATTTATGCCTGGTCCGCCAGTAATTGAAATCATAAAACAAGAAAGGGATGCCGGCAATAAAGTGCCTATTATCATATTGAGTATGTCCTTGCCAGAGCGTAATGCTGTAAGAGTAGTAAGAGCTGGCGCAAATGCTTACCTTAGTAAAGACACCGTTCCAGAAGAGTTAATTAAAGCTATACAATTTGTATTGCAAGGAAGGAAATATATAACCCCCGAAATTGCTTCTCTTCTTGCAGATGCCTATTTGGAGGATACCGAAAAGAAGCCACATGAAACATTGTCTGATAGGGAATTTGAAGTTTTTCAAATGTTAGCACAAGGGAAAACGGTTTCTCACATTGCAGAAGATTTAAAAGTAAGTATCAACACAATCAGTACCTATAAATCTAGAATACTAGATAAAATGAATTTTACAAGCTATGCTGATATAATAAAATATGCCCACGCCAATAACCTGATTTAGTTTCAGGAGTTTGTTATAGTAAACTTAAAAGGTGTGCAATAAATATTAATCGGTTAATCCTTCTTGAAAGTATAATGTCATCAATACAAAGTATGTACTTTAGCAATTACTTTGTTATTATGAAAATATTTATACCCCTACTTCTCGTTTTAGCTTTATTAAATAGTAATTTTCTTTCTGCACAAAAGGTAGATTCTGTCATGAATTTATATGCAGATAGTTTCCCTCAGGAGAAAGTTCATTTTCATTTTGATAAAAGCCTTTACCGCAAGGGAGAAACTATTTGGTACAAGGTTTATTTATTATCCAATTTACTTCCTTCTGATATTAATAAAAACTTTTATGCAGATTGGTACGACAATAATGGTAAATTGTTGGCTCATACCATGAATCCCATATATTTAGCTTCTACCAGAGGACAGTTTGAAATACCTGCAAATTATCAAGGCACCTCTATACATGTTCGTTCATACACCCAATGGATGCTAAACTTCGATTCTTCTTTTTTATATGAAAAGGATATTTTAGTTGATCAATCTTCTGTAATAAAGAAATCGAAAGTGCAGGACAAACAAATCTCTACCATACACTTTTTTCCGGAAGGGGGCGATTGGATTGCTGGTATCGAGACAAGAATTGCCTTTTCAGTTAATAACCAGACAGGAAAATCAGTTAGTGCTATAGGGGCAATTGTTAATCAGAAAGGAGATTTTATTGACTCATTTTCTACTACTCATGATGGGATGGGGTTTGTTACACTTAATTGTAATCCCAACGATAAATTAAGCGCAATATGGCTTGATGCTTATGGTAATAAGTACAATAACCCATTGCCATTAACTAAGCCTAGTGGAATTGCTATACAGGTACAACCTACTAATAACAAGGCAGTTTTTGTAGTTCAATCTGTTGCCGATAGTAATCATTCTGGTACAATTGCACATGTAATTGCCCATATCAATCAGCAGGTTGTTTATATGTCTAAAGTTAACCTGAAAGATAAATATGCTGTTGGCGAAATTCCTACCACAGATTTGCCATCTGGTGTAATGCAAGTATCTGTATTTAATGATAATTGGTTGCCCGTTGCCGAGAGAGTTGTCTTTATTAATAATGGCATCCCTTCTTTTACTCCCAACATAAATGTTATTACTAGAGGGACAGATAAAAGAGAGAAAAATGAGTTAGAAATTGGAGTAGATGATTCCATAAGAGCCAATATGAGTATTGCCATCACAGACGCAGATTGGTATAATGATAGTGCCAGCAATATAGTTTCCCAGTTTTTACTTTCCAGTGATGTTAAAGGATATATTAATAACCCTGCGTATTATTTCTCTAGCTATGCAGATTCTGTAAAGCAACATCTAGATTTAGTAATGCTTACTCATGGCTGGCGTAGGTTTAAGTGGGACGCGATTACAAAAGGCATATTACCCAAAATAAATTACGGTAGAGATTCTGATTATCTAGAAATTAAAGGAAAAGTCTTTGGTCATTCATTCGTTCGTAGGGGAGCGCAAAGCCTCAATCTTATTTTGTTGTCTAAGGATAGTAGTAAACAATTAATTTCTCTCCAGATAGATAAAAAAGGCAATTTTCTACAAAAGGGAATATTGTTTTTTGATACTGTAAAGGCGTATTATCAGTTTAATGGTGATGCTAAACTTACAGATATGGCTACCGTAAAAATAACAAATGGGTTGTTAGATAATTATCCAAAAAAGCTAAAGCCCGAATATGATTATCCAATTATTCTGCCCAACTACACGCAGGATTCGGCCAATTTACTAAGTACCAAGAATTTGTTGGCAGCGATAGACCGTGCTGACAAACGAGCAAGGGCACACGAACTGGCAGAAGTAACTGTACACTCTAAGATTAAAAGATCTGTAGATGTTTTGGATGAAAAATATGCTACGGGGATGTTTAGTGGAGGCGATAGTTATCAGTTTGATTTGGTAAATGATAAATATGCTAGCTCTTATCCTAGCATTTTTTTCTATCTTCAAGGACGTGTTGCAGGTTTACAGGTAAATGAAAATAATAATAATGGGGAGCCATCTTTAAGATGGAGAGGTGTAACACCAGAACTTTTTTTGGATGAGTTAAGGATAAGATCCGATGAGTTACAGTCAATATCTATTGCAGACATTGCCTACATAAAGGTTTTTCGCCCGCCTTTCTTTGGTTCTGTTGGTGGTGGAGAAGGTGGTGCAATCGCTATCTACACACGAAAAGCAGAAGACGTTCAGTATGTTTCAGGAAAAGGAATGGGGTATGCCATCATAGCGGGATATACAAAATATAAAGAGTTTTACAGCCCAGATTATTCATACAATAATCCCATCGAGACAGATACCCGCACCACTCTCTATTGGAATCCTTACATCTTAACCAATAAACATAGCAAATCTGTTAAGATAAGTTTTTATAATAACGACATAACTAAGAAGCTAAGAGTTATTATTGAAGGTGTAAATGCCCTTGGAAAACTTACCCACTACGAGAAGATTATAAAATAATGCGATGGAGGTTAAAGTTTGAAGGTGTTTGGGTTTTACACTTGTAAATACTGTCACTGTCACTCCTTATTTCTACATGCAAAATGAAAATGTATCAATGCAAAATGAAAATAAATTCATACGAGTTTCGCTGACGTTGTTGTTCTTCACCATTGTTAAAATAATATAGATCAGATTGATTTGAGTACATTACATTCAAGAGCGGGATAGATATGTTCTTATGCCTACATAAAATTGATTCAATAGTTTAAGAATTCTTGCTATCAATAAATTACTTTTTATACATTGCAGGTATGGAAAAAGAAAAGTGGAATAAACTAAAGCAATCATACTGGAAAGCCTTTCTTGAAGTAGCTTTTATCATTTTTCTTTTTTATTCAAACCTACTGATGGGAGAATATAATGGTACAGGTTTGGGTAAAGCGAAGGGATTAGTATGGGTATTACAAGACATCTTTACCCTCTATAACTTCATAATAGCAGTAGTCTTTGCTACAATAGGGCATCTATTTTTTGATTACCTGAAAAGTAAGTAACAACTTTTTCTATTTATAAATTGAACCAAGACCTTACTTTCGCCAAAAATAATTAATATGGGAATAGCTGATAAACTGGCTGATTTAAAAAATGGTAAAAGTGCTGGTAACCTGAAAGCAGGTGAAGATTTTTTGGCAGAGAACAAGACAAAACCAAACGTGGTAGAAACGGCAAGTGGATTACAGTATGAGGTTTTAACACTTGGCACTGGTGCAAAACCTACTGTAACTGATACGGTAACTTGTCATTATCATGGCACTGTGATAGGCGGAACTGTGTTTGATAGTAGTGTGCAGAGGGGGCAGCCTGCTTCTTTTCCATTAAACCGTGTAATAACTGGTTGGACAGAAGGATTGCAACTAATGCCAGCAGGTAGTAAGTTTAGGTTCTTTTTACACCCTTCATTAGCTTATGGAGATAGGCATGTAAGTGCGGTGATTGAGCCAAACTCAACATTGATATTTGATGTAGAGTTGATTAGTTTTGAATAGACAACAGCAAAAAAGAAACTGCCTTGTAAGTAAACAACACAACCTTTACTTGCAAGGCAGTTTTCTTTTTATAATTATCCAATTATTTTATTACTAAATCGGCAACGTCTGGTTTAGCTTTTCCGCGGTGGCAGGTATTACAAGTAACAATTTGTAATGCAGTAGAGTCATTAGCTGGATGGGTAATAATATGCATATACTTCGCATTCATCTCATCCGTCATCAAAATCATTTTGCGGGTAATATCCTTAATTGGATTAGCATCGCTGGCAAAATCATTCTTTTTTGGGTTAGTCACTGATTTTGCATGGCAGAAACTACACTTTACACTCAAGGCAACCTTGTAATAATCCATCAAATGATCCAAACTATCATGGCTGATATCTTTGGGTAGCACTTTAAGATTACGTTCTTTGGGTTGCGTCGGAGGCGTTATTGCAGCAATGCTGGCAAAAGTTACAGCAATAATCAATGCGATAACGGTGTACTTTTTCTTGTTTGTTTGTAACATAGTTGTTTAATTAGGTTGGGAAAGTAAATCTAAATATTTAATTGAATATTTTTTTCGGTAAATACTACTTATTAATACTCATTCTGAGGTACTTGTTGCTTTTGCGTTTTCTTTTTCTTAGTGGGAATCTTGTAACTATCGGGGCTGTTGGCACTATCCTTTGCACTTTCTTCAATCTGCAATTTCTTATTCTTTTGAATCATCTCATCCAACTTCTGCTGGTTTACATTCCCATCATCATCTAGTATAGCATTTTGCATTGGTGCGTTCCCATCACCTAAAGATTGAGAAGGTAATTTGGTTGTGTGTTCCCACTTGTTATCTGTCCATCTAAAAGCTTCGTAACTACCATCTGGTACATAAGTATAGAGATTTTCTGGTTCATTATCTTCACTAATCAAGTGGTCAAATATGATTAAATCTGTTTCCTTATCATAACTCAGGTGCATTTTTGATTCCTTTTTGTACTCAATACTGTAACGCAATACAGGTTTTCTGGTTTTAACGGTATCTCTTAATGGTGTTTCAAACTTAAAATAATTGCCACCAAAGTGGGGTGTTCCTTCTTCATCAAAGGTTAATATATCTATCCATTTTTTATTGCTTCTTGGTCCGTTCTCGTCAAACCCCAAGAGCGTATAAACCTTTTTGTCGTCATCTATCGTCATCAAAATCTTATAATAGATAGCACCAATCCAATTTTTTGTATCTCTGATTGAATCGTTGGGGGCATTGGTAAAAGAGGAGGCATCAAACAAAGGAAATAGCTTTAGACTACCATCATTGGTACGAATTTGTATAGCACCATGCTGACGATAAAAGGAATAATCTTTCATCATCTGCCAAGTAAATATCCGAAAGCTACTATCTGGTGCATATAGTTTAGAAATTGTGTTTATCGAATCGAAAGGATAGTAAAAAGAGTTCTTTACGCACAATGCTTGTACAAATCCTCTTGTAAAAAGACTATCAGCCATGAAACGCAAAAACCAATGGTTTGCATTAATCATATCATTTGCATAAACTTTAATTCGCTTTTCTTTTTGTTGTAATTCCTGATAGCTATTGTTTTGCACAACAGGCTGCGCAATAGAGTAAATTGATAATAAGGCAAAAAGCAAACATATAATTAACTGTTTCATCTTGTGGAGAATTAAAACAAAGTTAACCGCCTGAGCAATCGAAATTATATCGTTATCGTTTGAATTAAGAATTTTAGGGTTTAATTATAAAGCTTTGGCAAATGCCAGTAAGTTATCAAACCTAAAATCTATGCCAGGGTGGGGGAAGGGGGTCTCAGGATTCGTAGTAGCAACAAAAGCAGTGTATATGCCAGCATTGCGGCCAAAGTTCATGTCGCTTAGTTTGTTACCCACCATTATACTCTTAGTGAAATCAATAGAAGAAAAGTCTGTTTTAGCTTGAAAAGCCATGCCAGGATTGGGTTTACGGTTATGGGCATTATCATCCAATTCTGGACAGTAGTATATCTTATCTATCCTACCACCACGACTTTCAATTTCAGAAAGCATATTTTGATGAATATGATTTAAGTCTTCAGTTGTCATTAGTTTCTTCCCAACACCTTTTTGATTGGTGACCATCACTGTTACGCCAAACTTCTCATTCAATAGGGCTACAGCATCAAGAATGCCTTCATAAAACTTAAATTCATCCCAGTTCCTTATGTAATCGGCTTTCTTCTCTTCGTTAAACACGCCATCCCTGTCAAGGAACAAAGTCCACGTTTTATCAATATTTTTTAAAAAGTCGTAAGTCATAAGTCATAAGTTATAAGTCATAAGTCAAAAGTCATAAGTCGTAAATAGATTATCTAAATACTTAGACTTATGACTTACCACTTACGACTAGTGTTTGCAAAATCTATTTGTGCTTGTAAATAATCTTGTGGAATGCCAATATCAATAAAATAGGCGTCTTGTACCAACCCACTCATCTTTCTTTGTTGATAGAGGGCTTCCATATATTCTTTTTCAAAAGAGAACTTTTGTGGTAAAGATTCTGCAAGGAAGTTGGCTACATTTAATACATACAATCCGCCATTTATCAATCCACTTTTATAGTATTGCTTTTCTTTAAAGGATGAAATAGAGTAATCACTGTTAAGTTCCACAACACCATATCGTTCAAAGTCTTGCATAGGCTTTAAAGACAGCGTACAATCTGAATTTGTTTCTGTATGTCTATGCAAAAGATTAGCAAGAATTACTTCAAAAAAGGTATCTCCATTGGTTACAAAAACATGCTGTTCAGTTGCTTTAGTGCAAGCTAATCGAATTCCACCACCTGTACCCAATGGTTCTTCTTCAATGGCAAACTGTACTTGTAAGGTTGGATAATCGGACGCTATATAATCTATAATGGCTTCTTTCATATACCCAACCGATAGTATAAATTTGTCGACTCCTTCCTTTTGTAAGTAATCTATCACATAACCAATAAAAGGCTTACCATTTACAGGAGCCATACATTTAGGTAAATCAGGCACAGCACTTCGCAAACGTGTACCTAAGCCGCCAGCTAGTATTATTGCTTCTTTCATCTATGCAAATACTTTTTCTTCAACCAGTTCGCAAATAATATGTCCTAGTAGTATATGGCTCTCTTGTATCCTCGGTGTGGTAGTAGATGGCACATTGAATAAATAATCGCTCCATTCTTTCATGTTACCACCAGTCTCTCCCGTTAATCCAATCGTTACAATACCTCTTTCCCTAGCCACTTCAAATGCTTTAATGATGTTAACAGAATTGCCCGAAGTACTAAAACCAAGTATTACATCCCCTTTTACCCCAATGCCATCCAACAAACGAGCATAGATAACATCGTAACTGTAATCATTTGCCACAGCCGTAAGGTAGGAAGTATTACAATGTAAAGCCTCCGCAGGTAAAGCGCGTCTGTTTTTATAAAATCGACCACTAAACTCTGCTGCTAAATGTTGTGCATCGGCAGCACTGCCACCATTACCACAAAACAATACCTTATTACCCGCAGCAAAAGCATCACTTATTACTGTTACAACTGTATCTATTCTTTGCAACAATTCTTCATCCTGCAACAGTTGTTCTTTTACGCTAATTGATGATGCTATCAGTTCTTTAATCTTATTATTCACGAATTATGATTTAATTATTTAGATGAAAAAAATGATTGTTAAGACTTTTCTTTAGACTACTTATTCATTGTTTTATATCAATTATTCATTGTTAATTATCAATTAACTAGTTGTCCAAGTTGTTAGCCCCGTCTGTGTTAATTGATAATTTTTCACTTCGCCACCAAACTTCATCAAGGCATCTATTACTTTGTATCTGTTGTTACTAGGGCAATAAAACGTCATAAAACCTCCACCGCCAGCACCGCTAATCTTACCACCACTAGCACCAGCAGCTTTTGCGGCAGTATATATTTCATCAATCAGACTATTGGTTATACTCTTTGCCATCAATTTTTTTTGTTCAAAGCCATAGTCTAATATTTCCCCTATCTCATGCAATTTACCCTTTAGCAACGCCTCTTTCATTCTTTTGGCCTGCTCTTTTAGTTGGTGCATAGCATCTACCGAAGAAACATTTTTCTGTTGTACATTACTTTGCTGTTCCTTAATGATGGTAGCACTTTCTCTACTTGTTGCCGTGTAATACAACACTAAATTATTCTCTAATTCATTCAAATATTCTTGTCTTATCCTCAACGGATTAACAATAACCTTATCACCACCATAAAACTCCATAAAGTTAACCCCACCAAAAGTTGCCGCATATTGATCTTGCTTTCCACCACTTAGTTGTAGGTCGTTACGCTCTATTTCATACGCATAATGGGCTATATCATAATCACCCAATGGCAGCTTTAGCATCTCTACAAAGGCACCTATAATAGCCACTACCAACGTAGAGGAAGTACCCAAACCACTACCAGCAGGGGCATCTACAAACGTGCTTAGTCTAAAACCAAACTGCTTAATACCGTAATCTTTCTGTATGCGATTATACACCCCTTTTAGCAAATCGAGCTTGCCAGTGATGGGTAAATGCGTAGCCCATTGGTAGCGTTCCTCTTCTTTTCTGTCGTCGGTACGTACTATAATCTCATTTCCTTCAATGCGTTCTATGGAAGCGTGAGCGTATAAAGAAAGGGTTGCGTTGAGAATAGCCCCACCATATTCATCGCTGTAAGGGCTAACATCTGTGCCACCACCAGCCAAACCAATACGTAGGGGTGCCTTACTTCTGTAAATCATTTTATTTCGTTATTAAACAATATTAGGCAACAACACAATCGTTGCAGGTGGCAAAGGAAAGGTTTTTTGTTAATAATTAATAGCTATAGGTGTATTTTGTGAATGTTAATTGAATATCTGCTGTGGCTAATAAGAAGTGTTGTGGTTGTTATTAGTTATAAAAAGAAGTGTATCCATTATTTGGCTGTACCTATTTTTCATGTAAGCATATTTCATATAGAAACTGGTTTGATTAATAGAGACAAGCGACTAGCTTTGCTGAACACTTGAGCAAATGGTTCGCTATTGAAAACTACTTATGGAATACCTAGACAATAAGGCTACTTAGCATACTGTTTTTATGTTCATACCCTATTAGAGTGTTCCCCAATTAGTGTCTTTCAAAATATCGTAGCCCCTATGGTTATAAAACTCTGCAAACTCAATTGTATTGGTAGCTGGAAACTCAACAGCTATTTCTTCAGTAATGTTTTTTAAAACAATATCCCCGATATTTTCTGAAAATCTACCCCTTAAAGCTTTTTCATACCAATTCAACAAATCTGTTTCGGTTATTATACTTTGTATTTTAGATTTCCAACCTATCTGTGTCAGCAATGAAACAATTATTTTCTGCTCCGTGTCTTTACATACTATCACAATCCTGTCTGCGGAAACTGATGAAACAATATTTTCTGCAAGTTCCTCAGTTAACGATAAGTATTTTATTTGAATTGCTAACCCAAAGTTTGCCCACATATCAAGTCCACGGTCTGCCGCATTTGTAACCCCAACACGATTTATTTTCGCTTTTAGTTTAACAGAGGTATTGGTTGGGGAGAGTTGAATTACGTTCTTAGCAAAGTCTTCAAATTCTTTTAAGATGTCCTTTTTAGCAGGGTTCATGCTAACTTCAACTGAAACTTCCAATGCTTCAACTAAAGCTGAAAACAATGAGTAAACTATAATTTCATATATTTTATCGATACTTCGCTTCAAACCCGGCTCTCGCCAAAACATTGCAAGAAACTCACTCAGCTCAAAATTTGTTTTGTTGTGAGATATACAATAGTCTAAGCCTGTTGACATTTGTAAGAATCTTTGTAAGAATTTCCGATAAATGTAAGCTTCTACAATGCCACCTTTTTCAATATTCTCTTTTCCTAAAGCTACTAAAACACTTGGAGGAACTGCATTATCGTTAAATATGTCATCTTGATACCTTGCCGATGATGTAGATGTCCTGCCTAAGAATTTTACACAGATAATGTCTCTCCATCTTTTAGAAACATTCCTATATGTTTGAAGTTCTGCAAGATTTATATCCTTTTCAATTCTGTCACGATATAATATCTCGGCAACTTGAATAGGTTTATATAAATGAACTCTCGCCTTGTCAATTACTTTGTCTAATGCTTGTTTAGCTTCGTTGATATTCATGGTGTACATCTAATGTTAGTTGGATACTTTCTTTAATTGCTACTTTTTGTATTTTTAATGCTTTCATTATTTCTCCAGCAATAGCTTGAATGACGGGAACCGAAACGGAATTACCTGCAACTTTTCTTGCCTGTGAGTAGGGTAGATTAATTTTAAAACTATCTGGAAACCCTTGTAAGCGTAACATTTCTCTATCGGTTAATCGTCTTACACCATTAACAACAAGGTAATTATAACTACCACCCGCCCTTAGTGCGCAGGAATAAGGCAAGGCAGAAATATTGCCTCCTATATTTTGATGCCATATAGAAGGGAATGGGGGAATACCTTTTACTGAATCGAGTCGCTGTCTCCTAATATCTTCTGATAAAAAATAACTTTTTGGTATTTCATTTTCATTCTGTAGTATTTCAGTAAGTGGTTTGTAATATCCCAAAGGTTTTGGAAACTTAAAATGGATTGGATCTAAAAAACCAACAATGTAAATACGTTCCCTTTTTTGTGGCAGACCAAAATCAAGTGAATTAAATACTTTATGGTAAACTGTATAGCCAAGTCGTCTCAATTTTTCAAGTATTACAGCAAAAGTTTGTCCTTTGTCGTGAGTAGTCAAACGTTTCACATTTTCTAGTAAAAAAGCTTTCGGTCTTTTAGCTTCTAAAATTTTCTCAATATTAAAAAACAATGTCCCTCTTGTATCGGCAAAACCAAGCCCTTTACCAGCAATGCTAAAAGGTTGACAAGGAAACCCTGCTAAAAGAATATCGTGGTCCGGAATATCTTCTGGTTCAATTAAATTAATATCACCAAAAGGCTTTTCACCAAAGTTTGCTTCATACATTTTTTGAGCATCTTTATCCCATTCAGAAGAAAAGACTGTTTCACAACCATACGCTTCAAAGCCTAGTCGAATACCCCCAATGCCCGCAAAAAGGTCTATTGTTTTAAAGTTGGTGCTTGTTATCATAATTTGTGTTCCTCTCAATTAGATACAAACTTACTCCAAAAACTACTTTGTCAATTGAATGTAATCAAATGATTATTCACAACTTTTGTGTATGCGCTTTTAGCTAGGGTTAAGCCAAAGGAAAAGGCATTTTTGCCGTTGATTGGTCTTCCCTATCCACGATACTAGTACTCTTCCACAACATCTATTTAGCTCGTGAATGTAAGGTAACAAAATCAATCCTATCAATTTGTTTAGAGACGTTGGTGAAAAGCACCAACGTAGTCAATAGAATACTAAAGACACTTTTCAGGTAGTTTATTTATTGAGTTTATCTGAATATTACTCTTCAAAAAGCATACGCTTCTCTTCAAAAAGCATACGCTTCTCTTCCAAAAGCATACACTTCTCCTCCAAAAGCATTCGCTTTTATCGCTTTTGGCTACCACTTTATTGCTAAAGCAAATACATATTCCCTAAAAGCAAACACATTAACGGTAAAGTGTTAACACAAAATTATTAACACAAACCAACTAGCTGCAATAGTGTTTACAATTGCTGTAAATGCAAACACTATCGCCCGAAAAGCATTTAATATTGCTATTTTATGTAATCATATTGTCGCTTTATGAAGAGGTAAAACTCCTGATTATTTCAATAATGTAGCAAAAAAGAGCAAAAAAGGGAAAACATCTGTCATAAAGGCAGTAAGATGTAACAACATGCTCGTTTTTATAAATAGTAATGGAAGGGTATTAAATAGTAATGGAAGGGTATTAAATGGTTACCTGACGATATTTAATAGTAAACCGACTAATTAATACCCTTCCATTACTATTTATAAAAACGAGCATGTTGTTACATTTTGCTGCCTTTATGACAGATGTTTTCCCTTTTTTGCTCG
>JANYEX010000201.1 GCA_025359725.1 Chitinophagaceae bacterium | reverse complement strand
AACTAAATGTTTCTAAATAAACTATTACCAAGAAATACTATATTTAATCCTTGTTAGGAATGAGTTTAGGATAATAAACATTAACTAATCAATTATGGCAGTACAATTAATTGCGGATAGCGGTTCTACCAAATGCGAGTGGGGTTTGCTGTATAATGGTAAAAAGAAAATTATTAATACGCATGGTATCAGTCCCTATTTTCTGAAAAGAGAACAGATTGTAGCCATTCTGGAAAATGATTTGGTGCCCGAATTGAAGAATGCTGAAATTGAAGAACTGCATTTTTATGGAACTGGATTATCTAATCCTGCCAATGAAAAGATAATTAGACTTGCCCTAAAAGAGGTTTTCTCTACGGCAGACATCACTTTGGAAGATGACCTTTTGGGTGCTGCCAGGGCCTTATGCGGACACGAAAAAGGACTTGCCTGTATACTAGGAACAGGTGCGAACTCATGCTATTATAATGGAAAAAAGATTGTAAAAAACAGTCCAGGGCTTGGATATATACTTGGCGACGAGGGCAGCGGGGCTTATCTGGGTAAGAAAGTGATACAATATTATCTATATAAAACCTTTGACGAAGACCTTACACATCGTTTTAACAAGCAATTCAACGTAACAAAAAACGAGATACTAGATAGCGTTTATAAAAAGCCATTGGCAAATAGATACCTAGCGAGTTATGCCATTTTTCTGGCAGAGAATAGGGGGCATTACATGATTGAAAATATTATTGAGGACGGATTGAACGACTTTGTTTTTAATCATTTGTATAAATATGAAGAAAGCTGGAAGATGCCCATCAACTTTACAGGCAGCATCGCTTATGGTTTTAAGGATGTTTTGCAAGACCTTTGCAACACTTACGAACTAGAATTGGGCAACGTGATGCAAAGCCCAATGGACGGTTTGATTGAATTTCACCAAGAATAATAACGACAAGGAAGAAAGAGATGCACCTTTTAGAACCATATTTTAACTGGCGATACATGTATAACGCAGAGGAAGACAAACGGTCTCCGTTTTTTGGCGTAGTACACAGCGAATTTGAATTTTCTACAACGGTTTATAACTACTATATACACCCTCAATGGGAAGATTTTGGCAGCAATACGCTTTACCTAAAAATCATTTACGTTGATTACGAACTAAATTTTGCTATCATAGAAATGATTGGCGAATGGAACGACGCCATTGAGAATGACATTATGGAACTAAAACGAGAAGTGATTGATAAGCTTGCCTATCATAAGATTACAAAATTTATACTTATCACAGAAAATATTCTCAACTTTCATAGTGGCGATAAAGATTACTACGAAGAATGGTTTGAAAACGTAACCGATGAAAATGGTTGGATTGTTTCCATCAACATGCCCGAACAAAGTCAGTATGACTTTAAGAAAAGAAAACTCCACTACTACATTGAGCTAATAGAAATACCTGAATGGCGTACTTACAAACCTTACCATCTATTTAAAAAGATTGATGAAGAGATAATGAGAAGGCTGGATTAGTGATTAGCGTTTTAAGCAAGCACTTCGCCAACTACAAAAACACTCCCACAGACAACAATCAAATCCTCTTTTTTAGAAACATTCTTAGCTGATTCCAAAGCATCCTTAACAGTCAGGTAAGCAGTTCCTTCTAATGAAAATTCCTTTGCTTTTTCCTTTAATAGGTTTTCTTCAAGCGCACGAGGAATCTGTGCTTTGGTAAAATAATAAGTAGCAAGCTTAGGTAATAAAGCAAGTATGCTATCAATATCTTTATCCTTTGCCATGCCAATTACAATGTGTAGATGGCTATAAGTGCAAAGTTCAATCTGTTCTACCAATTGTTTTACGCCATCAGGATTGTGGGCAACATCAACAATAACATTTGGATTAGTACTTATCAATTCCCACCTGCCATGAAGCCCTGTTAGTCGCTTTACATTTGTGAGGGCTTTCTTGATAACATTTGTAGAAGTGTTATAACCTAGCTTTTGTAATTGATGTGCAGCTTCTAAAACCGTCAACAGATTTTTAGTTTGATAAATTCCAGATAAGTCTAGATGGTAGGTTTCGTGATTGTCATTGTGTTTAGAAGCAACTTCAACGGTAAGTAAGTGTGGGTCACTATTAAAATCAGCAACATATCTTTCCTCTTGAGCAAATATTATTGGGGCAGATTCTTTGTTAGCCTTTTCAATAAATACTGGTCTAGTTTTGGGTACAGACTCACCGATAACAACAGGGATGTTAGGTTTAATGATTCCCGCCTTTTCATAAGCAATTTCAGGTAAAGTATTTCCCAACATGTTGGTATGATCAAACCCAATGTTTGTAATAACACACAGCTCTGGAGTGATAATGTTTGTACTATCCAAGCGTCCACCCAAGCCAACTTCAATCACAGCAATATCTACCTTTTGCAAAGCGAAGTAGTAAAAAGCCATTGCCACTGTTATCTCAAAAAAGGAAGGTTCTATCTTTTCAATTAGTGGTATTACCTTCTGGGTGAAATTAATTACAAATTGCTCATCACACCATACGCCATCCACTTTTATCCTTTCTCTAAAATCTACTAGGTGTGGCGAAGTGTATAGACCAGTTTTATAGCCGCCAGTCTGTAAGATTGCCGCAAGAATATGGCTAGTGCTTCCTTTTCCATTGGTACCAGCTATATGAATACTTTTAAATTGCTTTTGCGGATTACCCAAAGCTTCACAAAGAAGTATGGTATTGGTAAGGTCTTTTTTAAAAGCAGCCGAGCCAATATGGCTAAACATAGGCAGCTTATGAAAAAGGTAATCTATTGTCTCTTTATAATTAAGCATTAACCACTAATCATTAAACGTTAAATGTTACTCTCCTCTTAATTTAAAACTAAACAAAATCGTTCCAGATGCTAGGTCGTCTGTAGCAGGGTTTAGTTTTAGTTCTTTTGCCTTCCGAATAGCAATTGCCCACATATTTTTGTTAGGGGTTGTTGTTCCCAATGGATTAATATGTGCTTCCGTCACATTACCCGCATTATCCACGGTTATATCTACGGCAACTTTTCCTGGTTCATTGAAGTTATCTTCAAAGTTGGGGTATTTACTAATCTTTCTTCCATGCAAACCCTTCCTTATACTTACCCCACTCTTACCAGCAGAAGAATTGCCCTTGTAACTATCACTATTAGGATTACCATTCGGACTTCCTTGGTCGCCGGTACCTCCGGCAATTCCTTGGTTGGTAACGCCATTATAACTATCTGCTCCATTACCACCACTTCCATTGCCACCACTATATTTTCCCATCTGTGCTTTCGGCTTGGAAACTGGCGGTGTAGGTATAGTAACATTAGCTTTTTTAATAGCGTCTGTTGAGGGCGTTTTCTTAGGAGTTGAAGGAATAACTTTTGTAGTCGGATTATTTATTACCGGAACATCATTTGTTTCATTCGGGTCTGCATTTATCTGTTGATTCTGCGTATTAGGTAATGATATGGGTGCTGCTGAATTATCATTTGCCGCAGCATCTTTAGCTGGATCACCCGGAAGTTGTGGTGCCACATCACCCAAACCTGTTTCGCTGTTGCCAAGGTTAACTTCAATTCCTGTGTCGGCAACAGGAGCTGGAGTTTGGGGCTGCGTCCAATGAATCCAATAAAAAAAAATAAATAGCAAAGCACAAATCAACAAGGTAATCCCTGCTGCCTTTATGTTTTTGTCTCTTTCAAAATTTGTTTGTATCAACGTATTATTGGTCATATATTCCATATTACTATCGTTATTTTATCTTTTAAAATTGGAAAGTACATATAAAACGACTTCACTGCGGTGTATGTTGTTAAGATGGTCGCTTTATTTTTTCTTTTTAACAAAAGCTAAGTCATAAACTCATTCTTGTTTCCATGGTTTAATGCTCTGTAAAATTATTATTCCATCAATGAAAACCAATTTTAATCCATTGATGTTTAAACTATATAAACCTATATTTTTGCGGCTTAACTCAAATAATTAAAATATATGCGTTCAATACCATTCAGAGAGGCACTGCGTGAAGCAATGACCGAGGAAATGAGAAGAGATGAGAAAGTATTTTTAATGGGAGAAGAGGTTGCCGAATACAACGGTGCCTACAAAGTTAGCCAAGGTATGTTGGCAGAGTTTGGTGCTAAGCGTGTAATAGACACCCCCATTGCCGAGCTTGGTTTTGCTGCCATCGCTGTGGGTGCTGCTCAAAATGGATTGCGCCCAATAGTTGAGTTCATGACTTGGAACTTTGCTGTTTTACCGCTCGATCAAATTTTGAATACTGCTTCTAAAATGTTAGCCATGAGTGGTGGACAAATTGGTTGCCCTATCGTTTTTCGTGGTCCAAACGGAAGCGCTGGTCAGTTGGGTGCACAACACTCTACTGCATTCGATAGCCTTTATGCAAACATCCCGGGGTTGAAAGTCGTTTCTCCATCTAATGGTTATGATGCAAAAGGTTTGTTGAAACAATGTATCCGCTATGAGGAAGACCCAATTGTTTTCTTTGAAAGCGAGGTGATGTATGGTGATAAATGTGAAGTACCTGAGGAAGAATATTACATACCGTTGGGCAAGGCTGATATAAAGAAAGCAGGTAGGGATGTAACCATTGTTTCTTATAATAAGATGATGAAAGTGGCTTTGGGTGCTGCTGCCGAATTGGAAAAAGAAGGCATTAGTGCTGAAGTTATCGACTTACGTACTATCCGCCCATTAGATTGGGAAACAATTTTGGAAAGCGTAAAGAAAACTAACCGATTAGTGATAGTAGAAGAGCAATGGCCTTTTGCGTCTATCAGTTCCGAAATTAGTTACCGCATTCAGAAAGAAGGGTTCGATTATTTGGATGCCCCTATCCGTCGTATTTGTAGTGCCGATGCACCGATGCACTATGCGGCAAACCTTACTGCCTTGGCTATACCTGATGTAGCAAGAACAGTTAAGCTAGTTAAAGAAGTAATGTATATGAAAAAATAGTTGTTACGTTAGCAATAAAAAAAGCCCTTGAAAAGAAATCTTCAAGGGCTTTTTAGTTTAAATATGAAATAGTAGCGGGTGGTGTTCAATCCATATTTTATTTTTTCAAAACCTAGTTAATCACAAAGCTAATAATTACGCTTGCAGGGCTACGGTCGCCCTTTTTAATCTGATAATAACAATGCACATAGCAGGTTTTTCCTACTTGTCCTTCCGCAAAATGAAAAGTATGACTAGCCGCCGAAGTCACATTACCGTCGGCAAAAACAACATCTGCGTCTGCAATGCCAGCCGCTCCAACGTAAGTTTCAAAGAAAATAAAATTGCCCGCAGGTGCTACTTTGCTGTTCGGATGGGCAGTATTGTGAAAAAGAAATTTTGCCCATAAATGCCCAACAGTATCCATTGCAAAACCCGGTGCAATAGTAGAAACTATAGCCGAACTTGCTAATTTGCGTGCAAAAATTAGAAATTCCGCCATGTCGGTTGCGGTTAAAGCAGAATCGGGAATATCCCCATAAATGGAATCAAGAATACCATCAATTTGCACTTCCAATGTATCCTTCAACTCTACAACGGAGTGCGTACGCAGAGTAGCAAAAATTAAAAGAAAATTCTTAAGTATAAATCAATGTCACTCGAAATACCCCGCCAGTCCACGCCTAACTCACTATTGTCTTCGCAGCTGCGGCATCGCCTGTGGTCTGGTTTTCGCTACAATAAAAAGCTAAGTACAATACAACTACCAACATCTTGCACCTGAACACGCAACAGGTGTGCACTAGCAGCCAAAGTCACGCGCACTAGCGGGGGGCTGAAATGTACCAGTAGTGTAATCAGTATTGCCATTATTATTGCTCAAATCAGTAACGGCTACAATACTTGCATCTATTCCATTATTCAATGAAGAATTATTATTTTGAGTATCCTCTAAACTTTGAGGACCAATGGGACCATTTGAACCACTTCCTGCACCCTCACTGGAGTACCCACCCTCACCAGAACCGTCATCTGTCCCTGTATCTGTAGCTCCTCCTCCGCCATCTCCTCCTCCAACTAAGATGTAATGAAACGCAATGCTGGCAACTTATGCCATACAATTTATGCCTCGACTTAAAGAAGGCTTTACAAGTCTGTTCATCCGAATAATTAGTAAAGAAGTCCGATAATCTCATAACCTATTAATCTTACTAAATTCTGTTCCGTTAATTATTAAGTAAAAAACATCCTCAAAAGATTTAACCTTTACTCTCACTTAATTACCGCATCTTTGCACAGTTACAAAGGACATTCCGTATTGTTTCCGAGTAACACAAACAGCTTTTGTACATTACTATTTTCGCCGAGGGTTATCATCAAATCCAATTATTAAGTTTCTTCTCCACTAATAAAGATGATAAAACACCCACTGGCTTCCATAAGATGATCTTTAGCACTTTTTAATCGGGCACTACTATTTCCGTAATAGATTAGTATTTGCCAAAACATATTTATAATGACATTTAATGACATGGGCTTAATCAGTCCCATACAAAAAGCCCTTCAAGATGAAGGCTACACAGTGCCTACACCCATACAGGCACAAGCAATACCAGAGATACTTTCTGGAAGTGATTTATTAGGTTGCGCACAAACAGGTACCGGAAAGACAGCAGCATTTGCTATCCCTATTCTTCAATTGTTGGAACAACACAGATTGGAAGAATATAAAAATGGAACAAAAAACAATGGCATTAAAGTGTTGATTTTAACACCAACCAGAGAATTGGCTATCCAGATTGGCGAAAGCTTTGTGGCTTATGGCAAACACCTAAAAAACAAACATGCTGTTATTTTTGGTGGTGTGAACCAATTTAGTCAGGTTCAAAATTTGCAAAGGGGAACTGACATTGTTATTGCAACGCCAGGAAGATTGTTAGACTTGATGACACAAGGATATGTAAACCTGAACGGGTTAACCACTTTTGTGTTAGACGAGGCAGACAGAATGTTGGATATGGGTTTTGTACACGACGTAAAACGTATAATTACCAAGATTCCTGCTAAAAGACAAACCTTATTTTTCTCTGCTACCATGCCCAATGATATCCAACAATTGGCTAATAGTATATTGACTAACCCAGCTATTGTACAGGTGTCGCCAGTATCTTCTACAGCAGATACCATTCAGCAGAAATTATTTTATGTAGATAAGAATAATAAGAAAGATTTATTGTTTCATCTCTTGAAAGACCCTGCCATAAACAGTGCTTTAGTGTTTACCCGTACCAAACACGGTGCAAATAAAGTAGCCGAACACTTGGTAAGAATGGGTATTGAAACACAAGCAATACACGGAAACAAATCGCAGAATGCTCGTCAGGAAGCGTTGAATAATTTTAAGAGCGGAAGGAATCGAGTATTGGTTGCAACGGATATTGCATCGAGAGGTATTGATATTGATGAGTTATCTCACGTAATTAATTTCGAATTGCCTAATATCCCAGAAACTTATGTGCACCGTATTGGTCGTACGGGTCGTGCGGGTTTTAATGGTATTGCCTTTTCTTTTTGCGATCCAGAAGAAAAAGAATTTCTTAGGGATATTCATAAGGTGATTGGAAAACAAATTCCTGTTGATAAAGATCATCCTTACGCTATGGATGAATCAACGCCGTATGTTGCGCCACCGCCTTCTAGCCAAGGTAATCAATCTTTTAGAGGTGGTTATGGCAGAAACAATAATAACAACAACAGAAACAGCAATAATAGTAACGCCAATAATAGCAATAGCAGACGTAGGTACTAAACGTGTTGAGTTGTAGGTATTAGGTAATACGTTAAAAGTTTAAGTAAAGGGTATTTGTAGTTATGCTACGAATACCCTTTTTTATTTATGAATATCAATTGATAAGTGTCATTTGAAAGTACCCTATACATTTGCCAACTATTGATAAATCATTGTTTTCATTTAAATCGTTCAATCATTATTCATGGTTATTGTTATTCAGTGTACGGATAAAGTGGGGTTGGTGGCTACTATTGCAGGGCTTTTGCAACAAAAAGAATTAAATATTGTGTCCATGCGCGAGCATGTAGATTCTATCCAAAATCGTTTCTATGCAAGGGTGGAAATAAGTAAGACCATTGACGCTACTGTACTAGAAGCACAGCTAAAAGGGGTTTTGCCCTTAGATGCCGAAGTGATTGTTAACCCTAATCCAGTTAAAAAAATCATTGTTTTTGCAACAAAGGAATACCATTGTTTAAGCGATATTTTAATCAGGAATCACTTTAATACACTAGGTGCTTCTGTGCTTTGTGTGGTAGGAAATCACTCTCATCTACAAGATATTTGTCGCAGGTTCGATATGCCTTTTCATCTGGTTAGTCATGAAGAAATTACAAAAGAAGCCTTCGAAGAACAGTTATATCGCACCATTAGTGGCTATGAAGTAGATTATATCATTCTTGCCAAGTTCATGCGGATATTATCACCGTGGTTTGTAGAGAAATATACTTTGCAAATTATCAATATACACCATTCCTTCCTGCCTGCTTTTATAGGTGCTAACCCTTACAAGCAAGCGTACGAACGTGGGGTAAAACTTATTGGTGCTACGGCCCATTTTGTAACAAATAATCTGGATGAAGGACCCATTATTGCGCAACAAATCATTCCAGTAAACCATTCTTATACTACTAAAGACATGGTGAAGGCGGGAAAGGAAATTGAGACGGCTGTATTGGCGAATGCTTTGCAGTTGGTGTTTGATGATAAAGTACTTGTTTATCAAAATAAGACGGTTGTATTTGAATAAATACAACCGTCTCTTTATATAGAATTATTTATTTTACAGTCAAAGGCAATGATAGCTTAATGTCTGCTGAAGACTGCCCAACCTTGATAATATAAGCACCAGAATAGACTGTATAATCGCCTTTTGACTCATCATATTGTCTTAAAGAAGCTACAGCAAAACTGATAGTTGCTTTTCGTGTTGCACCTGCACTAACAGAAACCTTATTAAACCCAATCAAGGTCTTAACTGCACGGAATTGAGGAATATTTTTTGCCGAGGCATACACTTCTACTACATCCGATCCATCCTTTTGGGACAGGTTATTTACATCAACCGTTAGTGTTATAGAATCATTTGCATTGGCAATGGTTTTATCTAGCTTACCGTTACTTAAACTAAAATCGGAATAGCTTAAACCATAACCAAACGGATATAAAGGTGTACCCTTAAAGTACTTGTATGTACGACCCTTCATATTATAATCTTCAAACTCAGGTAAGTCCTTCTCTGATTTATAGAAAGTTATGGGTAATCTTCCCGAAGGATTATAACTTCCTGTCAATATATCTGCCAAAGCACTACCACCTTCCTGTCCTGGATACCAAGCTTCTACTATACCATCTAGATTTTCATTCTCCCAGTTTAATGCTAGTGCGCTACCGTTTGTTAGCACTAGAATAACCTTCTTTCCAGCGTCTTTTAGTGCTTTTAAAGCTTTGCTTTGTGCCTCTGGCAAGTTTAAATCTGTTCTATCACCCTTATAAAACCCTTTCATATCAATTTTACTCTCCTCGCCTTCTACACTTGCATCTATTCCTCCACAAAAAATAACAATATCTGCATCCTTACAAGCGTTCACCAACTTTGCTATGCTATCATCCCTGTTTGCATCGCTAGCATAAGCTCTTTCTGGCTTCTTGATAAAATTATTCGTGGTGATGGTAGCTGTTCCACCTAGTTTATTTGTAATACCCTGCAAGAATGTAACCGGCGCTGCTGGCGTGCCATTGTAATTACCATTCAACACAGATTTATCACTAGCAAAAGGTCCAACCACTGCAAGCTTTGTTCCTTGTTTTAGGATAAGAGGAAGCAGTTTACTTTTATTCTGTAGCAATACCATACTCTCTAAAGCCGCTTGTTTGGCAATAGCATTATGTTCTGGTGAATTGTTTTCAGCAAATGGTATCTGACTATATTTAACCATTGAATTATCATCGTAGATACCTAGTTTAAACAAGGCAAGCATCAGTCTAGTAGCAGATTTATCTAGTTCTTTTTCTGTTATAGTACCATTTGCAACTGCTTTTTCCATACTCATATACTCACCGCCACAGGTTAAGTCGCAACCTGCCTTTACTGCGAAAGCCGACGCCTCAGGCTGTGACTTAGCATAGTGATGATGATTGAAAATATCGCCAATAGCTCCGCAATCAGACACAACGTAACCTGCAAAACCCCATTTTTGACGCAATACCGTATCTAATAAAAAGTTATTTGCACAAGCTGGCGCACCGTTTACGCTGTTATATGCACCCATTATGCTATAAACTTTTCCTTCTTTAACCAAACTTTCGAAGGCTGGCAAATACGTGTCAAACATATCGGCTCTACTAACCACAGCATCAAAAATATGGCGGTTATGTTCGCTTCCACTATGTACAGCGTAGTGTTTTGCGGTAGCAATAGTCTTAAAATATTTTGCATCATTCCCTTGCAAACCCTTTACAAAAGCAACACCTGTGCGAGCCGTTAAAAAAGGATCTTCCCCATAAGTTTCTTGTCCTCGTCCCCAACGTGGGTCTCTAAATATGTTTATATTAGGCGTCCAGAACGTTAATCCTTCGTAACGTTTCCGCTCGCCTTTACGGATATGTTCCTCATGCTTTGCCCTTGCTTCGGTAGAAATGGCATCGGAAATCTTATACACCATCGCAGGATTCCACATTGCCGAAATAGCTATTGCTTGTGGAAAAACCGTTGCCACACCATCCCTTGCAACGCCATGAAGACACTCATTCCACCACTCGTAAGCGGGTATTCCCAGCCTGTCTACTGGTTTTGCGTCGTTTTGCATCAGTGCAAGCTTCTCGGTAAGTGTAAGGTGACTAACTAAATCTGTAGCACGTTCCTCAAAGGATAATGAAGTGTTCTGGAAAGCATAAAGTTTGTTCTTTGCACTATCATTTTGTGCCGAAACACAAATACTACCAGCCAAAATCAACGCCAATCCAATTGTTATTTTCTTTTTCATAATGCAAATATCTACTTTCTCAATTTAAAAATTATCCCTCTGTTTTAATTCACCCTAATCGTTCCCCATATTTGCTAAACTAGTGGCATCAAATAGCAGCTTATTTACCCAATGCCCACCTTATACCCCCAACAATATGATTCAGGAAATCTTTATCAGTATAACAAGCATCCGTGTGACCTAAAGCTGTCTGAAAAACACGTCCTTTTTTATAAAATCTACACCAAGCAATGGGGTGAGTAACGCCCATTGTGCCACCAGTGTATGAATTTTCATCTACCGAAAGCAATACGTGTTCATCTACCGAAACCGGCGCGGCAAAGTTGTATATTTCATCAAAATGCAACCATCCCTTAGGTAACAAATTAGTTGCCCCATGGGGACTATCGGTAACTGTAAACCTTGCTTGCTGTTGTTTTGGATGGTTTTTAAACTTTGCGCCCACCAAATTCATATACCAATCCCAACCTTGCTCGCAATCCGTACCCGTATGTATCGTTACCAAACTACCCCCCTTTTCTATGTATTTTGCAAATACTTTTTCCTCTTCAGTACCAAAAACTTTACCCGTTGCATACAGAAACAACACGGCTTTATAGTGCTTTAAAGAACTGTAATGACTAAACATCAGCGAGTCCTCGGTAAATGTAAGTTCCCAATTGTTCTGTTGTGCAAGGGTCTTTAGTGCTACCGACGCGGCAGGTATTGTTTTATGTCTGAAACCGTTTGTTTTTGAAAATATCAGAATTTTTATGGGTCTAGCCTGTGTAGTCGAGGCAATTAGTAATGATATTAATCCAAAGAAAAAGAATCTTTTTATTCCTAAAAACAAGCGTAAGTATGGCATCATTATTTTTTTATACAAAGTATTTAACGCGGAACCATAGAGTATTATTTTTAGGAAAGGTTTATTCAATACCTACTCTTTTTTTTACAATATTATTAAGCATCTGCTAATTTATGGTTTAAAGATAGCAATATAGTTTATGAGGAACTGCAATTTGTGATAAATAAACTAAAATAATAGGCCATTAAATCAATCAATTAAAACGCAATAAATAAACCTATTAACTATAAAAGATTATATGCAAACTGAGTATCTATTATCACCTCATAAAACAAACTATTTATTTCTTTTTTACTGTTTTTTTACAACTAGATACATAATTTTTACTGAATAAATAGATAACAATAGCAACAGTAAGTGTACTTTTTTCTAAATCTCCGCAGATTGAGAGTCAATCTCCGGAGATTGGGGTTTAATCTACGGAGATTTGGGTACGTTCTGCGGAGATTTGGTCACGATCTACGGAGATTAGGTCATGACCTACGGAGATTAGGACTCAATCTACGGAAATTAGGACTCAATCTACGGAGTTTAGGTCATGATCTACGTAGATTAGGACTCAATCTACGTAGATTGAGTCACAAACTACGTAGATTGGCTTATTGGCAACGATAACTTGCCTTTAAAAAATTGTAATTAAGCATATTATAATTAACCCCGTGCTGAAAAATAAGGTAATAGTGAAAGATATCTAGATAAAAAAGGTCACTTAAACAACTTAAATCAATCAAATTACTACTAATTCAAAAGCCCTTTTAGTTAACGAGTTACCAACAATTCAACTCTTGCTTCTAGTGATGAATTTAAATGGAAAATGAGCTAAAAATCAACGATTGTTAATGATTTTTCTTGAAGCATTTTCGTTATTATTGCAGATATGAAGAAGATCATTATCACCATAGATGGATATTCATCCTGCGGAAAGAGTACTTTGGCTAAACATTTGGCGAGAGAGCTTAACTATGTTTTTGTTGATAGTGGGGCAATGTATAGAGCTGTTACCCTCTATTTTCTTAACAATAACATCAATTGGAATGATACTGAAGAAGTAGTAGTTGCCCTTAAAAACATTACGCTTGCCTTTGAATACAACTACGAAAAAGGTACGAGCGACATGATTATGAACGGTACTAATGTTGAAAGCCCGATAAGAGGCATGGCTATAAACGATAAAGTGAGCGAGGTGGCAGCCATTAAAGAAGTTAGGGAGTTTACCGTAGCACAACAACAAAGAAACTCGATAGAAAAGGGTATTGTGATGGATGGAAGAGACATTGGTACGGTGGTTTTTCCGCAAGCGGAATTGAAAATATTCCTAACCGCAGACCCCGAAAAACGGGTAGAGCGCAGATATAACCAACTACTACATACTGGGGTGCAGGTTGATAGAGAAGCGATAAGGAAGAACCTAGAAATGCGGGATTATAAAGATACTCACCGAGAGATAAGTCCGCTTCGCAAGGCAAAAGATGCAGTTGTGCTAGACAATACAGACCTTACTGCCAAAGAACAACTAGAATTGGTATTGGGATGGGCGAAGGAAAAGATTAGTAGTTAGAAACACACCAACGATTCTCGTTCCTGATGCTTCCCTATTACGGATTTATTTTTTCTTTTAATAGTATTCGCAGGCTATTCAACATTTCTTCTTCTATGTTTTCTTTTGGAATTAAAAAGAAAGATTTTCCATCGAAGTATAGATGGATGAAATGTAGACTTTCGAAGTATTTAGAAAATAAATCCCATGTCCAGTTTACATAGCCACGTTCATTATCTAACCTTATCCCAGATTGATTGATAAAAATGCTGTAAGATTCTTTAAACGTGCTCGACTGACGGTAGATGCTGTACGGCAACACAAACCAGATGCTAATCATCATGCATACCCAAATGCAGCTACCCAGCATAACAGGCTCTGGTCGAATCTTTTGATTATAAAACAGTATAGCTGCTATTATGGCGAACACGTTTACCACTATTAGCATTACTTTTATTTCAATTTTGGAGAAAAAATGAAAGCGAAGCCCTTGTATTGTTTTATTTTTATCGTACCTAAAGCTGAATTGCATAAGGTTGCAAAGGTAAATAAATAGAGTGTTAAAAATAATCGGATTATTTAATGCGTGGATTTCAGGGATGTACTATCAACCAAAGAAGCTATGTGAGCTTGTTGGTTGGCTTAGTGTAAAATAGAAAAATAAATATACTATCTAGTTGAGGCATTATTAGATGTTCGAAGATGACATATCTTCAAATTCGTACCATAATCTTCGCGTGATTACGAGGTAAGAAGCAACCCCAATTGAGTAGTTAGGTTGCTTCTACTTTACAATTATAAAAGTTTAGCCTCACGTGATACATCTTGCGTCATTTGACAAACAAGTATAAAATACAATCAATAAATAGGGCATTGGTAATTTCGCTTTTAGAAATAATAACCTAAAAACTAAGTAGAACATTATTGTTGAAATGCCTGTAACCATTGCTGACAAACAACTTTTTAATAAAAACCTCCAAGTTCGTAAAAATAAAGTTTGTGCAAGAAGGGGCATTCTAGTATTTTCGCATTGTCTATACACCTCGTAGGATATTTTATTTTCACTCATCAACACACAATTTAGATGCAAAGTTTTCGCACCGAGTTAGAGAATCCATTAGTAGAGAGAGATATTATTGAATTAGAACAGAAAATTAGGGCTTTCAAAGAAGGAAAAATTCCCGACGAGAATTTCCGTAGCCTTCGTTTGGCACGTGGCGTTTATGGTCAACGTCAACAAGGTGTTCAGATGGTGCGCATTAAATTGCCTTATGGTAAAATGACTTTCGCTCAATGGAAGCGTATTGCAGATGTATCGGATGAGTTTTCTACCGGCAACCTTCACCTTACTACAAGGCAAGATGTTCAAATTCACTATGTAAGTCTGGAGCGTACGCCAGAATTATGGAGCTTGTTGGAAGAAGAAAGCATCACCATGCGTGAAGCTTGTGGGAACACATTGCGCAACGTAACTGGTTCGGACATTGCTGGTGTTGATGTGGATGAGCCTTTTGACATCTCTCCTTATGCTCACGCAATATTTGAATATTTCTTGCGTAAACCTTTTGGGCAAGAACTAGGACGTAAATTCAAGATAGCTGTTTCTAGCAGCGAAAAAGATACTGCCCTTGTTTTCATGCACGATTTGGGTGCTATTCCTCGCATCAAGGTAATTGATGGTAAGGAAGTGCGCGGCTTTAAGGTAGTTGTTGGTGGTGGATTGGGTGCACAACCTCACTTGGCCATTACTACTCATGAATTTTTGGAAGAAGATTTATTAATTCCTTATATAGAGGCTGTTGTTCGTGTGTTCGACAGGAATGGTGAGCGTAATAGTCGCCATAAAGCCCGTATCAAATTCTTGATCCAGCAAATTGGTATCGAAGCTTTCAACGAATTGGTGGCTGCCGAACAACAAGCGGTTACAGTAAAGACTTATAAGATAGATAGAAGCCGTCATGCAGAAAGTGCATTGCCTACGGGTGTATTACCCGCAGGGGAAATAAAAATAAAGAATCCTTTGGCTTTTGAACTTTGGAAGAATACCAACGTGAGGAAGCAAAAACAAGCCGGTTATTATCTGGCTTTTGTACGTGTATCAAACGGAAACATCAGTTCTGATGTTAGCCGTAGGTTGATAGAAAAGTTGCAACCAGTTATTGCCGATGATGTACGTGTTACCATTACGCAAAACTTACAGTTCCGCTACATCAAGCCAGAACATCTGGAATATGTTTATAGCGTTTTGGAAGTGGAAGGTTTGGCCGCACCCGGTTATGGAAGTGCTGCCGATGTGGTTTCTTGCCCAGGCACTGATACTTGTAATCTTGGTATTTCTAACAGTACTAGCCTTGCAGTGGTGTTGTCTTCTGTAATTGAGGACGAATATCCTGAGTTATTGAACAACGAAGATATTGCCATCCGCATTAGTGGATGTATGAACTCTTGTGGTCAGCATGGCATTGGTACTATTGGTTTTCATGGTAGTTCTTTGAAGGTAAAAGATAAAGTTGTGCCTGCCGTTCAGGTGTTGATAGGTGGCGGAAACCTTGGCGGTGGCGAAGGACGTATTGCAAACAAAGTATTGAAAGTGCCTAGCAAGCGTGCACCTGAAGTGGTTCGTTATGTAATAAACGATTTTAACACCAACAAACAAGGCGAAGAAACTTTGTTGGAATATACTTTCAGGGTAGGTGATAGGTACTATTACGACCTTTTGAAACCATTGACCAACACGGCAACATTGGAAGCAGAAGAATATATTGACTGGGGTCATGTAGAAACTTTTGCTACTGCCATTGGCGTAGGAGAGTGTGCAGGTGTAATGATTGACCTAGTTTCTACTTTGATTTTTGAAGCTGAAGAGAAAATAGATTTGGCAGATTCTAGTTTTGCCAACGGTGCTTATGCCGATAGCATCTATTATTCTTATGCAGGGTTAATCAATACTGCCAAGGCTTTGTTGCTAAACCACCAGGTTCAGTGCAATACCCAAACAGGTATCTTAAAAGACTTTGACGCTCATTTTACAACAAAAGGATTATACTCTGGAACAGAAAGCTTTACAGAACTTGCGCTGCAAATAAACAAGAACGAGCCTAGTGCAGCGTTTGCAGAAAGTTATTTGCAACAAGCTAAAGCTTTTAATGACTTTGCAAAAGCTTATAAAGAAGAAGCCGTAACAGCATAGAAATTTGTGAGTGATAACAATAAAAAGGCTGCCTTAGGGCGGTCTTTTTTTATTTAGGATATTGTTTAAAAAAAAGATTGCTATTTAACCGCCAACTTTATATTTGCCTGTAATGTTTTTCTAGTTATACCTTTCAATTTATGAGTTTTACAAAAAGAATAAATTTATTGAAAGCCTTATTAAAATATTATTTCGTTTTATTTACTCCTTCAAAAAACAATTAATATCCCCTAAAATAAGTTTATGAGAATCGTACAAAACCTTTTGACAATCTGTTTTATTTCTGTTTTGTTTTTCAGCTGTGGAAAAGATGCGAGTTTTGACCAAGCTCCTGTTCCCAATTCTGTGGGTTCTTTAGCTAAAGATGCTTCCAGTAATTGTTTGCCAAGTAGCGTATCCGGAAACTACATTGTTGATACTACTTTAAATGCAACAAACTATTTGGTTGCTTCTGTTAATGTTTCTTCTACTGGTTCTTATAAAATAACCACCGATTCTAGAAATGGATACTCTTTCAGCAGTACAGGCGTGTTTACAGATAGCGGTGTAAATAATATCAAGCTAGTTGCTATTGGTAAGCCCGCGAATGCTGGTGTGGATGTATTTAAGCTTTCTTATAATGAAACCACTTGTTATATACCTGTTACTGTAACAAGCTCAGCGACCAAGGCTGCTTATACCCTTAACTGTTCTGGTGCAACTATCAATGGCACTTACACTGCTGAGACAGCCGTAAATAGTACCAATACTATTTCTCTTCCTATAACTGTTTCCACTACTGGGGGTTACACAATAACAACTAATGCTGCCAATAACATTGCTTTTGCAGCCGCAGGAACGTTCACTACTACAGGAAGTCAGAAAGTTACTCTTATAGCGACTGGTACTCCTACTGCTGCTGGTCCAATAAATTACACTATTACAGCTGGTACTAATACCTGTTCACAAACAGTCACTTTTGCAGCACCTGCTCCACCAAGTGCTTATATTTTCAACTGTTCAGGCTTTACTGAAACTGGAAGTTACGCTTTAGGCACTGCATTAACTAGCGCAGATACCATTTCTGCTTCGGTAAATGTTACCACAGTTGGTGCTTATACAATCTCTACAAATTCTGTTAGTGGCATTTCCTTCTCTGTTTCTGGAGTCTTTACTAACCTAGGTACACAAACTGTTACCCTTGCTGGCTCAGGAACACCCACTGGCTCAGGCAGCACTAGTTATACAATAACAGGTGGTACAAATACATGTAGTGTGTCTATTAATATTACTGCACCTGCCAGTGCTGTCTTCACTTTTGCTGGTGCGCCTTCTGCTTGCACTTTAGCTAATGTAAACGGGACATATACTGCCCAAACTGCCTTAACAAGTAGCAATGCGGTAGCAATTCAAGTAAACGTAACAACCAAAGGTGCATTTTCTATCCAGACAAATACGCAAAACGGAATTAGTTTTTCTGCTGTAGGAAGCTTCACCTCTACAGGTGTTCAAAATGTAATATTAAATGGTACTGGCACGCCAACAGCAGCAGGTACTGTTTCCTTTACTCCAACTGCAACCGGAGTAACTGGTTGTAGCTTTTCTGTAACAATTGGTTCTGGTGTTGTGCAGCCATCCCCTTACAGCTGCAACTTAAATGGTGTTTATACGGATTTTTCTTCTAATTCATCTGCAAGTACCCTTAGTGGTTTTAATGTTTCTGGTCTTAATAGTGCTGATGGTTCTTCTTTTACAATAGTCTTGATTTTGCAAAGCGGAACAGTTCATACGGGTACATATTCATCTAATGGATCCATCGTTACTGGCGCATACACAGATGCCTCAAATGCAACTTTGACTGGTGGAGTGGGTCTTGGATCGTTTACCCTCAATATTACAACACTTACTTCCACAAATGTTCAAGGTACATTCAGCGGAACGCTTACTAATTCTGCTAAAACAAAAACCATAACTGTTACCAACGGCGTTTTAAATTTACCACTGTAATAATATTTAGCTAACGCTTATTCTAATTATTGAATGATAATAAAAAAGGCTGCCCACTTATCAGGCAGTCTTTTTTATTGGCTTTACAGTCCCTATCCTTTACACTAGAATAGTATTTATCTTATCAGTTATTTCGCTGTTCAGATTACGAGAAACAGGAATTAGGCTATCCGTTACTTTCAAATGAAGTTTATAGCCTGTAGCATTGCCAGAGATATGGCGTAAATAATTTAGATTAACCGAAGAATAGTTATCGTAAGATTATCGGCATCACAAACAAAGAAAATTAGATAAGGAAACTTTTTCAACAGTTTTGCCCTCACATTCTTATACCTAAAAGAATAAGCCAAGGGCATTTTTATTTATTAGTTTTTCTGACCACCAAAGTGCTGCATTTGTTTTAAGTTCTATAATATCTCTATTATATTCTGCCATATCTCCCTTTATTGTTTTTCTAACTATCATTATTCGATGTTTATATACTTTACCAGCATCTATCTTGCTTGTAAATGTAACATACCAAACCAAATCCTATCTATTTATTTCAAGACATTTGTGAAGAACACCAACTTCGGCAAAATAACCCCAATTTTTGCTATTGATAGTAATAATAAGCTCACTTCATGAAGTCATGTCATTTTTTTGCGATAAATGAGACAACTGCGTGGAGTCGTGTCATTTATTGGCGATAAATGAGTCAACTGCGTGGAGTCGTATCATTTTTTGGCGATAAATGAGTCAACTGCGTGGAGTCGTGTCATTTATTGGCGATAAATGAGTC
>JANYEX010000149.1 GCA_025359725.1 Chitinophagaceae bacterium | reverse complement strand
CTTGTAACTTGGAATGCTGGCAACAACACAACAGCTTCGCTTTCTATTATTGATTTAGATACAATAAATAATGGTAATGACTTTGCCTTGGATGATATCTCATTTAAATCTGTGGTTGTAAAAACAGATTCTGTCACTATTGCGATAAGTACTCCCACTGCAAGTCCTACGATAGACACATCTGTGTGTATTGGGCAATCTATTACACTTACAGCGACTTCGGCTAATTCTTACTTGTGGGTTAGTTCGAATGATGTAGTTCAAAATGAGTCTGTTTCACCCGCAAGTAATACTACTTTTACTGTAAACAGGTATAATATTTTGGGATGCTTTGTTACTGATACTTTTAATGTGGCAGTATTAACCGATAAACCCTCGCTGGAGTTTAGTTTTTCCGAAGACTTATGTAATCCTTTAGCTATTAGTTTTAAGAATGAATCACCTAAAAATTATACTTATTCATGGGCCTTCGGCGATGGTGTAACTTCTACGAATAACAATCCATCTATCGTGTATCCTGCTTACGGAACCTATAATGTAATACTTGAAAACACTAGTGGATGTACAAATTCTGTTGAAAAGATTATCACTTTGGGCTTAACCAAAGATTCTGTTATCATCACCCACGATACCTTACTATGCTCTGCCGGTACCTTGCAACTAGCTACTGTTCCAGCATTAGCATATTGCTGGAGTCCGAGTAATGGGTTGTCTAATCCTTCTTCTGGTAGCCCTTTGCTTACTATTCCTGCTACTGCGACTACTTATTTTGTAAATGCGCAGGTATTGGGTACAAATCTTATTGTAAATTGGGATTTCTCACAAGGTAATACTGGGTTTACCTCTGAATATAAATACAACGCTAAAACGGGTTACCCAGAAGGTGTTTATTGGGTAGGAACATCACCTCAGCTTCAACCAAATCCTTGGCATAATCTGTTTGGATTTTGTACAGATCATACTACTGGTAATGGTAATTTTATGATGATTAATGGTTCTTCTAATCCAAATACCATTGTGTGGGAAGAAAAGAACATTGCTATTCAACCGAATACTAATTACGCTTTTTCTGCGTGGGATGAGTCTCTATCAGTTGGTAATCCTTCACAATTACAATTCTCTATCAATGGAAAACCCATTGGAAATGTGGATACTGCCATTATGACTACCTGCCAATGGAAACAATTTTATGCAGTATGGAATTCTGGCAATAATACCTCTGCTGATATTTCCCTTATTAACCTTAATACTGCTCACGGAGGTAACGACTTTGGCCTTGATGACATTTCTTTTGCAAAGTATAGTATAGTGCGCGATTCTATTAACATAAGTGTTGGTACTACCCCACCTGTCTCTATACTAAATAAGGATACTACTATCTGTGTTGGGGATAGTTTTCAGGTAATAGCTACAGGTGCAAATACCTATCAGTGGACGCCCTATAAATATTTATCTGACTCAAGTGCTAGTCCCATTGCCAAACCGTTGCAGACTATTAGCTATACGGTTACAGGGTATTCGGCACAAGGATGTGCTAATACTGCCACCCTTAACGTTACGGTAAACACCCTTCCTGTTATTGCTATAACTAAGGATACGGGCGTTTGTAAGGGTAGTAATATTCAGCTTTCGGCTAATACCCCCAATGCTTTAACCTATTTATGGCAACCCAAAGATTCTTTTATAGTTATTAATGCCAACAACATTGGAGTATCACCCGATTCTACTTTAGCGTATTATGTTACCGTTACCGATATCAATCATTGTATTAATAAAGACAGTGTATCGGTGGCTGTTTGGCAATTGCCTACGGTAAAAACACGTACCGACACCAATATATGTCTGCACGATTCCTTACTTCTTTCTACTACTAGTACCAATGCTGTTACCTATCAATGGCAACCTATAATTGGTCTCACAGATCCATCGGCGGAGAGTCCCACGTATGTTGCTTCGTCGCCTAACACCACCCAATATATAGTTACAGCCTTTGGTAACCATAAATGCACATCTACAGACAAAGTAAATATTACAGGTTTACCATTGCCTTCTTTCACATTAAATCCTGATAGCTTTTATATCTGTAGGGGACAGTCTGCTCAGTTGTCTGTTACTCCAACTACTTACAAATCCTATTCTTGGACGCCAACTATTGGGTTGACCCATACTTCTGGTGCCACTACTACCGCATCACCAGATTCTACCAAAACTTACTTGGTTGTCGTTTCGGACAAGCAATGTTCCGATACTGCTTCTGCTTTTATCTATGTAAAACAAATACCTGTTTTCGCCATCAATCCTCCTGCTGCTGCTATCTGCAAGGATAGTTCTTTGCTTATTACTGCCTCTGGTGGAAATAAATATGCTTGGTTGCCCCCAGCTTTGGTTCAATTCCCAGATTCTTCTGCCAATGTTGTTAATCCGGCTTCTACAACAACCTATAGTGTAAATATCAAGGATACCCTTTGTCACATTTCCGATACACTTTCTTTGGATTTGATAGTAAATAATCCCCCTACAGTAACTATTACTAGCTCTAACATTATTAATTGTGTACAGACTACCGATACGCTTACTGCCACAGGGGCTTCCACTTATTCTTGGTCGCCAATAGAAACTTTATCTAGTATCACCTCGCCCATTACAGTAGCTACACCTAGCCAGACTACATTTTATAAGCTGAAAGCATTCTCTAGCGAACATTGCGAAACAGACGATAGTATTTTGGTAGTGGTATCTAAGTATGATGTTGGCGATGGCTACGGTGTACCAAATGCGTTCACACCCACTATTGGTAGTGACAATCAGTATTTTAGGGTAAGATGGGGGCATGTAATAAATTTCGAAATGAATATCTACAATAGATTCGGACAAAGATTATTCACCACCAATAATCCTGATGAAGGATGGGACGGTCGTGTAAATGGGGTGTTGCAGAATGCAGGAACGTATGTTTATGAAATTCATGCAAGTACCATTTGTGGCGAAGTGCCAAGGAAAGGAACGTTGGTATTGATAAGATAATAACAATAGCTATCCTCTCATTGTGTCTCGTAAAATTTTAAGCTTTATAATTAACTCACTTAATCAAGTTTTAATGACTATCCGCTATCTGGTAGCAAGTGTTTTAAACCACGTAAACCTCATTGCAAGGCACGAAGCAATCTTATTTTATTTGCAAAAGATTGCTTCGTGCCTCGCAATGACGTGGATTTGTACGTCCCTGATTTGCCAACTTTTCAGAAGTTGGTAAATCTACAGCTGCGAACCTCCTTCCGTTAGAGATTTGGCAACTTCCAAAAAAGTTACCAAATCATGCTCCCATACGTCATTCCTATTTTTCTCTGGCGAGACAGATGTACAATTCGCAAAGACGGCGAGATGATGCAGGATAATAAAGCGATTACCAAATAGCGGATAGTCATTCAATTGTTGCAACTAGCTTCCATTCTACACAATTAATTAAGAACCCTTCTAAAGCAGTACAACATTGCCCAAAAAGCATACACTTCTCCTCCAAAAGCATACAACTGTCC
>JANYEX010000113.1 GCA_025359725.1 Chitinophagaceae bacterium | reverse complement strand
CTTTACCTTACCCTTACCACGACCACCAGCATGAATCTGTGCTTTTACAACTGCAAACTTATTGTTGGTTTCTGTCTTTATCTGACGATAAGCTTCCTCAGCCGCCGCTACCGTGTCAACAGCGATGCCTTCTTGCACTGGTACATTGTATTTTTTAAGTAATTCTTTTGCCTGATACTCGTGTAAATTCATGTTGTTATAAAATTTCGCCGAAGATAAGAGAAACTGTATTAGGGCAAAAAGAATTGATTGCAATTTTTATTATTTATTCTATGAAAACGTTGTAGGGGCGGATTGGAAACTGTCTACAATAGTTCCTTCTGTGCTATGGAAGAGGAAAAATGACCCCATTAACGAAATAAGTGTCTATATTCTTTAAAACATATAAGAGGTAATTGGGGGTGTTGTAAGCTTGTAAATAGGGAGCACGGGGAATAGATTTGGTTGATAGGAAGTCCATAAGTATCATGTTGGTGACATTCGCCTATCATGTTGATGATATTCGTATATCATGTTGGTGACATTCGAATATCATGTTGGTGACATTCGAATATCATGTTGATGACATTCGAATATCATGTTGGTGACATTCGAATATCATGTTGGTGACATTCGAATATCATGTTGATGATAGCCGCCTACTAGTTAGTTTGCAGCAAATTAGGGGTTACATTGGGGGTATAAAGTATTAAAATAAGGCGGATGATAATCAATTTCTACAAAAGCGGCAAAAACACTTCTGCCATCATACACCTTGCACTGCCGCCGCCATTGGCTTCGATGGTAGCAATATTGCTATGGATAATTTGATTGAAGGATGTTAGCGTTTCAACCTGATTGGCATCCAGACTATTGTATGCCTGCGTACTCATTACCAACAGCTTTTCGCCTTTATCATTTTTCACTTGTAGCATATTGCCTGCAAAATGATTGAGTTGATTGTAGGTTATATCAATAATCTGCTTGCCACTGCTTTCCAATGCCTTTACTAGGTATTCCCTCTCAAATTCTTCGGTGATAGATGCTAGGCAAATAACCACATGTTCATCAGCAATGCACATCATTACATTGGTATGATAGATGGGATTGCCCTTTTCGTCGTTGGCAGTAAAAGTGATGGGGGTGTAGTTCATAGACTTGCAAAACTCGCGCAGCACAAACTTATTGGTACGTTGAGATAGGCAGGCATAAGCCATTTGGTTACCCCTGTCCAATACCATACTGCCTGTGCCTTCTAGATAGGTTTGATTATTCTCATAAACAGAAAAGTCAATCGTATGCTTTACAGAAAATTTCTCTTTTATTGCATCCAATACATGCTGTTTCCTTTCTAATCTCCTGTTTGCGGCAAACATTGGATACAAACAAATAGTGCCGTTACTATGAAAAGAAATCCAGTTATTAGGAAAGATAGAGTCAGGAGTATGGGGTTCAGGTGTATCCTGCACCACTGTAACATCAATTCCATTGGCAGTAAGGGTTTCGACAAAAGCATCAAACTCAGCCAGTGCTTTCGTTTGTACGTCGTTACTATCAGCAGAAGCTACTTGGAAAGAGTTGTTCACCGCCGTCTCTGCGTTGTATGCAAAACGAGAAGGGCGTATCATTAAAAGATGATTAGTCATAATTGATTAATTAATAATCGATAATTTCTTCTGTTTGATGGTTAGTAGCAACGCTACAAAACCAATAACAAAAAACAAAAGTAAGGCAAGGATTGAGTTGCGCATGTTGCCAGTAATTTCTTGTACCACGCCAAAGCTAACCATGCCTATAACAATAGCCACCTTTTCGGTAACATCATAAAAGCTAAAAAATGAAGCGGTATCGTGTGTTCCTTCGGGCATTATCTTAGCATAAGTAGATCTGCTTAATGATTGTATGCCCCCCATAATCAACCCAACGATAGAAGCAAGGATATAAAACTGCATCTCGGTGGTGACAAAATAGGCTGCCACACAAATAGAAATCCATAGCAATACCACAAAGGCAAGTACATTAAAATTTCCAAAGCGGTCGGATAATTTAGCCATTAGATAAGCTCCCGCAATGGCAACAATCTGTATCAACAATATGCAGATAATCAATTTGCTTGTTGCCATCTGTAATACCTGACTACCAAATAATGTTGCGGCAAGCATTACGGTTTGTACGCCCATACTATAAAAGAAAAAGGCAATAAGGTATCTTTTTAAAATAGGAAGTTGCCCTGCCTGGTGCCACACCTTCTTCAATTCTATAAAACCATTGGTGATGATGTTTCCTTGTTTTAATACACCGGTAGCAATGCTTTTTGGTAATGTGGCAAAGGTTATTTGCGAGAAACCTACCCACCATAACCCTACCAATAAAAAGGATAGACGTGCGGGGAAGCTACTATCAGTAATCCCAAACCATTCGGGCTTTAAAACAAAAAAGAAACAAATTATCTGCAGCAATACACTACCTATATAGCCATAAGCAAAGCCCTTAGCACTTACATCATCTTGGTCTTCTTCAGCAGCTATTTCGGGGAGGTAGGCATTGTAAAAAACTAGGCTTCCGCAATAACCCACTGCGGCTATCACGGCACAGGCAATTCCTAAAGTGAGGGTGTCTTTTGTAAACCAATACATCAAGCAACAAGCAAGGCTACCTAGGTAACAGAAGAACTGCATAAATGACTTTTTATTCCCCTTAAAATCTGCAATAGAGGATAGGATAGGGGATAGGAGGGCAATCAACAAATAGGCGAATGCAATTGCATAATTGTACAATGAGGCACTCTCGTACTCACTTCCCAAAAACATTATTTTGTGAGAAAGCACTTTACCCGCAGCATCTTTTGTGGTGGTGATGGCATCATAATAAGCAGGGAAAATGGTAGAGGTAATTACCAAATTATAGGCACTATTAGCCCAATCGTACATTGCCCAGCCCGTAATTACTTTCTTGGAAGCAGTCTGCATGTTAGTTATGAGTTATGAATTATGAGTTATGAGTGAGAAAAACCATTTACTATCAACAGCTAACGGTCAACGAAAAGCGGTCAACGGTTAACTGCTCTAATAAACCGTCTTCCTCTTTCCGCTTTCAAAATCTTTGAATATGAAAGAACCCAGTTTATCCAGACTTGCAAAGAACGCCTTCCCATTATTCATCTCGGTAAATTCTTGTACAAAGTTTTGAAGGTATGGGTCACTAGCTATCATGAATGTGGTGATAGGTATCTTAAGTTTCTTGCATTGTGCAGCTAGGTTGATGCAACGATTCACCACTTTTCTATCCAACCCAAAACTGTTTTTATAATACCGTCCACCAATCTTCAAACAGGTAGGTTTGCCATCGGTAATCATGAAAATCTGTTTGTTGGGGTTCTTTCTTCTGCGCAATAAATCCATTGCCAACTCCAATCCTGCAACGGTGTTTGTATGGTAAGGCCCCACTTGTAAGTACGGCAAATCTTTCACTTCAATCGTCCATGCATCATTGCCAAACACCACAATGTCCAGCGTGTCTTTCGGGTATTTGGTTTGTATCAGTTCGCTCAGTGCCATAGCCACTTTCTTGGCGGGCGTTATTCTGTCTTCCCCGTACAAAATCATCGAGTGCGAAATATCTATCATCAACACGGTGGAAGTCTGCGTCTTAAAGTCGTTTTCCCTTATCTGAAGGTCGTCTTCGTGCATCCTAAAGCTCTCTACGCCATGGTTTATTTGTGCATTGCGTATGCTCTCGGTAAAATCTATTTGCTCTAACATGTCCCCAAACTGATAGGGGCGACTATCCGAACTTATTTCATCACCTTGCCCTGGCTTTTTTGTCTGGTGGTTGCCCTGCTTCGATTTCTTTAGCTTGCCAAATATCTCTTCCAAGCTTTTCTTGCGGATGGATTGTTCCGTTTTACTAGTAATTTTAAAATCGCCATTAACAGGGTTCTCATTCAGGTAACCATTCTGTTTCAGGTCGTCAATAAAATCACCCATCCCGTACTCGTCGTTAGCAAACTTATATTTTTTATCAAGCTCATTCATCCAACTCAATGCCTCCGAAGCATCTCCATTGGTGTAAGTAAGCAGTTGGGTAAACAAATCGAGCATTTGCTCAAACTTGCTTTTAGTATTATCTGCTGGGTCAAACTTTATAAAACGATAGCCAATCATGAATCAAACATTTATTCTGAACGATGAAAATATACCTAATGCAGTTACAAAGCAAATCTATTTGAAAAAGTTTATTGGGAGGTAAATGATAACGGTTTTCGAAAATAGAGATGACATTTTATTGACAAGGAAAACGCATAAAATATAGATAATATCGGTTCAACTGCTATTAACAAAAAGAGGCAGCTACAAATTTTACTTTTGTAACAGCCTCAATATAAACTATCAATTGTTAAATTACCCTTTAGTCAAGCTTTAACACCGCCAAGAAAGCTTCCTGCGGTACTTCTACGTTGCCTATCTGGCGCATACGTTTCTTACCTTCTTTTTGCTTTTCTAATAGTTTACGCTTACGGCTAATATCACCACCATAACATTTTGCAGTTACATCCTTTCGCATAGCACTAATGTTTTCGCGGGCAATAACCTTTGCACCAATGGCAGCCTGTATAGCAATCTGAAACTGTTGTTTGGTCAACAATTCCTTTAGTTTCTCACAAAGTTTACGACCAAAGTCCGCTGCACGACTACGATGTATCAATGCACTTAAAGCATCCACCTTTTCTCCATTTAATATGATATCCATCTTTACAATATCCGCATCGCGCATACCAATAGGGGAGTAGTCGAATGAGGCATATCCACGTGTCTGGCTCTTTAATTTATCGTAAAAGTCGAAAACTATTTCAGTTAAAGGAAGCTCGAAAGTAAGTTCAACCCTTGTTGGAGTAAGATAAGACTGGTTTAATAAATTACCTCTCTTGCCCAAGCAAAGTGTCATGATATTGCCAATATAATCTGGTGAAGAGATTATTTGCGCGCGGATATAGGGCTCTTCAATCCTATCAATCCTAGTTGGGTCGGGCATTTCGGAAGGATTATTTACTATAATCTTTTCGCCTTTAGAGCTATAAGCAATGAAACCCACATTCGGTACGGTAGTAATAACCGTTTGGTTAAACTCACGCTCTAAACGTTCCTGAATAATCTCCATGTGCAATAAACCAAGGAAACCACAACGGAAACCAAAGCCAAGAGCCTGAGAAGTTTCCAATTCGAAAGTGAGGGATGCGTCATTTAATTGAAGCTTATCCATACAGTCCCTCAATTCCTCAAACGCATCGGTTTCTACTGGATAAATACCCGCAAATACCATTGGTTTTACTTCCTTGAAACCATTAATCATTTGACCGGGGTTATTGGCAAGGGTAATGGTATCACCCACTTTCACCTCTTTCGCATTCTTGATGCCTGTAATGATATAGCCTACATCGCCTGCCTTAACTTCATCCTTGGCAGTCATGGTTAGTTTCAACACACCCACTTCATCGGCATTATAATCCATCCCAGAAGCAATGAAACGTATCTTGTCATTCTTTTTCAATACCCCATTCATGATGCGGTAATAGATGATTATCCCCCTAAAACTATTGTAAACACTATCAAATATCAAGGCTTGCAATGGAGCTTCGTAATTGCCCTTTGGCGCAGGAATTCTATCAATAATTCCTTCCAAAATCCCTTCTATGCCAATACCACTCTTGCCACTAGCCAATAAAATATCTTCTACCTTACAGCCAATCAACTCAATAATCTGGTCTTGCACCTCCGGAATCATTGCCCCATCCATATCAATCTTGTTGATAATAGGGATTATTTCCAAATCATTTTCTATCGCTAGGTAAAGATTACTGATTGTTTGTGCCTGAATACCTTGGCTTGCATCTACCAGCAGCAAAGCCCCTTCGCAAGCGGCAAGCGCACGGCTTACTTCATAGCTAAAGTCAACGTGACCGGGTGTATCAATCAGGTTCAGGACGTAATTTGTTCCCTTCGAAGTATAATTAATCTGTATGGCGTGGCTCTTTATGGTAATCCCTTTCTCGCGTTCCAAATCCATGTCATCCAATACTTGGTTCATCATGTCCCTTTCGCCAATGGTTTTGGTGTGTTCCAGTAAACGGTCGGCCAATGTACTTTTACCGTGATCGATGTGTGCGATAATGCAAAAATTCCTGATATTCTTCATAACTGTGGCAAATATAGCGGTACGGAAGGCAAATTGATAAATGACAATTAATTGTTAGTACCTAAAATAGAAAGTTTAGCATTTGTACCTTTTGGTTGGAACATAAACATATAGGATCAATAGTGTCCTAAAGGTTTTAAGGAGACGTTATTTTCCATTTTGATACGCTTATTTTATTATAAGTAGTCAGCCACAATTATCTTGCATTTATGATTATAGTTTTAATCTTAAATAGAGATAATTAATCTTAAAATTAATTGGGGCTAGCTACTTAGATTGAGAATAGCAGCAATTATCAACCATGTCTTGTGATAATTTTTGTGTTTCCCTCTGTATAGTATTCTTATCCTTGTATTTTGAACAGTGACTCATAATACAAATTAATAACGGGTTTTATCCTAATTTATTTGGAAAGACGTCTATTAAAAAACGCCAACCATTTAGGTCAGCGTTCTCACTAATAACTTATAACTCATGATTCATAACTAGAAGACTATTCTGTAATCGCTGCGATGCCTGGTAATACTTTTCCTTCAAAATATTCCAACATAGCACCACCGCCAGTGCTTACATAGCTAACCTTATCTGCCAATTCAAATTTGTTTACTGCGGCTACGCTATCACCACCACCTACAAGGCTAAAAGCACCAAGGGCGGTAGCTTCTGTAACAGCGATGGCAATGGCTTTTGTTCCGTGTTGGAACTTTTCCATTTCAAAAACCCCCATTGGACCATTCCAAAGGATAGTTTTAGAACGCTTGATAACATTAGAGAATTGCTCTACGGCGTTTTCGCCAATATCTAACCCCATCCAACCATCAGGAATAGAATTACTAGGTGCAGTAGAAGTATTTGCGTCGGCAGCAAAATTATCTGCTATCGTGCTGTCACTAGGCAAATGGATACAAACTCCTTTTGCTTCTGCTTTCTTCAGTATATCAAGTGCCATATCTAAACGGTCATCTTCGCAAAGACTATTACCAATATGCCCACCTTGTGCCTTCATAAAAGTATAAGCCATCCCGCCACCAATGATAATATCGGTAGCCCTGTTCAACAAATTTTCAATGATTAAAATCTTGTCAGAAACTTTGGCACCACCGATGATTGCTGTAAAAGGGTTTTCGCTGTGGTGCATTACTCTCTCGGCACTAGCAACTTCGCTATTCATCAATAGACCAAATACTTTATTATCGGATGTAAAGTATTTAGCAATAACCGCCGTGCTAGCATGAGCCCTGTGTGCAGTACCAAAAGCATCGTTTACATACACATCGCCCAACTTGCTAAGCTTTTCTGCAAAAGCCTCATCGCCAGCTTCTTCTTCTTTATAAAAACGAAGGTTTTCTATCAACAACACATCACCGGGTTTTAGAGCACCAGCCAATTCTACGGCAGACTCGCCAACACAATCATCTGCAAACTGAACATCAATACCACCTAATAATTCGCTTAGGTGCATAACGATGTGACGTAAAGAATATTTATCTTCTGGTCCACCTTTTGGTCTACCTAAATGGCTCATAAGGATAACACTACCTCCATCAGATAAAATCTTTTGGATTGTAGGAATGGCAGCTCGCATTCTGTTATCATCCGTAATAGCAAGGGTTTGTTTGTCTAAAGGAACATTGAAATCTACACGTATCAATACTTTTTGTCCTGAAAAATTGTGTTCTGAAAACTTACTCATAATAGGAAAATTTATTTTTGATTAATCATTAACTTTTATTTAAAATAAATTTCAAATGTAATGCAAAAAGATAAAGGGTAGCTTATACGCTTATAAAAAAGAATTTCTGGCGGAGTTATAATAGTTCAAACTACTGATAATAAAGGGAACTTTAAAACGGAAAAGTGAATTGTTCAAACAGTTTCCCTAAGTCATTGTACCATACAAACCTATTTAAAATAAAAGAAGCTGTACTTTGGGTACAGCTTCTTTTGTCAACTTAACAAATTATTACTTTGTTAGTAATCCATCAATAGTAAAGGTAGTGTAAATTAATGCCCCAATTGTTGGACCACCAGCATACTGAATGTATCTAGTGTTTAGCAAATCGGTTGCGCCCAACTTGATAATCCCCTTAATCTTAGGCAATCTAAGGTTAGCTTGTGCATCAAACGTACTGAATGCACCTACAGTTCCATTAACCAGTTGGCTCTGCCACAAGAATTCATTTTGCCATTTCCAAATAACGTTGAAGCCTACATTCTTAAATATTTCACGGTTAGCAATGCCTATGTTAGTACTCCAATCTGGCGTATTAAAACCTGTTTGAAACACATCATCGTTATGTGCGTTGGATATTTTATTGTAGTTAATAGCCCCGTTAACCACAAACTTTTGGTAGAAGCTGTAAGTGATTCCTAATGATGCACCATAGTTATTGTAATCATCCTTAGCATTAGTATAAACTTTATACTTTGCGAGTGGTACAGCATTTGGGTTTTTCTTTATTGCTGCAGCTAAGGAAGCAGCAGTTGCATCTCCTGGTGATTGAATTTGACCTCCTGCAGTATCAACGACAACATTTACCTGACCTAAGAATCCGTTGTAAACATTAGTGTAAGCATCAAAGTCAATTACCAATTTATTATCTAGCAATACGCTTTTGTAACCAACTTCGAAAGATGTAATCTTTTCAGGACGTGCATTTGGAAGATTTGCCTTTTGAAGAAGCGTTTTTGAAGTGTCAATACCAGTTCCGTTTTGTACCGCTGATTTGAATGAGTTATAAGATGCTGTATAATAACTATTATCTAGGAAACCAAGCCCCTGATTGATAAAAGGCAAGCTACCTACCCTTCTCGTACCACTATTATTAACAAAGGACAATGCTTCGAACAAAGAAGGGAAACGATATCCTTGTTGGAAAGTAAAACGGAAATTGTGAACTTTATTGTAGGTATAAACAGCAGCCACACGTGGGGTAAACTTAGGATCGAAATAAGGATTGTAATCACCACGCAAAGATGCAAATACTTTCAATTTCTCGTCTAAGAAGCTCTTTGTAGCTTGTACGAATGCCCCATATTTTTCGTAATAAACTTTCTTACCATAAGTGCCATCAGATAAAGGTGTATTGCGTTGTGCAACAGGTCGACGGAAATCTACAAAGTTATTTCCATCGGGAATCAATTGATAAATTCTTTCATCAGCACCAACTAATAAACCAATCACTTTTACTCTTTTACTCAAATCCCACTGTGCATCTAAATTATACATATAGCTACTCATTACCAAATCTGCACCACCTGTTGGATATTTGGCAGAAACATCCCAATTGTTAATCTTTTTCATAACATTGACTAAGGAATCAAATCTTGCTGTTCCAGGTTCAGCTCTTCCAGCATCAGCAGCTAGCCTTGCTGCAACATTTGCAGCAGCAAGATTTGAAGAAGTAAGCGCACCACCATTATTTTTTGCATAAAGGTTCAAAGCATTCGTGTACTTGGTTGCCCAGTTTGAATTACTACCGCCAGTATACAGATCTAAGTTATCTGCTAAAGGTTTCAAGTTATAAGAGTTTCCTGTACCATCAATTGATACATAACCTCTAACAACAAATTCATTACCCTTTATCTCAATTTTATGATTTTGTACAATTGCGTTATTCAATTGAATCTTATTTCCTCTTTGAAATACACCATCCATTTGTCCTACACGATAATCATAAGAAATCTGTGTGTGCTCAGTTAAACGATAGTAAAGACCCGCATCAAACTTCAAGTTTCTTACTTCTGGTTGAACTAAGTCCTTTTCCCAGTAACCAGTCCTCGCTACATTTAATGTTTTATTAGCAACACCGTCAATATTTAGTTTAGAAATAGAAACAACGTTGTTTCCTACAGCCGCATCATCCCCATATTTGTTCCAAGCATCATAGGCAACATTATTGGCACCATTCAATGCTGGGAATTTAGGATTAGCAGTAGTTAAGTTATTAGGATTTTGATCAGTAGTAGTATTAGATAACCAATCAGTCCCTTTCAAGAAACTCGCATTTACCTTGTAAGCAAACTTGTTATTGATTACTTGCGCAAAGCGTACTGCTGTTTCTGTAAGTAAACTAGTACTCCTTCCTGTACCACCCAAATGGTTTACACCAATCTTTTGGTAGAAGCTAAGACCTGGGCTAGTAAATGGACTTTTGGTTATTAAGTTTGCCATACCGTTAATAGCACTCATGCCATATAACGCCGCAGATGCACCAGGCGTAATTTCTACACTGGCAATGTCCAACTCTGTTGGCCCAATTGCGTTACCTAGTGATACACCTAATGTGGCAGATTGCATGTCCACTCCATCTACTAATTGCATAAAACGAAAGTTATTAGGCACATTAAAACCACGTGTATTAGGTACTTTGAAGGTAAGACTAGAAGTAATCATCTGTACACCTTTTACATTTTCTAGTGCGTCGTAAAAACTAGGTGCCGGACTTTCTCTAATGGCTCTGATATCAAGTTTCTCAATGGCAACTGGTGACTTCTGTATGCTCTCTGATACCCTAGATGCAGTTACTACTACTTCCTTACCAAAAAATGTTTGCGTAGCTAGGGCGATATTTAGTTTAGAATCTACCCCTGTTACTACAAATTCTTGTTGTTGATAACCAACAGAAGAAAAAATAAGAGTTAACGGAAACTTAGATTTTGTTTTCAACACAAATTTCCCTTTGCTATCAGTAATTGTTCCCGTAACAGCTCCTTTTATTTGGATACTAATTCCCTGTAAAGGTTCATGTTTGTCTTGGTCTATTACCTGCCCCGATACCTGAATAAGGTTGTTTCCTTGGGAAAAGGAAGTTAAGTAAAGTCCTGCTGCTAAGATGAATAAGGTAATACGCTTTAAATTCAATTGTTGTACTTTTTTAATCATGACGGTGGTTGTATTTATTAAAGAAAAATATTTATATCAATCTATCTTATTTGTAGAATAAATAAGAAGTAGTTCTTCTGTGATTTATGTAAAATTGTAAAGCCCTCAAGGGCAAAGAATGAGTATAGTTGGCAGTTGTCTATCTATACAACAACTATTTTTAGAAGAATTATCAAATGAATACACAGTTTCATTTTTAAAAACTAAATAAAGTTCTGCTGTAAGTGCTGTTATATTTTTCATCGGCAGCAAATATATATAAATCTACTAGACTAATAGGCTTTTAAGTATTTTTTTTTATGAATTAATGTGACTACACAATGAGTAAGAGGTAGATGGTGGAAATTTTAAAAGAGATTATTACAGTTAAAAAACTAATTTGTATTTTGTTGTGTTAGTCAAAATCTTAGAAATGATGATAACAGATTTTATCAATAAAACCTGTCACTTTTATACCATTTTATCTTGCTTTTCGTAAAAATTGTCTCATTTTTAGGGAATAATTTGTCAGTACATTACAGGACTTTATAGGTTACATCTTATTACTTTCAGTAAGGGATTTTATTTTGCCACGAAGACTCTAAGGCACAAAGTAGCACTGAGGGAAGAAAGAAGAAAAAGGGAATACTTAGTGCTTCTCTCTCTTTTTTTGTCTTTGTGGCAAAAAAATACAATATAATATCAACTTCTTCGTTTTACTAGTATTCTTTTACGACGATAAAATAAGGAAACACTGCTGTAACGCCTTTCCACTACTAAATAAATGCAAGAGTACTACTATACATATTATGAAAGTCCGGTGGGACTGATGAAAATTGCTGGTACGGAAAGTTATATCACCGAACTAAGTTTTATAGATCATCAAGCGCAGTTGGAACATGGGATACCTGGGGTTAGCGAGGTGCTACATCAATGTACAGAGCAACTAATAGAGTTTTTTCAGGGGAGAAGAAAGTCTTTTAATATCCCTATACATCAGGATGGTACGGAGTTTCAGCAGAATGTATGGAATGAACTATTGCAAGTTCCATTCGGGAAAACAATTAGCTATATGGACTTGGCAAAGCGACTAGGCAACCCTAAAGTAATAAGAGCAGCGGCAAGCACAAACGGAAAAAACAAGATAGCCATCATCGTACCCTGCCATAGGGTAATAGGTACCGACAAAAGTCTAGTTGGTTATTCGGGCGGGATGCAACGAAAGAAATGGTTACTGCAACACGAATTTAGAATGGCACATGGGATACAAACGTTGTTTTGAACTATGAAATATGAAGTATGAAATATTGATCATGTATTATTATTAACTCATCGTTCATATTTCATAACTCATATTTCGCCTAAGTTATCCACCATCCCTCAATTACCCCTAGTTATATCAATAAGAAATCCACATAGGATTATTATATCAAAACCTATTTTCAGCAACCTGTATATTTGTTAAGTTAGGGTAACTAGTTTGTTCTATAGTTTAGAAGAAGAAGTTTCTGGCTTAAGACTTGCTTTTACGCCTTTTTTAACTAAGTAAAGTATGGCAAATCTTCTCAGAAAGAAATCTTCACCTCCACCGCCAAGCCCCGAAGAGCTTAATCCGGATAAAGAAGTGCAAGTAACTGTAACCGAGGTTGTAAAAGACGAACGTACCACCAAGATTGCTGGTGCGAGTAGCCTTTTGTTTTCCTTGTTTTTGTTTATTGCCTTTACTTCTTACCTTTTTACTTGGCAGGAAGACCAAGATAAGGTTCACCAGTTTGGCATCAGGATATTTGCTACCAACGATGTGGTAATACATAATCTCTTGGGTGTTTTAGGTGCTTATATTGCCCATATATTTATTTTTAATGGCTTCGGAGTAGCATCCTACCTCTTTTGTACATTCTTTTTTGTACTGGGGATTAATTTATTATTTGGTAAAAGAATATTTAGCCTGGTAAGAAACCTTCGCTATGTGGTAGTGGGTTTATTGGTATTGAGTGTAGCTTTTGCCTTCTTCACTCGTACCAGCGATTTTAGTTGGGGCGGTGCAGTGGGGGAGTTGGTAAATGATTGGTTTGTAAAGTGGATAGGCAACTTTGGAACAGGGGCAATATTGGTAACGGCAGTGTTTAGTTATGTTATCTGGCGTTTTAATCCTTCCTTTAAATGGCCAGAGTTTAAGCGGACTGTAAAAGAAATACTACCAATTCCTGATGATGAAGAATATGAAGAAGACGAGCCTATTTTCTCAAGTAATAAGATGCCTTTGGCAGAGGAGATTCCTTTGGTATTAAACGAAATGGAAACTATTGAAGAAGAAGTAGTTATTCCAGTTAGCAACAATAAATTAAAAGATGGTGGATTAAGCGTTTCGGTGATAATGCCAAAGCAGATACCTCCGGGAAATAATCCTTTGATAGACTTTACTATCAATGAGCAAGTTCCAGACGAGCCTGCATTTCAAGAAGGACGGTTATTTATAGATGATAGTCAGGCACCGCCCAAGAACAATCTGTCATTAGAGATAAATAATACTGTAGAGGATATTCCTACCGTTCATGACTTAGCAAAAGCCGCATTAGCAGCGCACGGAACTGGGGGAATGGAACTAGAGATAAAACCATCCGCAGTTGAAGATATTCCTGAAGAAGAGGACACAGATGAGGATGACTTTGATGAAGAAGAAGAAACAATTATCGAGGATAATGAGCCACCTTTTACGTTCAATCCACCAATAATCCCAAGGCAGACATTGAGTACTAAGTACGATGCAACCCTCGACTTGAAGGATTATAAATATCCGCCATTAGACATATTAGAAACACATGGTAGCGAGAAGATAATACACGATCCTACTGAGTTGGAGGCACATAAGAATCAGATAGTTTCTACCTTAATGAACTATGATATTGCTATTCAGCGTATTGCAGCAACAGTAGGACCAACAGTTACTTTATATGAGATTGTTCCTGCGCCAGGGGTTCGTATTAGTCGTATCAAAAACTTAGAAGATGATATTGCCCTAAGCCTTGCAGCGTTGGGCATACGTATTATTGCCCCTATTCCCGGTAAGGGGACAATAGGTATAGAAGTACCCAACATTAAGAAGACAGTGGTAAGTATGAAGACCTTGCTGATGTCGGATAAATTTGTAAATAGTACTTTCTCTTTGCCTATAGCCATAGGTAAAAGGATAGATAATGAAAACTTTATTGTGGATCTTGCCACGATGCCCCACTTATTAATGGCAGGTGCAACTGGGCAAGGTAAATCAGTAGGTATCAATACTTTATTGGTTTCATTACTATATAAAAAACATCCTTCGCAATTAAAGTTTGTATTGGTAGATCCTAAGAAAGTAGAGCTTAGTTTATATAGGGTGATAGAAAAACATTTCTTGGCAAAACTTCCGGGAGAAGAAGAAAGTATTATTACTGATACTAAAAAGGTTGTTCATACCCTCAACGCCTTGTGTATAGAGATGGATAACCGCTACGATTTATTGAAGGAAGCTGGTTGTAGAAATATTAAGGAATATAACGAGAAGTTTACCAACCGTAGATTGAATCCTCAGAAAGGACATCAGTTTTTGCCGTTTATAGTGTTGGTAGTAGATGAGTTTGCTGATTTGATAATGACTGCTGGTAAGGAAGTGGAAATGCCTATAGCAAGGTTGGCACAGTTGGCTCGTGCCATTGGAATTCATTTGATTATAGCCACACAACGTCCATCCGTAAATATTATTACTGGTACAATCAAGGCCAATTTCCCTGCACGTATTGCTTTTAAAGTTTCTTCTAAAATAGATAGCCGAACCATCTTGGATGCTGGCGGTGCAGAGCAATTAATTGGTAAAGGGGATATGCTTATCAGCTATAATGGCGAGATTACCCGTTTGCAGTGCGCTTTTGTAGATACTCCAGAGGTAGAAAGGGTATGCGAATTTATTGGTGAGCAACATGGTTATCCAGATGCATTCTTGTTGCCGGAATATGTGGATGAAAAGGAAATGGAAAGTAAAGATTTTAATGATGGTGATAAAGATCCACTCTTTGCAGATGCAGCTCGGTTGATAGTACAAAACCAGATGGGCAGTACATCCCTAATACAACGAAGGATGAAACTGGGCTATAATAGAGCAGGAAGATTGATGGATCAATTGGAAAGAGCAGGTATTGTTGGACAAAATCTAGGTAGCAAAGCTCGTGAGGTATTGTTTAAAAGTGATTCTGAACTTGAGGAGTATTTGGATAATCTATCTTTATAAATGAATAGATTATTTTGATTAATGCTAAGGTTTTTTATAAAACATTTATATAATTCTATTGCTATCTGTAGTGGTAGCTTTACTTTTGCTCTATGGCTACATTTACGTTCCCACGCCAAACGGCTTTTTACAGTGGAAAAGTTAGAGACGTTTACACAATAGGTACCGATACTTTGGTGATGATTGCCAGCGATAGGATATCTGCTTTTGATGTCATCTTACCAAAGCCAATCCCTTATAAAGGACAAGTGCTTAATCAGATTGCCGCCTACATGTTAGAGGCTACAACTTCAATCTGCCCCAATTGGCTTACTAGTGTTCCTGCACCAAATGCGGCAATTGGTAAGCTTTGTAATCCCTTTAAAATAGAAATGGTAGTTAGAGGAAATCTAACTGGACATTCTTGGCGTATATATGCTGCAGGTGGTAGAATTTTGTGTGGTGTTCAATTGCCTGATGGGATGAAAGAAAATGATTACTTTCCATCACCCATCATTACCCCTACAACAAAAGCATCAAAGGGGCATGATGAGGACATTAGTAAAGAGGAAATTATTGCGCTAGGATTAGTAAGTAAAGATGAATGGGAAATACTAGCAAAATACTCTTTGGATTTGTTTGGAAAGGGTAGGAGTATAGCCAATAAAAGAGGATTGATATTGGCAGATACAAAGTATGAGTTTGGTAAAATTGGGAACACCATTTATCTGATGGACGAAATTCATACGCCAGATAGTTCTCGATATTTTTATGCTGATGGTTTTGAAGAGAGGCAAACAACAGGGGATAGGCAAAAGCAATTGAGTAAAGAATTTGTAAGAGAATGGCTAATAGCTAATGATTTTATGGGGAAGGAAGGGCAAACCATCCCGGAGATGACAGAAGAGTGGTTGCAAACAATAAGTAAGCGGTATATTGAATTGTACGAAAAGATAATCGGCGAAGGGTTTGTACCAGAGCCTCACTCTGATGAAGAGGTTTTCGAGCTTATTGTTAGTCAGTTGAAAGAAATGTAGTACCCAATACAGTAAAATTATTATTCTAGCAGGCAGCAAAAGAAAAAAAAGAATAATCATTAACATGAATTTATTTAGTTTTGCGCATTATATGAGCCACAATCTTTTATTTAACTATTAAAAAAGATAGCGTATAGAAAATTTTACTTTTTGTTTTAATAAGTATCAATAGACACTATTTTTTCAAGTATTTAAATTTACCACTCTGGAAACGCTAAAAAAGGCTAATAACAACTTAGATAATCTTCGTGCAATTATATATGAAGGAAGTTGGTATGGTAAAAAGAATAAGAAACAAAAGGAATCAAAAAAGAAAACTTGCTTGATTGTCAATCCTGATATATTAGCTAAACAGCTAATCAATAAACCACTCTTTAATAAGAACTTCTCGTACAATTTTTGGAGTGGTCCTGTAGATATAAGACTCATTAAATATCTCCGTCAGAATTATTACGACTTTGTAGTAATTGATAAATGGGTTGGCGAAAAGATATTGAACCAATTCTTGAGCCTCGCTCAGTTTTATGACATTAACACAAAAAAGATAATAAATATAGTAGAGTTCTACGAGAAGACTACTTTCTGCTGCCCGATGATTTATGCAGAAACAAATCAAAACAAGGCAATAGAAATGGTTGAAAAGCCAACCCAAGCACTCTTAAATATAAAAAGGATAATGGATTGGGCAATAGCATCTATTATGCTGCCGATATTATTTCCAGTTATCCTAATTGCCGTAATACTTACGAGGTTAACTTCAAAAGGTCCAGCTATTTTCAAGCAGCAAAGGGTGGGTCTTAATGGCAAAATATTTACCTTGTACAAGATACGGACAATGGTACACAACCCCAAAGGACATCAAATACATACGGTTAGGGGTGATAAAAGGATTACTAAGCTAGGAAAGTTCCTGAGGAAAACAAAGATTGATGAATTGCCTCAACTTTGGAACGTTTTGAGAGGTGAAATGAGCATTATCGGACCAAGACCTGAGCGAGAAGACATTGTTGAGCAGTATGCAGTTCAAAATAACTTTTATCGTGTACGGCACATAATAAAGCCAGGTATTACTGGATGGGCTCAGGTAAATAACCCTACTGCTACACCCGAAGAGACAATAGAGAAATTAGAATATGATTTATATTATATAAACCACCTTTCGGTAAGACTAGAGTTGCAAATATTGTTGAGAACCATCGGTGTAGTTTCTTCATTAGAAAGCTTGTAATAAACTCTTTTGTTATCAATGGCAGCACTCGGAGAATACTAAGAACAAATCACATAGCCATTACCCTAAAAGGATTGCACCATGCCCCAATTCCAATAGCGTTTCTGGCAGCAACCCTATAGAAATTGCCTGTTTCTGGCACTAATCCTTTTATTAGTATCTTTATTTTTGTAATAGGTTCGCCAATGTTTGCCCATCCTGTTCGCCCATTCTTGCTTGTTTGTACCAGATAGTATTTGGCACCATTCATTTTGTTCCAACTCAATGTAGATTCCCCTGCAAACACACCCACTTTCCCTTGAATAGAAAGGAGGGGGATTATCGATTGTTCGCCGTTGTTGGTGTTCTTCACCAACAACAATGAAAAGGAGGGGGATTATCGATTGTTTGATTAAAAATATAGGTGTCCTGCTAGATAATTGTTGGTGAGGAACACCAACAACGGCGAGAATACATTATGAACTTTGTATTATTCTGTGTTTTAAATAGGGCGGTTCAAATAAAGACAATCAG
>JANYEX010000101.1 GCA_025359725.1 Chitinophagaceae bacterium | reverse complement strand
GCTACGACCCTTTTGTTTATAATCCATTACCCTGGTAACATTACAGTCCTTACAACGATAACGTTGTTGCTTGCTAGTATTTTTGCCATTCAGTACCAAATTCGTACTGTTACAATTATGACAGGAACGTAAAACAGTTATCATGAGCAAAACTTTTTTTGCTATATAAACGAATTCAAATCAACTATATTGTAACACTACCTATATTTCAACTAGTTCTATAAACTGTGTGCCAAATCGTTATGATACTACAACGATAATATTAATTGGGATTAACCTAGAGCCGATTAGTTTAAAATCCATCAGTGCAACAATAAAAAGCAAAACCATAGAAATTAACAGGCATACAGCTACCGAACTAAACAACAGCCACTTTATCATTCAACATAGTACGGATGGTAATTCCTTTACAGACATTGGTACTGTAAAAGCCATTGGCAGTGGGGCTACTAATAGTTATAGTTTTAAAGATAATAATCTAATAGATGGCGTCAACTATTACCGCTTGAAAAGTGTAGATAAGGATGGGGCGATTATGTATAGCAAAGTTGTTAGTGTGCAGTTGATTGTCAACCGACTACCGTTTATTGTAGTGCCCAACCCTGCCAGAGATGTTATAACGTTTAAGGGTAATAATATAGCTACTGTAGAGGTGATAGATAATATAAGCAGGATTGTAAAGATTGTTAACTTGAAGGATGCTACTAATAACCCTACACTTTCTGTTAGCAGGTTACAAGCAGGGTTTATCATTTGCGTATTTTAACGAGTGATGGCAAGGCTAGTAGCATTAGAATGGTAAAGGAATAGGCAGAGAAATATGAGTTATGAAATATAAAATGTGTTTATTTTTAGATTCATATTTCATGGCTCATAATTATAAAAGTGCAGCTTTACCTTATTGGTAGGCTGCACTTTTGTTTTATTAGATAAATAAAAGTAGCAGAACTTAAAAGATAAGTAATTACTTTTGTCGCCCAACAAAGTAGACATTTATCAGAAATTCTTAAACAAATGAGAATGAGCAATTTCAGTTTATACCTTTATCAAGTGACTGCTTAAGGAGTTGAAAGAATAAAATGGCTAGTAATTACTTAATACAACATTGCAAATGGCAACTACGCATAAAGAGACGATAACACAACTACTTCACAAGACTAAAGGACTCAGCATAAAGGATGCTTTGGCATTATTGGCAAAAACATTCCCTTCTACAATTACTTTTTCTTCTAGTTTTAGCTTCGAAGATCAGTTGATTTCTCATGAGATTTTACATAACAATCTTCCTATCAGCATCTTTACACTAGATACTGGCAGGTTGTATTCCGAAACTTACAGCGTTTGGGTAAGTACCAATGAACGCTACAATACACACATTATTCCATACTACGCACAAGCAGAAGCATTGGCAACGTTTGTTGCCGAAAAGGGCCCTAACTCTTTTTATGAAAGTGTAGAAAACAGAAAAGCTTGTTGCTTTATACGCAAGGTAGAGCCCCTAAAAAGGGCATTGAGTGGCAATCAGGTTTGGGTTACTGGCTTACGTGCAGAACATTCTCCTGACAGGCAAGGACTAGAAATGTTGGAATGGGATGAAAGCAATAACATCATCAAGTTCCATCCATTGTTGCATTATACCACAGAGCAGGTGAAGGAAGATATTACTAAAAACAATATTCCTTACAATCCATTGCACGATAGGGGTTTTGTTAGTATTGGATGCTTACCTTGCACCCGTGCCATAAAACCCGGCGAAGACTTTAGGGCTGGAAGATGGTGGTGGGAAGATGCAGACAAAAAAGAATGTGGGCTGCATGTGCATGAATAGAGTTATACGTTTTACGTTGTAAGTAATAAGTATTAGGTTTTAGGTTATAGGTTTTAAGTAAGAATAAATTTAGATAATAAGAAATAGAATAGATGAGTAATAACAGACTAGATTATTTGGATCAATTGGAGTCGGAATCCATACACATTATGCGTGAAGTGGCAGGGCAGTTTGAACGTCCTGCTTTGTTGTTTTCAGGCGGTAAGGATTCTATCGTGTTGGTTCATTTGGCATTGAAAGCTTTCCGTCCAGGAAAGTTCCCTTTTCCATTGGTACATATTGATACAGGACATAACTTCCAAGAAGCATTGGACTACAGGGATAAATTCGCAGAGGAAATAGGCGAGAAATTGATTGTTCGTTACGTAGAAGATACTATCAAGGCAAA
>JANYEX010000238.1 GCA_025359725.1 Chitinophagaceae bacterium | reverse complement strand
ACAAGTAACTTTAGCTGCTAGAGTATGCTTGTGGGGTATTGAAGTGTAAAAATTGTCTGAACCATGATTTGTAGGATTAATGGATTTGAAAGGATTGTACCTTAACTAATATTCTTAATTCTCTTATTCAGATAAAATGATGGTACAAACAACTTATTTCCACCTACAAATAATTTATTTTATCTATTAGTTATGCAACCCCTATCCCCTAAAGGGTGACAATAAGAAGTGAATGTTGAACTGTAAATAATATAAATTCTCATTAACCCCATCAACATATTGTGTTTATTGAATAACAAACACTGCACCTGTACTACTATTTTCTAACATAAAGATAATTGTACCTCTTAATAAAGTATGTTTGTTTTTAAACACATGTAAGATATGAGTGTACACACAATTGTCGACTTTCTGGAACCTATTAACCGCGATGAAATTAGTAATGACGAGGGTTATAAAGATACCCAACTAGGAAGGCACATAGATGCTTTTGAAGAAGACTTTCCCGATATTACTAATGCTGACATGGTACTTGTTGGCTGTGGCGAAATGCGTGGCGAAGGTGGCATCAACAATACGGAAGGCCCTAATGCTATTCGTACTGCTTTTTATGGTCTTTTCCATTGGCATAAAAATGTGGTAGTGGCTGATATTGGTAATATAAAGGTGGGTGCTAGTATTCAAGATTCTTATGCTGCACTTAAAACAGTAGTTAGTGAACTAATAGAACAAGGGAAGAAAGTGGTGATATTAGGTGGAAGCCACGACGTTACGCTGGCACAATACGCTGCCTACTCTTCGTTGGAAAAGATAATAGAAGCTACCTGTGTAGATTCTCGCATTGACCTTAACATGGACAGTGTATTACCATCGGACAACTTCTTGATGGAACTATTGACAGGTGTTCCCAATTTTATAAGACACTACAACCACATTGGCTTTCAGAGTTATTTTGTTCATCCGCAAATGCTGGAAGTAATTGACAGCCTACGATTCGATTGTTTTAGGGTGGGTAAGGTAAAAGAGAATATTGAAGAAATGGAACCCCCTATCCGCAATAGCCACCTACTTAGTTTTGATATTGCCGCCATTCAAAACTCCCATGCACCCGCAAACAGACTTACACCCAATGGATTTACTGGCGAAGAAGCCTGTACACTGATGCAATATGCGGGTATGAGTCCGAACATTAGCAGCATTGGTATTTATGGATACAATACCAATCTGGATACGCATAATCTCACCGCAAAACAGATTAGCCATTTGCTTTGGTATATCATGGATGGCATCCACAAAGGCAAGCAAGAAGCATCGTTGGATAACAGGGAAGACTTCCTTGAGTTTACGATGGCATTTGCCGAAGTAGAAACAGTCTTTCTACAAAGCAAGAAGTCGGGCAGGTGGTGGATGCAGGTAAATGATGATAAATTTATTGCCTGTAGCAAACTCGATTACCTAATAGCCAGCAACAACGACATGCCCGAAAGATGGTTGCGGGCGATGGAAAGAATGTAGAAGAAAGTTATTAGATATGAGATATGAGTTATGAGTTATGAGGTATGAGTTATGAGATATGAGGTTGAATTATTGTATAATTAATAATTATGAATGTACAAAATAGTATTTTAAGAACTAAAAGTTTTGCCTTTGCAATACGTATTGTAAACCTTTACAAATATTTAATTGAAGTAAAGAGTGAATATGTTTTGAGCAAACAACTACTTAGGTGTGGCACTTCGATTGGTGCAATGATAAGGGAAGCGCAAAATGCTGAGAGTAATAGAGATTTTATACATAAACTAGGTATTTCACAGAAAGAATGTGACGAGTCACTGTATTGGATGGAACTTCTCAAAGAGACTAATTACTTAACTTTACTTGAGTTTGAAAGTATTAACAATAAAGGAATAGAGTTATTAAAGATGCTAAAAAGTTCAATAGTTACCTCTAAGAAAAAACAAACTGCAATCGCCGAATTAATATCTACTATCTAATATCTAAAAACATTGTCTCTTCGTAATCATTTTCTACAACACATTGCACAGACTTCGCCATCACCCATCGGATTGGAAATGGCGAGGGCAGAGGGTATTTATATTTATGATACCAATGGCAAGGCTTATTTGGATATGATTAGTGGTTTTAGTGTGGCTAATATTGGACACAGTCATCCAAAAGTGGTTGAGGCTGTTCAGCAACAAGCAGCACAATATATGCACTTGATTGTTTATGGTGAATATATTCAACAGCCACAGGTAGCTTATGCCAAGATGTTGACTGATTTGCTGCCTTCTTTTCTCAATTGCGTTTACTTTACCAATAGCGGCACCGAAGCTACGGAGGGTGCTATGAAACTGGCAAAACGTGTTACCAATCGTAGTCAGATTATTTGTTTTAATAAAGCGTACCACGGTAGTACACAAGGGGCACTTAGCATAATGGGTGATGAATATTTCAGAAATTCTTATCGTCCTTTATTGCCAGATATACTTCATTATGACTATAACAGTGAGGAAGCTATTGCTGCCATCAATAGCGATACTGCATGTGTGATAATGGAAACGGTGCAAGCAGAAGCAGGCATTGTAAAACCAAATAAAGAATGGATTGCAGCAATAAGGCAAAAGTGTGATGAGTATTGTGCTCTTTTAATACTAGACGAGATACAAGCTGGCTTTGGAAGAACAGGAAGCTTATGGGCTTTTGAGCAATATGATATTGTTCCAGACATATTGCTGTTGGGCAAAGCATTAGGCGGTGGTATGCCATTGGGTGCTTTTATAGCTGATAAGAAACTAATGGACTGCTTTACTTATAATCCAGTATTAGGACATATCACCACTTTTGGCGGACATCCAGTAAGTTGTGCAGCAGGAAAAGCAGGGTTGGAAGTTTTACTTGATGGAAAATTCATTGAAGCGATAAAAAGAAAAGAAGCCTTAATGGTTGAATTAATTCAACACAAAGCAATTGTAAAGAAAAGAAGCTGTGGTTTATGGATGGCAATAGAATTTGATAGTTTTGCGACGAACCATGCTGTCATAAAGAAGTGTATTGAAAAGGGATTAATTTCTGATTGGTTTTTATTCAATGATAAAAGTATGCGCATCGCCCCCCCATTAATTATTACAGAATCAGAACTAACAGAGATGTGTAGGGTGGTTTTGGAAAGCATTGAAGAAGTTATGAGTTATAAGGTATGAGTTATTATTTACGATTCAATCATTCATATCTACTAACTCATATCTCTTCTACAACACATTCAACACCTGTTCTTTTGCTTTTTCTAACTCATCTTTCATCAATACTACACATTTCTGTATCTCTGAATCGTAAGCCTTCGAGCCTGTGGTATTGATCTCTCTGCCAAATTCTTGTAACAAAAAAGAAAGCCTTTTGCCCTTGCTTTTATCTTTCTCTTCTAGTATAGTTTTAAAATAGCTTATGTGGTTCTTTAGTCTTACTTGCTCCTCGCTTATGTCAATCTTTTCTATGTAGTAAATCAACTCTTGTTCTAGACGGTTCGTATCATAATTTTCTTTGCCTACCCTTTCTTCCAACAACTTGGTAAGGTTATCTTTTGTTTTTTGTCTACGATTTGGTTCAAGTGTTACTATTGTAGCACTTTGCTTTTCTATGTTAGAAAGTCGTAATAGCATATCAGCCTCAATAGATTTTCCTTCATCCAATCTATGTACATTCAAATCGGCGATTGCCGCCTTCAATACAACTTTAAACTTCTCCCAATCTTCTTCTTCAAGCACCTCCGAACTACTTACAACAATTTCAGGTAACCGTAATATGGCAGCAAGTAGTTGTTGTTTATCAGCTTGCAACTCATCAGCAATCTGAACAACAGAAGTATAGTATGCTTTTAATAAATCAGTATTGATGCTTACGGGTTTTGCAATACCATTTTGTTTGATGGTTATAAAACATTCTACGCTTCCTCTTTCAAGCTCTTCACTAAGTATTGTTCTCAAATCAAACTCATAAGGTTTTAATAGCGCAGGAAGTTGCATCCGCAAATCAAACTGTTTACCATTGAGCGAACGGAGTTCGATAAGAAATACCTTTTCTCCAATTGTTTGTTCAGCACGTCCATAACCTGTCATCGAATAAAGCATAAGTAAAATATTTATGTTGGAGATTAATAAATCCCCGATGCGGTAAAAGTAATTAAATTGACTATTCATCTAAAAACAAAATAGGCCTTGCAAATGCAAAGCCTATTTTAATCAAAGTTTCGTCGTTTACTTTTTATTTTACAGTAAATGTTAAATCATAGAAGTTTGCAGTAATAGTATAAGTACCACTAGTAGCTGGGGCATTAAAATTAGTGCTTGAATTATAACCAAAACTACCACCAGAACTAGGTACATTAGCATTTGAAACCGCATATTTGTTTGTCCAATTGCCAGCAACAGGTAACATTAAGAAATTTTTACCACCAATTAATGGTATAGTTACTTGAAAACGAGCTGCATCTAATTGCGTAAATACAGGATTTACAGGTGGATTGGAATTGTTCCAACCATCAGCTGTAGCATCTCCTACAATATATAAATTAGTAGGGAAAGTACTCGTGTAGGGAGTAACCGTATAGATTCCATGTTGAAAGTCAACTACTATTGTATACCAACCAGAAGTAGCTGGTGCAGGGAAGTTATTGGTAAAGTTAGACTGGTTAGCATTGGAGTAGAAACCAAACTGACCACCAGTACCAGCTGCAATGCCAGGTACCGATACATTACTAACTGCGTACTTATAATTCCAGCTACCATTAAATGGTAATAATAAATAACTGTTACCGCCGATTAAATTGAAAACGCCAACATAAGTAACAGAATCTTTTTGGTAAAATTGTTGAGTAGGAACTGTAACTGGGTTATTCCAACCTCCTTGAGAAGCATCACCCACCAAAAACAATCCTGTTCCAACTACAGAAGCTGCATCAGTAGCTTGTAGAACTACCTGATTTGGAGGAGTTACAACAGGAGGAGTTACATAAGGTGTCATGTTGATTGTAACAGTGTTTGAGTTCAATGCCACATTATTGTTGGCATAAGAAGACACTACACGTACATCTACATTATAAGCAACCTTAAATTGAAATCCGAAACCTGTAAGAATGTTATTTAATTGTTGTGAAGTAAATGTATCTGTCAAATTAGTAGCCCCAGATACAGTAAAACTTACTGCTTTAGCAAAATTCCTACCAGATGAATCAAATTGTATAGTGTAAACTACATTACTAGCACTTGTAGAATACTGAGGATTTGACCATTTTAAAACCAAAGCAGGCTTAAGAGAATCTGTAGCTATAGCTGCAATTTTGGATACAGATGAGCTTAAGGAACTAGAATTACCAGCAGTGGCGAAAGTAACAGTGTCTTTTTTATCACAACCAGTTATCAACATTATCAAGAATGTTGACAGCACCAGATATTTAATGAGATGTTTCATATTTCTGTTTTATTAAAATTAAAAAATTATTGCTTTGTTACGGTAAACTTACCGGTTTGAAAGTTTACATCTATATCATAAGTCGCACTGGCTGGCGGCGCAAGTGTGTTATTGCCATTATATACAAATGCACCACCGTAAATTTCCGTTGGATCATCTTGAGTAGCAATACTCCATTGTTCACCCCATGAACCACTTTTTGCTATCAACTTATATTCGCCAGCCCCAACCAATGGTATTGTTATCTTGTACTCTGTAGTACTTACTTGAGTAAACTGCTGAGCCGAAAGATTAGCAGGGTCTATTGGATTATTCCAACCACCTGCCACCGCACTTCC
>JANYEX010000082.1 GCA_025359725.1 Chitinophagaceae bacterium | reverse complement strand
TGTATTGATGCGGCAGCTTGGCAAACCAACGCAGGAAATTCCGCACTTCGGCTTCGCTGCCATCTTCTGTTATGTCCCCTGCGTGGATAATTATTTTGCCTTTCCCATCCACCTCATTAATGAGTGGGTTATTCAAACTTTTTATCCTGTCGTGCATCCCATGTGTATCTGATATTACTGTTATTTGCATGGTTGTAATTGCTATTGATGATACAAAACTAAAAGCATACCCTGCCAAATTATGGCTTAGTGAAAAATAAAAAAACTATCAATGCAAACAATAGGGTCAATGGTTGCTAAATTTGTAAAAACAGATAATAATGAACACATCATCTATCAGGCAGAAATTAGTTGATTACCTACAAGTGGCTGATGATAAAAAGGTAGAGGCTATTTATTCAATATTAGAGAAAGAAATAGACTTAATTACAATTAATTGGGAAGATAAACACTTTATCAAAGAACTAGAAAAACGTACTGCTGAATATCAAAATGGAACAATAAAAGCACAATCTTGGGATGAGGCAAAAGCTCAGGTATTTGGTAGCATCCAACAACAAAGGGGGTGAGCTATACACTACTCATTTACCCAAAAGCAACAAAAGAGTTAGAAGCCTCGGCTTTATGGTATGAAAAACGTTCGGCAGGATAGGCAACAAGTTCTTTGTGGTTGTAAACAAACGGATACTCGAAATACAACAGCGTCCACAACGATATTCAATTAGACATAAGGATTACAGGGAAGTAGGGATAGACATCTTCCCTTTTGTCATCGTATATCAAGTTTTTGAAGTTGACCAGATTATTTTGATAACCTACATTTTCCACAACAAGCAAAACCCAAAAAGGAAGTATTTAAGGTAAATGGAAGACAACTGCACCATTCAAACTTTTTATCCTGTGCAACCCATGTGTGTCGGATATTACAGTTATTTGCATTGTTATTTTGGCAAATCCCTATTCTTTCTTATCAAGTGTCCAATCAATTCCTCATTATCATTTATAGGGTTTAAGTAAGCAACAATTTGGGAATCCTCATATACAAAACCAGATGGCTCTATTCTTATCAAAGTTGCCTCTGTTATTCCTTTCTTTCTTATCAAATCTTTTTGCTGTTCATCCAAAAGCATACTTTGCTTGTAGTCATATTTCAAAGCCCTTCTTGCTTCTAGGATACTGTTCAGCTCTTCATCAATACCAAATTCTTTAGTGTGTCTAATTTTTACAATTATAGCAAGAGGAAGCAGGAATTTATTGTTGATTTCATAAAACCTATCACTAATTGCTTGCAGTGATAGGCTTTCATCAAACAGCGAGTTTAATTCGATTAAGACTTTAGCAATAGTATCGTTCATAAAAATAATATTCAGGAATATAAAGTCGAATAATCTTTATCCTTTTAGTAGTATCTCAGTCATTACAAAGCTGGCTCGTGCCTTCCTTTATTTGCACTATTGGGATGCCTTGAACAAGAACTCCCAGTGAGACTTGAAATATTGGATGCAGTACCACCACAATACTTACAACTATACTTTGTCTTTTCGCTGCCTTCGTACAAAGAGTGTTTGCCACTATTGCTACCAAGCGGGTGACGAGAACAGTTCCCCGCTGTTAAACTAGAAATACTTGAGGCTGAATTGCCACAGTACTTGCATTGGAACTGACTCATTATTTTTTATTTTAAGTTGTGAATATATCCTTCTTTCTTATTTAGCCCACAAAGCAACATACCCACTCTGCCAAATGATGGCGTAGTTAAAAAAAGTTTTACTATGCCATAAGTAAGGAAACAAAAAAAAGGTGAAAAGCCTTCGGTCCTAAAACCTCCAGCTTTCAACCCTTTTTATACTTTACTCCTGTGCTAAAGCTTATTGAGTGCTTTGCTGCTGTATCTGTTCGGTGAACTTTTTGCTACTTTCAGCCAAGTAGGCTTTAATTTGCTCAAAATTCATCCCTGCCATTTCCGAAGATATCTTTTCCTTGATTTCTCTAAACGTTCTCACGGTATCAAACTCTTTGTCTTTTGTTTTATTAATCTTCATTTTGCAATACTTCTTTTGGTGAACGAATTTCCAGTGATATATAATTTGACCGGATATTTATGGAGTTATAGCCCCTTATTCTATAAACGTTTACAATATGCTTAAAATTCCAACTTACCAATATATCTACCTTATTTATTGTTGCTGTTGCTATGTGGATACAGTCATCAAAACTAGTTGCCCCAACTACTTTTTCATTCACATACCTCAATGCCAAAGATAGTATTTCATCATTAACAATTACTTTCTCTAAACAATCTTTAGGGATGCCAGCAAAATATGTCTTTACTTTTAGTGGTGCAGTTAGTAGCTCTCGCTCTGTAAGGTCGGAATAAACACAAATAATTTGCCCCATGTTTACCCTTTCAAAAAGTTGTAATGTAGCCTCATCAAACTCCGCATCGTAAACACCACCAAAAACCGAAGTATCAAAGTAAAACCTTTGTTTCATTATGTAAAATTAAGCGATAAGGCATAAGTAAAGAAACAAAAAAAAAGAGCCAAAAGCCATCAGTCTTTCAACCTCCAACTTTCAACCCTTTTATGCTTTCCTTCTTCAACTCATAATTTATAACTCATCACTAAAAGTGCCTACCCTTGCACATTAGCCGAAAACACTGGGCTCCAACTGCCCTTTTCGTTGCGGCTGTTTACCCAACGCATCCAGTAATACACCATCAATCCTGCATCGGTGCCAGGAAAATCGGTTACAAACACGGCATTGCTTGTTGAACCAATATAGGTAAGCTCGCTAGCAGAAACAGGTGTTGCCCCACCTATTTTTTGCCAAATCTCAGCACCACTAGTGCCGTGCGGATGGGCGTGTTTGCCCGATGCACTGTCTGCAAGGGTGATTACGTGGTGCAACCTTGCACCAGCATTCACCTTACCAATGGGCGTACTCGCTGGCATCGGAACGTGCGGATGCGGCCCATCCTTTACCGGGATATTAAAGGTAGCCCTATCGGTCAAGTTCAACACGCTGTCGGGAAAATCCCCATAAATGCTTCTCAAAATCACCTCCATCTTTCCCTCATCAATGTCCTTTTGCCCAACCGTGGTCACTGTTTTGGTGCTGGCTGTGGTAGCCAAAGGATAATCCACTACCCACAACGCATATTCATTGTCCAACAACGTTTTATTTGCTGGAGTAATCAATAGCCGAGCAAAATTTAGCCCTATATAGGCGACCACCACTTGAAAATAGATACTCAATAAACTTTCTTTACGAGGAAATGCCATTTTTTTTAATTTTAAAATTTGATAATAAATAATTTCTCATCCCTTCAAATAGCCCCGAAACAGCCTCGCATAAGCCAAAAATGTCCGTTTTGCCCATTTGTATGCCCATACGGAACTTCCGTATGGGCATACGGTTGTTCCGTATGCTTGAAC
>JANYEX010000068.1 GCA_025359725.1 Chitinophagaceae bacterium | reverse complement strand
GATGTATGTACGGGCAACCTGTGCTACATCCACGCTACGACCCTTTTGTTTATAATCCATTACCCTGGTAACATTACAGTCCTTACAACGATAACGTTGTTGCTTGCTAGTATTTTTACCATTCAGTACCAAATTCGTACTGTTACAATTATGACAGGAACGTAAAACAGTTATCATGAGCAAAACTTTTTTTGCTATATAAACGAATTCAAATCAACTATATTGTAACACTACCAAAACGCTGATTGATATTAATGCAACAAGAGAAGCAATGAAAACAATCCAAAGTATGAATTGTCAAATTGTGAATAAAGTTGCGTATCTTAAATTAATAGCTGCTTTTGTATCCTGAAATGACTTTGGTGGTATTGTCATGTAACTTCTTTAGATTTAATGACTCCTTCAATTCATACTCACCACATCTTTTTCTTTTATGTTTAAGAATGTGATAATCAAATTCTTCTATAAAACCCATTCTACCTCTCCAAAAGAAAAAGAATCTCGCAGATACCCATCTATCAGTAACTGCCCAGTTTTGCTTACACCCTTTATAGTAGCTTCAAAAGAAATATTTTCCTTTTTAAAGGTTACAGTTTTGTTTATCATGAATAATTTACTGTTGTATTCTTCCAATTGCTCTTTTTCTTTTCCTTCTTTTAATTGATTAAATCTAACTTCTAAAAAAGAACATAATTCCTTTGTCATAGCAACTGCATCGAAGCTTCTCCCAGTAATTTGTTTTAACGAAACAGGATTTTTTAGTGTTGAAATAAAAGATGTTTGGTTAATGTTCATACCAATACCCACCACAGCCCACTGCCATTGATTGCCTCTGATGGTATTTTCTATTAGGATACCTGCTGCCTTTCTGTCACGCCAATAAATGTCATTGGGCCACTTTATACAAGTTTCTTCGCCTGCATATCTCGAAAAAAAATCGTAACAACCAAGTCCAACACAGACACTAAAAGGGAATTGATTGTTTATTGACTGTGAAGTTGTATCAACAATGCTCGACATGATGATGTTGCTTCCGTCTTCAGTGAGCCATTGTTTACCTCTTTGTCCCTTGCCAGCAGTCTGACTATGGGCAAAAAAGGTTAATCCATGAACAGCCAAATTAGCTTGTATTTTCTCAATGGCATAACTATTGGTACTAGCAATCGCAATTAATTCGTTAAAAGGATTGCCAATTGTGGGAAATACTTGATTAGAAATTTTATTAATAGCAAAAGGCGACAAAGAAGTATTATTTTTGAAGCCGAAGATAAAAGGAACTTCTTTATAATTTCGACAAAGGTTTTGGATTAAATAATAAAGAGTTCTAAAATATTTACAATCGACAAACGTTTATCATTAAATAACTAATAATTTTTTCATTAAAACATCATTCTTGTTGGAACAACTTTCCTCATCAGACACTCAAAGAAAAAGCATTGTAAGGCTAACAAAAAATTCAAAATTATTCAAAACGATTGTTAAGTCCATAGAAGATAAGAAAGGCGAAGGCATTGTAAGCCTAGATTTGAGAAAGATACCCGAAGCTGTTGCAGATTTCTTTATCATCTGTGAAGCATCCTCTACTACCCAAGTGAAAGCAATTGGTGATTTCATTGAATATAAAGTAAAAGAGGTATGCGGGGAAAATCCGTATAAACATGAAGGAAAAGCAACGGGTCAATGGGTTTTGGTTGACTATGTAAGTATCGTGATACATATAATGCACCCAGAAGCTAGAAGATTTTATAAATTAGAAGACATGTGGAGCGACGCAGTTGCTCAAAATCATGGTGAATAAGAAAATTTTAACAAAATAGATTTAAACGATAAAAATTGATTAGCATTATTTTTATTTGAAGCAATTAAAATTATTATGGCAAAGGACGAAAAACAATCACCCAAGAATCCGTTTACAAATTTGGGGGATGAAAAACCATCGAGAAAGACACCAAAGTTCAATATATATTGGATATATGGGTTAATATTCGCTGTATTGATAGGCTCTACGCTTATTAAAAACAACCCAGACCTTACCAAGGTTACTGAAGAGGAATTTAGTAACCAAATGTTGGCAAAAGGGGATGTTCAGAAAATTGAACTCGTTAGGAACAAAGACATGGTGAGGGTTTACATTAAAAGTGATAGCATTGGAAAAGAATTCTATGTAAAAACTTTTAAAGAAAGAAAAGATCCTAATACTGTAAAAGGTGTTCCGTTGTTTTATTTCAATATTGCAGATTGGAAAGTATTTTATGGTCATTTAGATGATTTCTATAAAGCACATCCTGCCATTGCGCCAGTTGCTACTGACCCTACCGACGATACAGATTTCTTTGGTCCTGCATCAAGTATTATACTTTATGTTTTAGTTTTTGCTGGTATCTGGCTTTTGATGATGCGTAAGATGGGCGGCGCTGGCGCTGGCGGTGGACCAGGTGGCATATTTAATATTGGAAAATCTAAAGCTACTCTTTTTGACAAGGGTGCTAAGGTTAATATCAACTTTGGCGATGTTGCTGGCTTGGATGAAGCCAAGGTAGAAGTAATGGAAATTGTAGATTTCCTAAAGAACCCAAAGAAATATACGGCATTAGGTGGAAAGATACCAAAGGGTGCCCTTTTAATAGGCCCTCCTGGTACTGGTAAAACTTTATTGGCGAAAGCAATGGCTGGCGAAGCGCAAGTTCCTTTCTTTAGCTTGAGTGGTAGTGACTTTGTTGAGATGTTTGTGGGTGTGGGAGCAAGCAGAGTGAGAGATTTATTTAAACAAGCTAGAGAAAAAGCGCCTTGTATCATATTTATAGATGAGATAGATGCAATTGGTCGTGCTAGAGGTAAGAATGTGATGATGAGTAATGACGAAAGGGAAAACACCTTGAATCAACTCTTAGTAGAAATGGACGGTTTTGGTGGAGATACAGGTATTATTATCCTTGCAGCTACAAATAGACCCGATGTATTGGATAGTGCACTATTAAGACCAGGTCGTTTTGATAGGCAGATAAGTATTGACAAACCAGACGTAAAAGGTCGTGAGGCAATATTCAAGGTTCACTTGGTTCCAATAAAGGTTAGTGAAACATTGGATGTAGTGAAACTTGCTGAACAAACACCTGGTTTTGCGGGTGCTGACATCGCTAATGTTTGTAATGAAGCGGCTTTGATAGCTGCCAGAAAAGACAAGCAAGCGGTAGAGATGATAGATTTTCAGGATGCGATTGATAGGGTTATTGGCGGATTGGAAAAGAAAAATAAGATTATTGCTCCTCACGAAAAAGAAATAATAGCTTATCACGAGGCTGGTCATGCAGTTTGTGGATGGTTCCTAGAACATGCTTATCCATTGTTGAAAGTGACTATCGTTCCGAGAGGAACAGCTGCGTTGGGTTATGCTCAATACACTCCTACCGAGCAATATTTATATAATGAAGACCAACTGATGGATCAGATTTGTATGACATTGGGTGGAAGGGCTAGTGAACAAATTTTCTTTGGAAAGATTTCTACTGGTGCAAGTAATGATTTGCAACAGATTACCAGAATGGCTTATGGTATGGTTACAGCTTATGGAATGAGTGATAAAATAGGGAATGTAAGTTTCTATGACCCTACACAAGAGAATACTTTCACCAAGCCATTTAGTGAGGGTACTGGAAAAATAATTGACGAAGAAGTAAAATCAATCATTGACAGGGCTTATCAGTTAACCATAGAGTTACTGACGTTGAAAAAGAACGAGGTAGAAATTCTGGCTAAGGAACTTCTATCTAAAGAAGTTCTACATAAAAGTGATGTTGAGATTCTGATAGGTAAACGTCCTTTTGAGCCTAAAAAAATATTGGAAGCTGAACCAGAATTGGTGATAGCACCCCCTGAAACTACCATAGTAACCGCTAGTAGCACTGATGAATTAGCTGACTAATGAGTAGTTCGAGAGAAAAAATATTAAGCACGATAAGGCAGGCACTTACTAACAAGGTGCCTGTTCCTTTTGAAACTAATGCAGATAGTGTTTTTCAACCTGCATCAGAAGAACTTGAATTGGAATTTGCAGAGAACTTCACAAAACTCCAAGGAAAGTTTTGTTATTGTAACTCAAACCAAGAACTCATTGAAAACTTGAATGAACTGGCTACCATCAGAAAGTGGACTAACATTTATTGTGTAGAGAATTCCCTAAAGCAAACTTTACAAACACAAGGATTTACAAATTTTACTGCCACCGATTTAAAAGAATGTAATGCTTCCATCACCACTTGCGAATCGCTTATAGCCCGAACTGGTAGTATTCTTTTGAGTAGTGCCTCTCAAAGTGGCAGAACGGTAAGTGTTTATGCACCCGTTCATATTTGCATTGCCTACACAAGTCAGTTGATTTATGATATAAAAGATGGATTGTCTTTACTGAAAAATAAATATCAAAACAATATCCCTTCCCTCATAACATTGGCTACTGGGCCAAGCCGAACGGCTGATATTGAGAAAACATTGGTTGTTGGGGTTCATGGTCCCAAAGAGGTCTTTTGTTTTTTGGTAAACGATTAATTGAATAATTCCAAACGATACATGCAAGTACCTCCCTCAAAAAAAATTTACTTTCTTTCCGACTTTCATCTAGGCGCACCAAATCATGAAAAGAGTCTGGTTCGCGAAAAAAAGATAGTGGGTTTTCTTGAGTCTATTAGGCACGATGCCTTCGAGATATTTATTATTGGTGACCTGTTTGATTTCTGGTACGAATACAAAACCGTTGTTCCCAAAGGCTATACAAGGATATTAGGCAAGCTTGCCGAAATAAGCGATAGCGGAATCCCTATTCATTTTTTTGTGGGCAACCATGATATGTGGATGAATGGTTACTTTGAACAAGAACTGAATATCCCTGTTTATCATCATCCAAAAACTTTTCAATTCAATAATAAATCTTTCTTTATTGGTCATGGCGATGGATTAGGCCCTGGTGATAAAGGCTATAAATTTATCAAAAAGATATTCAGAAACCCTCTGTGCCATTGGCTGTTTGGACAACTGCATCCTACGTTTGGAATGGGATTGGCAAATTACCTAAGCATGAAAAGCAGAGAAAAGACTGGCACTAGCGATGAACACTTTTTGGGGGAAGACAAGGAATGGTTAATTCTTTTTTGTAGAGACACATTGCGAAATGAACACTTCGACTATTTCATTTTTGGGCATCGCCACTTTCCATTGGATTATAAACTAAACGAAATAAGCAGATATATCAATCTAGGCGACTGGATAAGAACGTTTACTTACGCTACCTTTGACGGCACAGATATGCAACTGCACCAATGGGAACAATAATTTTACCTCATCAATTTTGCTACAAAAGCACAAAGTCACGAAACAACTCTAAGTGTCTTCCCCAAATTATTTACCTATTATTTCAGTTATTTGTTTGTCTATCCCTGAAAGCTGCGCCCGATACACTGCTTAATTTACAGCCAGTAAATACCATCAAAGGCAACTTTTCCAACTTTTTTGTAGATAATCTTGGCAATATTTTCTTGCTCACCAGTTCTAATCAAATCAAAAAATTAAATAACAACCTAGATAGCGTTGCCATTTTTAATGAGAGCAAACTATACGGCGACATCTACTCGATAGACGTGAGCAATCCACTAAAAGTATTGGTGTATTACCGAGATTATAATACCATCCTGATGCTGGATAGGCAATTGACTACTTTAAACACCATCGACCTAAGGCAACAAAACCTATTTCAGGTGAAAGGCATTGCACAGAGTTACGACAATAATATTTGGCTATTTGACGAGGTGGACAACAAACTAAAAAAGATAGATGCGAACGCGAACCTGCTTTTAGAAACCTCCGATTTTCGTCTTTTGTTCGACAGCATCTATAGCCCACACACCATTATCGACATGAATGGGTTACTGTACTTGTATAACACAAAGGATGGATGGAAAATATTTGATTATTATGGCGGTTTAAAAACGCAATACCCCGCCCTCAACTGGCGCGATGTGCAAGTGTCTGATGCCTTTTTAGAAGGACATGACAGTACTTATTTTTATGCAGAACACCCCAAAGACCTACAGTTTTTTAAAACAAAACCCAACCTGAACCTTGCCAATGCTAGGAAAATAATACAAATGCAAAATCTCTACTACATCCTAACCAAAGACGGGATAAATATTTACAGAGAGGTTGTTAAGCAATAATGTTTTATTTCACTTGCCATTTGAGTATACAAAGTAAATAAATCAATTAGCTAAATCAAAAAAGTTAGATAATACATCTACATTACCCAATCAACCTCACAATATCCTTAGCAAAATAGGTGGCAATCAAATCGGCACCAGCACGTTTGATAGAAGTAATGGTTTCTAGTATTGCTTTGTCCTCATCAATCCAACCCATCTTGGCAGCAGCTTTAATCATGGCATATTCGCCACTTATGTTGTAGGCACTCACGGGAATATCTACCGCATTCTTCACCTCACGGATAATATCTAGATAACTCAACGCAGGCTTCACCATCACAATGTCGGCACCTTCTTCCACATCCATCAAGGTTTCTTTCACAGCTTCCAAACGATTGTGATAATCCATTTGATAGGTCTTTTTATCCCCAAAACCTGGGGCAGAATCGAGTGCATCCCTGAACGGACCATAGAAGCAAGAAGCGTATTTGGCACTGTACGCCATGATGCCCATTTTGGTAAAATTATTTTCTTCCAATGCCTGCCTGATAGCTGCAATTCTTCCATCCATCATATCACTTGGTGCTACAAAATCGGCACCTGCTTCGGCATGACTAACGCTCATCTTAGCCAAAATATCCACCGTAATGTCATTTACTATCTCGCCATTTATAACCACGCCATCATGACCGTCTGAAGAAAATGGATCAAGCGCAACATCGGTCATTACCAACATTCCTGGTACTGAATCCTTAATGGCTTTTATGCTACGTTGCATCAATCCATTAGGGTTAACCGCCTCATTACCGTATTGATCTTTCAATTCATCCTTACATTTTACAAAGAGCAAAACCGACTTCAATCCCATTGCCCAAAGCTCTTTTACTTCCTTGATAGTATTATCTAGACTATAACGGAAGTAACCTTGCATGGAAGCAATTTCTTCTTTTACACCTTCGCCTTCTACTATAAAAAGCGGAACAATAAAATCATTTGGGGAGAGAATAGTCTCCGCAACCATGCTTCTGACGGATGGTGATTGACGAAGGATTCTGTTTCTACGAGTAAGTATCATTGTATTTATTTTAGATTAAAAATGTCTATAAATAATGCCGTAGTTCCTTATGTAACTGCCCTAATGTCTATTGTAATTGTCGTAGTTACTTAAGTAATTGCTCTAATGTCTATTGTAATTATTCTAATTCCTATTACAATTATTGGTCTCTTAACCTAAAAAATCCCTTGGATGCAAGCAAGCCTGCAACAATTTATCTTCTTCGCTACCAGCAACAGGTTGATAATTGTATTCAAATCGAACAGTTGGTGGCAGGCTCATCAAGATGCTTTCTATTCTTCCATTGGTTCGTAATCCAAATAAAGTACCCCGGTCATGAACCAAATTAAACTCAGTATATCTGCCACGGCGTATCTCCTGCCAATGTTTATTTTCAGCAGTGTAAGGAATATTTTTTCTTTTGGCAACGATAGGAATGTAAGCCTCATTAAAAGCATTGCCACAAGCCTGACCAAAGTTCATCCAAAAATCTACATCTTTCGTAGCTGAGGGACGCTGATAATCATAAAAGATTCCACCAATACCCCTGCGTTCATTGTTGCGGTGATAGTTTACAAAGTAATCGTCGCAATGTTTTTTGAAAGAAGGATAGAGGCTAGCACCAAACTGATCGCATACATTTTTATAGGTCTGATGGAAGTGAATAGCATCCTCATCAAATAAATAATAAGGCGTTAAATCAGTCCCACCACCAAACCAACGGTCTATAACTTCCCCTTCTTCATTGTATAATTCAAACATCCGATAATTGCAATGGACGGTAGGCAGAAAAGGATTGATGGGGTGCAAAACAAGGCTCAACCCGCAAGCAAACCAAGACAATTCTTTATCAATAAACTGCGCAGGAAGTTTCAATTGATTACGCATAGCATCTGTAACCACGCCCTCCACTGCCGAAGTGTTCACGCCCCCCTTTTCAAAAACATTTCCATTGGCAATAACACGGGTCTTTCCACCACCACCTTCTGGGCGAACCCACAAATCCTCTATAAAAGTGGCTTTGCCATCTTCTGCCTCTAAAGCCGCACAGATATTATCCTGAAAAGAATGGATATAATTTATCCATTGTTGTTTGATGCTCTTTTCTTGATTATCCATTTTCGTCTTCTATTATTTTGGCGAGTTGTCTGGCTAATAACTCTTTATCAGGCAAGTATAATTGATATTTACTTAGCAAAACTTTATTGGTAATACTATCAGTGGCATATTCAACTAAAATGTGATTCTTATATGCT
>JANYEX010000066.1 GCA_025359725.1 Chitinophagaceae bacterium | reverse complement strand
AAAGAAATATCGAATGCCCATAACGCTACAACACAACAGCAGTAAGGGATTAAAGGGTTTTGATAACGTATTAAAAACAACAGATTCAATATTCATCCGTTAAAGATAACTGTATAATAAGGGAAAGGATGAGTTTAATTTGGGAAGGAAACATAACAATTTTGGAAAGTTTGAAAACTCTATAAAGGTTTCAAACCTTTACAGAGTTGGTGCGCACTACATATATTTGTAAAGAGATGGATTAAGTAGAGTTGTTAGTTTATGTGTAATTGAAGGGGGTCAATTAAAAAAATATTTTATATAAGCCAGTTAAATCATCTATAACTTTTGAATTTGTAAAATCTCAAAAATCTAATTCCGAAATGGGTTTATTAGAAAAAGATGAATTTTATAAATTAAAAACTAACTAAATATCTATCTTAACTGAAACGCTAACCGTACACTGTAAACCTGTTCGCCTACTGCGTAAGGGATTGTAGTGAAATTCCTTTTTGCCCCTCTTTTTTCCTAGGGGCAAACAGATTGTAACACAAGCGAGGAAAAAATAATTGATTATTATCTGGACGAAGCTTGCGAACGAAATTCTGCCCGACCCAAAGGGATACGCCCAAAAGAAATATGAGATATGAAATGTTTATGCAATTCTATCACCTGTTTGCCAGATAAACGCCGCCTAAGATTATGCCCAAACACCCAATCTCTAGCATGGTTACCTGCTCGCCATAGACAACGCCCCAAGCGGCGGCTACGAAAGGGATGCCGTAAGTAACCATGGTGGCAAACAAAGCACCTGCCCTTTTTATTAACCGATATAACAAAATAGTGGCTATGGCGGTGCCGCCAGTTCCTAAAACACAGGCTGCGACGGTAGATTTTATAACCTCAATCTGGTTTAACGGTCTTGAGAAATAGCCGATAGAAACGAGGATCACGAGGGAGGGAATTATCAATAGGAAAAAGGCTATTGAGGCAGTATTTAATGCGCCGATGCCCCCAAGAGTTCTACCTACAAAGTTTGCATTGATGGCATAAAGGATGGTTGCCATTATGACTAGTAATATGTAATGGAGGTTATTGAAGTGTAATTGCCCTGACGGGGATACCAAGAAAAATAAACCTACCAACCCTACCAGAATGCCTGATACTTTTTGGAAGTTAGTTTTCATCCTGAAAAATATAGTGCCTATTATTACGGCGCAGAGGGGTGTTAGCGAATTGAGCATTCCGGTGAGTGCGCTAGATAGTTTTGTTTCGGCAACGCAAAACAAAAAGGCTGGGAAGAAGCTACCCAATAATCCTGAAAGTAAGATAAAGCCAATCTTGTTTTTGGGTATTTGTTTGAAGGCTTTGTAAGCAAATGGGGTTAAAACAATGCCTGCGCTCAATATTCTAAGGGCGGCAACCTCGTAGGGCGATAATTTTTCTAGCCCTATTTTCATTAATAAGAAAGAACTACCCCAGATTAATGATAGTACGGTGAATAATAGACAGTTGATCAATTTATCTTGCAAAGTATTTTGTTTACTACAAAACTGCTAGAATTGGGTTACAAAACAAAAATTAGTTTTTGATGGTTACCATAAAGTTGAGAATTTTAAATCTATAAAGTATTTTTGGGTAATAAAAAAATGGGAGAATTTTAATTTGCAATAACACAACGCTTACATTTGTCGCCTGATATAAATAAAAATTATGGTTGATGTAATACTTGGTTTGCAATGGGGAGATGAGGGGAAAGGTAAGATAGTAGATTTTTTTGCCCCAAACTACGATATAGTGGCGCGCTTTCAGGGTGGTCCGAATGCAGGGCATACCTTGTATGTGGGTGATAAAAAAGTGGTGCTACACCAGATTCCGTCGGGTATCTTCCACCAAAATATTACAAATATTATTGGTGGTGGCGTGGTGTTAGACCCTATAACCCTAAAGAGAGAGTGCGACACGGTGGCTTCTTTTGGTATTGATGTAAAGAAAAACCTGTTTATATCCGAGCGTACGAATATTATTGTTCCTACTCACCGTGCGTTGGATAAGGCTAGTGAGATGTCTAAGGGTGATAGCAAGATTGGTTCTACCCTAAAGGGAATTGGACCTGCCTACATGGATAAAACTGGTAGAAATGCAATAAGGGTTGGTGATTTGTTGGATAAGAGTTTTACTTCGCAATACATAAAGCTTCGTCTTAAGCACCAGAAGTTGTTGGATAATTTTCATTTTATTGAAGATATTTCAAGCTGGGAAGATGAGTTCTTTGAAGCATTAGAGTTCCTAAGAACACTTAATGTTGTAAACAGCGAATACTTTATCAACAACCAAATAACTGCTGGCAAAAAAGTATTGGCGGAAGGCGCACAAGGCAGTATGCTTGATATTGATTTTGGTACATTCCCGTTTGTCACTTCATCCAATACTATCTCTGCAGGTGTTTGTACTGGTTTGGGGGTTTCCCCTAAGTTAATCAACGAGGTTTTGGGTGTAACCAAAGCTTATTGTACAAGAGTTGGTAGCGGACCATTCCCTACCGAGTTGGAAGATGCTACAGGAGAAGAATTAAGAAAACTAGGAAGTGAATTTGGTGCAACAACAGGTCGTCCACGACGTTGTGGCTGGATAGACTTAGTAGCGTTGAAATATACCTGCATGATAAACGGCGTAACCAAATTGGTGATGACCAAGGCAGATGTACTAGATAGCTTCAAGGAATTGAATGTTTGTACTGCTTATGATATCAACGGAAAACAAACGGATGAAGTTCCATTCCAGATATCTAAAGTTAAGATAGACCCAGTATTAAAACCTTATGCAGGTTGGCATTGTGATACTACACAAATAAAAAATGCAGCGGATTTACCTGTGCCTATGTCAGAATACATTAATTTTATTAATAATTTTGTTGGCGCACCAGTTAAATACGTTAGCAATGGTCCAGGAAGAGATCAGATAATACAGTTGCAATAAAAGGAAGTTTTTTTGGTTAATACAAATTTCATTTAAATTTTTACAGTCTAAAAACTTATTAGAACATGGCAGTTAAATCTGATAAGGATGCTAAATCCACAACAAAGAAAAGTGCAGTAGAGAGTCCGGCACCAAAAGTATCTTCAAAGAGTAAGAAACAACTGGAAGATGATGACGATGATTTGGAAGATGATGACGATGTGAAACCTGCTAAGAAAGGTGCAACAAAGGTTTCTTCTAAAAAGTCTAATGATGATGACGAAGATGACGTTGGCGACGACATCGAGGATGATGAATGGAATAATAAGTCGGATGATGACGATTGGGATCCCGACTTTGACGAATTCGATATTCCTAAGTCAAAAGGTAAGAGTACAACACCTAAAAAGACGACAACACCTGGTGCAGCAAAAAAGAAAAAAGCTGACGATGATGACGACTTTCCTTTAGATGATGACTTTAGCGAGTTTGATGCCTTTGGCGGTGGTGGTAAAGGCGGCTTTGATGATGACGATGATGACTTTTAATCATCTCGTAAATATGGGTTTACCAACAAACTAGTGCAAAGACAAACACAATCATTTGCGATAACAGATTTTAAAGAAACAAAGAAACGACTGCTATATTGGGCTAACCAATATGGCAGTTGTTCTTTTTTGGACAACCACCAATATACTTCTGCCTATAACAGTGCGGAATGTTTGGTGGGCGTTGGTGCATTGAAAACTTTTTGCCCTAAAAGAAACCATCAGGACGCATTACATGTCTTTTTAAAAGAAACAAATGACTGGCTTTTTGGGCATGTAAGCTATGATTATAGAAATGAATTAATCACTTCCTTAGGCTCTGGGCATCCTGATAAAATTGACTTTGCGGTAATAGAATTCTTTCAACCAGAGATTGTTGTACAGTTATTTGCAGGTAAGATAGTTATCCATAGTGCAATGCTTCCCCCGGAAAGTATTGTAGAGGAAATTAATTCAATTAAAATACAAACCATATCTGAGGTAAGTGATAATGCCAATCTTTCTATTCAACCAAGAATAAAAAAAGAAAATTATCTATCCATAATCAACAAACTTAAGCAGCACATACTGCGTGGGGATTGTTATGAGATAAACTTTTGTCAGGAGTTTTTTGCAGATAATGCTACCATTAATCCATTATCTGTTTATAGACAGCTAACTGAGTTCTCCCCCAACCCTTTTTCTTGTTATTATAAGCTGGAAGATAAGTATTTACTCTGCGCTAGTCCAGAGCGGTATTTAAAGAAAACGGGAAGCCAATTAATATCTCAACCCATAAAAGGTACTTTTAAAAGGGATTTGGAAAGTATTGCAGAGGATGAAAAACTAAAACAACAATTGTATAACAGCACAAAAGACCGTGCAGAAAATGTAATGGTGGTTGATTTAGTGCGCAATGATTTAAGTAAAATCTGCAAGGAAGCTTCTGTTTCTGTTGCCGAGTTGTTTGGCATTTATACCTTCCCGCAGATACACCAAATGATTTCTACCATTCAAGGTGAGGTAAAGGATGGGGTTGATTTTGCAACAATACTAGAAGCTACTTTTCCTATGGGCAGCATGACGGGTGCACCAAAAAATAGTGTGATGCACCTGATTGACCTTTACGAACAAAGCAAACGTGGGTTGTATTCTGGGGCTGTGGGCTACATTACCCCCGACAAAGATTTTGATTTTAATGTTGTCATCAGAAGTATCCTATACAACGAAACCAATAAATACTTGAGCTATCAGGTGGGTAGCGGCATCACTTATTACAGCGACCCTAGCGATGAATATGAAGAATGTTCACTCAAGGCGGCTTCTATCAGGCAGGTATTACGATCTTAATTTCCTTCTAACAGTTGCCTTATACTCGCTTCTAACATTTCATTTTTATTGGTCTGAAACAAGGAAATCTTTTCCTTTGGCAATCGCAGGTTAAAGGTTTCGCCATTAGCTGAAGCCTTATCAAAACCAGCATTCCATTTATTAAAATCAGTTATTGAAATACCTAGCTTTTGCGCAACTACCTTAGATGAGAACCTTCCACTGATAATTATAGAAGAATCTGCCTTTTCCTGCAGGTTATTATTCTCGGCAATTGTGTTGGCCATAAAATCTTTCAGCTCGGCTGTTGTCATAGTGGTTTGCCCGCCGCCACCTTCAAATATGTAATGCGTACCAATAAATTTCTTTACATGCGTTCTTGTTTCTTCTTTCAGAAAGCGTTGCAAATCCCAAAAGTCGCGACTGCCACTAAGTCTTATCGCTTGCCTCACCCTTCCTGCACCACCATTATAAGCTGCAACCACCAACAGCCAATCGCCAAATTGATTATATAATTCCTTTAAAAGCTGGGCAGCAGCTCGGGTACTTTTATAATAATCCATGCGCTCATCAACTTTACCATCCACACGTAAGCCAAAACGCTTTGCCTCATAATCCATTAGTTGCCAAGGGCCCACAGCCCCCGCCCACGATACCAACCTACATTGCAAATGGCTTTCTATCACACTCAAATATTTCATTTCTTTTGGCACGCCATATTGAGAAAGAATATTATCGTATACATCAAAATAAGACCTACCCCATTCCTTCATTTTCTCTAATTCCTTCCCTTGCTTGCGGATATATTCCTGCACAAACGGAACAGCCTTGGGACTAAGCTGTGATAAATAAGGCTTTTCTGGATTGAATTTATTATTGGTAAACAAACTTTTAAACCCAATCTTGGCAAAGGCACTAGTATCTAATTGTGCTTGCACTTTATTAGAAAGTGCAAACACCATCATCCATAAAAAACCTTTAAACCAACAACTTATCCTTTTCAAATTCTTTCAATTTTGCAAATGAAACAGCAGGGCTCTGCGTTTCTAGCATGCAAATATTCAACATTTGGGTGGTCTTTAAATATTTTAGGAATAAGCAAATCCACATTATCGTCTCCAACCAACGTAGAACACACCTTTTTTTGTTTCTCTTACCCTTGCTGTATATTCTTTTTCTAAAGGAATAATTTTAAATTGATTCATCTTTTGTTTCTGCAAAACTGGCGTCATAACTACGCTTATCCAACCCGTTTCTTGCTATCTTATTGGGATACGCTTACTTTTGACCCCATGCAATCATTTACCGACAGTGGCACTCCCTTTTCCCACGAATATTTTATGAGGCAAGCACTGCGCGAAGCAGAAGAAGCTTTTGCCAAAGACGAAGTGCCCGTAGGTGCGGTGGTGGTGTTGAATAATAGGGTTATTGCCCGCGGGCACAACCAAGTAGAGTTACTAAACGACAGCACCGCCCACGCCGAAATATTGGCATTAACCACTGCCTATCAGGCTTTGGGAAGTAAATATTTGCCCGATGCCACGTTGTATGTAACCGTAGAACCCTGCCTAATGTGTTGCGGTGCGCTCTATTGGGGCAAGATTGGCAAGATAGTTTACGGAGCAAGCGACGAGAAAAGCGGCTATCAACACTTTACCATCCACAACCCTTTTCATCCCAAAACAGAAATAATTTCGGGTATTCTTGCGGGCGAATGTGCCCAACTGATGAAAGACTTTTTTAAGGCAAGAAGGTGATGGATGTTGTTCACCAACATTTTTTTTAGTGTTAGATATTTAAGAAAATTAGCGTACGGTACAATCCTTTTAAATCAGTTAATCCTACAAATCATGGTTCAGACAATTTGCCCCTGTCCCCTAAAGGGCGACATGGAGGATGGGATAGTTGTTATTTATTAGTTATTAGTGGTTAGTGGTTAAGACATCTACTACAAACCACTAATAACTAATCATTAACCACTAACAACTAACCACTAACGTCTAAAATAATAACTTTCTCTTTGTAAAATAAAAGAACTATCACTGCTACACAGCGATGGTAAAGTAAAGTCCAACGCAATGGGT
>JANYEX010000274.1 GCA_025359725.1 Chitinophagaceae bacterium | reverse complement strand
ATATGAGATATGAGATATGAGATATGAGATATGAGATATGAGATATGAGATATGAGATATGAGATATGAGATATGAGATATGAGATATGAGATATGAGATATGAGTGGTTAGTGGTTAGTGGTTGAAAGGAAGTATTAAAGATAAAAGAAATGACAATAGAGAGGTTTGAAGATATAACAGTAAGGCTAAAAGAGCAAGAGCTGATTGTGGGTACTTGTTTAGTTAAGGCAAATGAAGTATCAAGAATCACAACAGGACTGATAAATCATCAACCAATAAACTGCCCCAAGCCTAACTAATAAATACTGAAAATTCCCCAACTTATGCCTTACGCCTTACACCTTACCCCTTTTTTCACGCGCCTTACAACTCTTCTTGCGAAGCTGGTATCCTATATCTGCCATCCGTTGTTTATCCCTACCTATATTTTTATCTACTTGCAAAGGCAGTTTCCTTATGAGTTTGAAGGGATTACCGACTGGCAGCTTAAAATGAAGATATTTAGTGTGTTTTGGATGACTGCGTTCTTTCCTGCATTCTCGGTTTTTCTTTTGTGGAAACTAAAGTTTAGTGAGAGTATCTTCTTGCGTACCCAGAAAGAGCGTATCATTCCCTATTTCATTTCTATGTTCTTTTATTGGTGGATGTATTACCTAAGCAGAACATTTACCGACCAGCCCATAGTACTTAAATTCTTTTACTTCGGCATATTTACCTCAACAGTCATTGGGGTTTTTATTAATAACTATATTAAAATAAGCTTACATGGCATAGCAATGGGCGGTGCGATGGCGGCAGTTATTTTATTTGCATTCGTCTATCAATCAACAACGGGATATGCTATAACATCTGTTGTTTTACTAACAGGACTGGTTTGTACATCTCGGTTTTTGGTTAGCGACCATACTACACTAGAGGTTTATTCAGGGGTTTTGCTAGGTATTACTAGTCAATTAATAGGCTATTGGTTTGTTAGTTAACCTAATAGCACCAAGGAAGTCGTATATATTTAATCAACCAAGACTCATAATTCATAACTTATAACTCATAATTAGATGTGGTATCGTTTAGGAGAATTTATTTTAAAGAACAGATTGGCGTTATTGATAATACTGGCTATTGTAAATGTTTTTGCCATCTATGAAGCCTCTCAAGTAAAGATTAGCTACGATTTCTCCCGCGCTGTACCTACAGATAACCCTAAGTTGGTTGACTTTCAGAATTTTAAAAATAAGTTTGGGGAAGATGCTGGCACAATGGTGGTTGGTATAGAAAGCAAAGACTTCTTTAAAGTAACTATATTTAACGCAGTTAGTAAGCTAGGGGAAGATGAAAAAAAGGTTCAGGATGTTTTAGACGTTTTGAGTGTTCCTACTGCTTACAATATCACCAATGATACAATAGCTAAAAAGTTCCGCGCAAAACATATTTTCCAAACTAATTATACTTCGCAAGCAGCGTTGGATAGTGACAGAAAGGTATTTGAGAACCTTCCCTTTTACAGAAGCCTTTTGTATAATCCACAAAAGCATTGTTATATAATGGGAATCAGTCTAAACAGGGATACCATTGATAGTAAAAGCCGTACTCGGTTAATAAATGCTGCACTAAAGCCAATCAGAGACTTTGAGAAAACTTCAGGGATTACTGTACAGATTAGTGGTTTACCTTACCTACGCACTGAATTGGGCGACAGGCTAAAAGTAGAGATGAACTTCTTTATCCTTGGTTCATTCCTTTTATCAGCACTAACACTGCTTCTTTTCTTCCGCAGCTTCAGTGCTATGTTTATGAGTTTATTGGTGGTTGGTATGGGTGTTGTTTTCAGCTTGGCAACGATGGTTCTTTGTGGCTATAAAATTACTTTACTAACAGCCCTGATCCCCCCATTGATAGTAGTTATCGGCGTACCTAATTGCATCTATTTTCTCAATAAATACCACACAGCTTATGCAGATACCAACAATAAGGAAGAAGCATTAAAAGCGATGGTAGGTCGTATGGGTATTGTTACTCTTTTCTGCAATATTGCCGCAGCCATTGGTTTTGCGGTTTTTGCTTTTACGCGCAGTGCTTTGCTGCAAGAGTTTGGTGTAGTTAGTGGCATTAATATTATGTTGCTTTTTATTATCTCACTAATTTTTATTCCTTCTGTACTTAGTTATTTGCCAGCCCCCAAACCAAAACATGTAAAGTATCTTAATAATAAATTTTTAGAGCAAGTATTAGTAAACATTGAGCGTTGGGTGTTTGCACATTCTGTTTGGGTGTATGTAGTGACTGGTGTGATTACTTTGTTTGCAGTTGTAGGTCTTTTTAAATTGAGAAGTGAAGGTTTTATCGTAGATGATATGCCTAAAAGCGACAAGCTCTATCAGGATTTAAGCTGGTTCGAAAATAACTTTAACGGGGTGATGCCGCTAGAGATAATGGTAGATACTAAAAAGAAAAAAGGATTATTCCGTAGCACTCGCCCACTTACTAAGATAGATGACTTCTCCGCTTATATAGCTTCCAAACCAGAAGCTGGCAGACCACTAAGTTTTGTAGAGGGATTGAAGTTTGCCAAGCAAGCCTATTTTGATGGGGATAGTAATAGTTACAGTATTCCTGCCGATGTGGATATGGCCTTTTTAGGAAGTTATCTAGCACCTAATGCTGATAGTGGAAGAACAAAAGCTACTAATAACAATGCTGCGTTGAAGTTGATGAGTCACTTTATAGATAGCAATAAACAAGTTGCGAGGATAAGTGTAAATATGAAGGACATAGGTAGTGATAAACTACCAGCTTTCCTTAAAGACCTCGAGGATAAGAGTAAGGAAATCTTTGATACTGCCGCTTATAAAATAACTTTTACAGGAAGTAGTGTTACCTTTCTGGAGGGGTCTTCATTTATTATTAAGGGCTTAAGAGACAGTATCTGTTGGGCATTTTTGCTCATTACATTATGTATGTTATACCTCTTCCGTTCGTTCAGGATATTAGTTTGTTCACTAATTCCTAATTTGATACCACTTGTAATTACCGCAGGGGTGATGGGATGGGTTGGTGTTACCCTAAAACCATCTACTGTATTAGTATTCAGTGTAGCCTTAGGGATAGCCATAGATGTTACGATACGGTTTCTGATAAATTATAAACAAGAGCTACCTCATTATAATGGAAAAGTAACACCTACACTTGTACAAACTATTCGTCATACGGGCATCAGTATCATCTATACTTCTTTAGTATTGATAGCAGGCTTTGTAATCTTTTGTTTTAGTGGCTTTGGCGGCACAAAAGGACTTGGATGGCTAACATCTCTTACTTTGATTACAGGAACCCTTACAAATCTTATACTATTGCCCGTATTGATTTTGAGTACTTCTAAGAAAGCAGACAAAGAATAGAGAAAGCCAGTTTATTTGTGTAGCAGGAAAGCCGACTTTTGCTTTCTCAAATAACTAATATTCGTGATTAACACCTCTTTTTTTCACAATAAACCACTGTTAATTACGTTTTTGAGAGGTATGTTTAATTTTAATAGAAAAAATGTTCCCAATTCAATAAAAACTCCTTAATTTCACTATTAAAATAAATTGCCTTTAAATGAAAAACACACAATTACACTATGTTTACGGTGCTTGGAAAACGATAAGCAGTGCTATTTCAGTTAACGACATTAAACCTCAGTTGGTTCTCGCTTTTGGCGATACCCCTTTGGTAGGATCCGAAGATGTATTTAATCACTTAAAAGAGACTTTTCCTAATGCCAATATTATTTCTGCCTCTACCTCTGGGGAAATCCTCAGTGATGGATTGTATGATAACACGGTGGTTGTAACAGCCATTGAGTTTGAAAAGACAGCTATAAAAACTGTTGACACAAACTTTGCTGATCATGCAAACAGCTTTGAAGTAGGTAAGTATTTAATGAGTCAACTACTATCTGATGACCTTACTGCGGTAGTTGTTATTTCGGATGGTAGTTTTATCAACGGAAGTGAATTGGTTAGTGGACTTAATGAAAACAAACCAGAGCATATATCTGTAACAGGTGGTTTGGCAGGTGATGCTGCTCGTTTTAAACAAACATTGGTAGGACTAAACGAAACCGCTACCGAAGGAAAGATTGTAGCAATTGGGTTTTATGGTAATAAAATAAGCATTGGTCATAGCTCTTTTGGTGGATGGGATGAGTTTGGTAGAGAACGTATTGTAACCAAAAGCGATAAAAATGTATTATACGAATTAGACAATGAAAGTGCATTAGATCTATACAAGGAATATCTAGGGCCTTATGTTGATGAGTTACCAGGTTCTGCCTTGTTGTTTCCATTGTCAATAAAGATTAATGATGAAAATACAAACCTTGTACGTACCATATTGTCAATAGATGAAACAGAAAAATCTATGACGTTTGCTGGTAATTTACCAGTAGGTAGTAAAGTGCGCTTAATGAAAGCAAACTTTGATAAGTTAATCAATGCTTCTACCAAGGCAGCAGCGGAGTCTATTTCCAATAAAAATTCTCCACAATTGGCATTATTAATTAGTTGTGTTGGACGTAAACTGGTTTTACAAGAACGTACCAGTGAAGAAGTAGAAGCAGCAAGAAAAATATTTGGCGATGACACTACCATCACAGGTTTCTATTCTTATGGTGAGATATCCCCATTTAATCCCAATACAAAATGTGAGTTGCACAATCAAACCATGACGATTACCACCTTTACCGAGGGAGTATAGTATTTTAATTAATCCCCTTATGGCGTTTCACAAAATAATAGATAGTCTTTTAGCTAAACATTTTCCCGATGGATACAATCAGGACGACAAGAATTTGAATGAATTCTTGACAGCTGTGAGTAGTCATTACAATACTTTTGAAAGAGATAAAAAGATTACCGAACATGCGTTCACCATCAGCGAAAGGGAATACATAAATGTTACTGAGAACCTCAAGGCACAGAATGAAATTACTAGGCAGTCTATTGAGAAATTAAAAGATGCTATCATTCATCTGGCGCCCGACAGAGCAAATGCTTTTAAGGAGAACGATGATGACATCATAGGTATTATTTCTTTCTTGTCTGAGTTGATAGTAAAGTCTAAAGCTTTGGAAGCAGACCTTATCGCTGCCAAAGAAATAGCAGAGAAGGCTGCATTGGTTAAAAGCGAGTTCTTGAGTGTAATGAGCCACGAGATCAGAACACCACTCAATGCTATTATAGGCACTATCTCTTTGTTTAAGTTTCAGGAAGGATTGGACGAGGCTAAGAAAGAACTATTGCGTGTCATGGGAATATCTTCCGAAAACTTATTGAGCCTGATTAATGATGTTTTGGATTTCAGTAAGATGGAAGAAGGCAAAATTAATTTTGCTGAAAGGGATATTGAGATTAAAACATTCCTTAAAAACTTACGCTTAGCTAACAGAGTAAGAGCAGAAGAAAAGGGTAATACTTTAAAGGTAATGCTTGATGATGACATTCCAGATTTTGTAAAGGGTGACGACCTCAGGTTAGGGCAGATATTGAATAACCTTATCTCCAATGCGGTAAAGTTCACTAAAAATGGCACTGTGACCATCACTGCTACACTGCATAAATTGACAGAAGAGTTTGTAGAACTATACTTTGAGGTAGCAGATACGGGCATTGGCATTCCTGAGGATAAACTGAAACTTATTTTCGAACGGTTTACCCAAGCAAATAACAATATAACAAGAGAATATGGTGGTTCTGGCTTAGGACTCACCATTATCAAGCGTTTATTGTTACTACAAGGAAGCGAAATTCAGCTTACAAGTACGGTTGGCAAGGGATCTAAGTTCTTCTTTTATCTGAAGTTTAAGAACAGTAATGCGAAATCGAGTGTTCTGCCAGAAGTTATAGGTAGCAAGTCCGACTTAAACGGTATTACCATTCTTTTGGTAGAGGATGTAGAATTCAACATATTTGTTGCCGAAATGATGTTGAACAACTGGAACGCAAAAGTTGATAAAGCTGAGAATGGTTTAGTAGCTGTGGATAAAATAAAAGCAAATACCTACGATTTGGTGTTGATGGATATTCAGATGCCTGTGATGGATGGTTACACTGCTACAGAAGAGATTAGGAAGTTTAACAAAACAGTACCTATCATCGCGCTTACCGCATCCCTTTCTATAGACATTCAAGAAAGAGCAAATCAGGTGGGGATGAACGGGTTTATTACAAAACCATTCAATCCAAATGAATTGTTCGATATCATCAGCAAGAATGTGTAAGCAGATGAATAATATTTTTCAGACAAAAAAGCCCTTAGTTAGTAACTGACCTTACGCACATTTATAAACATCCAAAGCAATGCCTTTTTTCTACCACATAGCCACATTAGGCACATAGAAAAGAGAAATAGAAAGAAAAACGTTTCACTTTAAGGACATATAGACTCGAGTATAAAAAAGTGAAACGTTTTTTACTATGTGTCCTTTCTTTTTTCTTCTTACAACAAGCAGACTATGTGTCTTATGTGCCTATGTGTTTAACTTTTTACTTATTTATAAGCCAAATTGGCATCGAACATGGGTGATTGGGGGTAAAACTGCGTAAGGTCAGTTAGTAATTAAGGGCTTTTTTGTGTAAACCATTTTCTTACTTTGCATCAATTATGAATACAATAACAATACCCCCATACTTACAAAAAAGCGATACCATCGGCATCGTTTGCCCTAGTGGGTACATGCCTTACGAAAAGGCAGAAACATGTATTTCTGTTTTGAAAGAATGGGGGTTTAAAGTGAAAATTGGCAAGACACTAGGCAACCAATACCATTACTTCTCTGGCACTGATAAAGAAAGATTGGATGATTTGCAGGCTATGCTGAATGATACCGAAGTAAAAGCAATACTCTGTGGACGAGGGGGTTACGGACTAAGTAGAATAATAGATTCAATAGATTTTGATGGGTTTATTAAGCATCCCAAATGGATTATTGGCTATAGCGATATTACATTACTCCATGCCAATATCAATCGAAATTTAGGCATTGCCTCTTTGCACTCGCCCATGGCTGCTGCTTTTAGTGAAGATGGGTTTAAGAATGAGTATGTTCAATCGCTGTATAAAGCCATCATTGGCGAGGCATATATTTATACTTGCTTACCTGATGCGATGAATAAAATAGGAACGGCGGAAGGAGAATTGATTGGTGGTAACCTAAGTATTATTGCGCATCTTATAGGCAGTCCATCTGCCTATACCAATACCGAAGGGAAGATGTTGTTTTTGGAAGATGTGGGCGAATACCTTTATAATATAGACCGGATGTTTATACAACTAAAACGAAGCGGACTATTCGATAACCTAGCCGGACTTATTATTGGCGGTTTTACCGACATGAAGGATACCATCATTCCGTTTGGCGAAGAAGTTTATTCAATCATCAGTCATCATCTGTCAGCTTATTCCTATCCTGTTTGTTTCAATTTCCCCGTAGGACATCAAACCAATAATTATCCTTTAAAGATTGGGGCTTGGCATCAACTAAAAGTGGCATCAGACCATGTTGAGTTGATTAATAAAGGGTAATTTATTGGTAAAAAGACAGTCTATATGCCAATGTAAATCTTACACTTCAATTTTTTTTCTTCAATAATTCAGCAAAATGCCCAAAAAACTCGATCTACTTTAGGGTAAACTCGATCGAGTTTGAAGTAAAGTCAATCGATTTTTGGGCAAAGTAGATCGATTTTTTGGGTGTTTTGGGGGGTATAAGAGAGTATAAATTAGTTTGTGTAAACGGGTAATAATACTTTATACTCTCTTAGAGAATTCCTATCTTTCTATTTTTAATTTATTATCTATAAAAGCCTATCCTTTCAATAATTTATTGCCTACCGCACACTCAAGGCAACGGCGATGGTGGCAATAATTATTTGTTAGTTCTATGAGTGATTGACTATCGAAGGCAGTAGTTGCCTTCGAACCATAATCTATCCAAAGATTGGTAATACTATTTACTTCTGGCTTGGCCTCTGTAAGCCAACGAATTGCTTTCTCTTTATATTCTTCGCTTTTGGTGTACATTCCGTAGGCAAATAAAATAGGAACTATTGTATTGATAAGAATATTACTAATGGTTTGGCTGCCCAGCTTCTTTGGCTGAAAAGGAGATACATGATCGAAACGATAATGGTAGTGCCAATAATCATTTGCCTCTACCGAAAGCAGTGCAACCACCTCTTTGCTATGTTGCATATCCTTAATTTTGGCAAACAGATGAGAGGATTGTTGCACCAACATGGCTAATTGCGCCAGCCTTACAGAAGGGAAATTAGCAGGACGCAAACGCAAAAAATTGGGTTGAGTAGCAACAGAAGGCAACTGATGTTTCTTTTGTAGAAACTGGTATTCTTTCTGCAACATCATTGGATAATCTTCTTCCCATGAATCGTTGAGTAAGTTTGCTTGTCCCATTAATAAAGCTTCCAATTGATTTATCTGGTGTTTATGTTTAGATAAAACAGTAATGGGTATTGATTTAGCAACCGCTTCGAAAAGCGTAGCATTTATTTTCATTCCGAAGTTTGCAGCAAGTAACCACCACAAAACTTCTTCCCAATGATTATTTGATTGCGCCAGTAAATCTAAAATATGCGATGCTTTTCTTTCTAAACGTTCTGCCAATAAACGTTCTTTCCAAGCCATCCAGCCGAGTTCAGAAAGAGTAGGGAATAAATTGTTGTGGCAAGGAATGCCAGAAGTGTTGAGAAGGTTGGTGTATTGATTTTGTAGAAGCGAAGAAACCCTACCTTGCAATAGTAGCACAGGTAATGTTTGTCCACGAATATCGATGATGTCAGTATCATTCTGCCACACAACATGCAGTATCACATTACCATATTGAGCATCGGTGCTATGGCGATGCTTTTGCCAATCCGAAGAAAGATGATGGATTTCGATATTGCCCACTAATTGCACATTATCTATCCTGATGTGCGCATCCAAAAAGTCGGGACCTTGGTTGGTATTATGTAATCCGGGTTTGATGATAGAAAGCTCCTCACCGGTTTCCAGCAGTAAGGTATCGCGATTAAAATACTGGAACTGCCAGACGAACTGTAGAAGCTTTTCATTCATAATAGAAAGTTTTGAAAAAGTCGTAAGTTGTAAGGTAAAAGGCACAAGTAAAACAAAAACAAAACTTATATGCAACAACCTGTTACCAACAACTTAAGCCTTAAACCTTACGACTCATAACTGATTTAGCTCCTGCACTACCCTACTAACTGGTAACCCCATTACATTATAAAAATCACCTTCTACAGATTTAATACCAACAACACCAATCCATTCTTGTATGGCATAAGCACCAGCTTTGTCGTAAGGTTTGTATTTATCTATATAAAAAACAATCTGCTCATCGGTAATTGGGTGGAAGGTAACATAAGTAGTATCAGCAAAGGCAATTTCTTTTTCTTTGGTCAATAAAACAACGCCTGTAATAACTGCATGACGCTGACCAGAAAGAGATTTTAGAATATTGATTGCATCATTGCGGTCGGTAGGTTTGCCAATAATCTTATTGCCAAGTACCACCACAGTGTCAGCAGCAAGAATTGTTTTTCCAATATGTTCTGGATGATTGTTAGTGATGAATTTACTTACCCCAACTGCTTTTTCACGAGCTATGTGTACAGGAACTTCTTCAATGGCGAGGATAGAGGGATAGCTTTCATCAGTACTTTTTACAATAACGTCAAAAGAGATTTCAGCCCACTCTAACAATTGTTTTCTACGTGGAGACTGAGAGGCAAGAATAATAGACATAAATATTAGTTTAATTAATAGTTTATAATTGACAATTAACAACTGTAAATTGTCAATTATAATTAACCATATATCTTAAAAAATATCATTGATGAAATGCCTGTGAGCATCACTATTTTTATCAATGAACTGATAGAATGGTAGTCTTTAGGGGTTTGGGCAATAGAAAGCTTTCTGAAGATTCGAATCAACGGTGCTATGATGGCTACGATACAATAGAGCGAAAAGAACCACCACTGTAACTGAAAAGCATAAAACTGTAACAAGGATAGGATGGCAATTAGTACTACCAACCATACCGCGACAAATACTTTGGTGGCATTTATGCCCCACGCAATTGGCATTGTTCTACAACCATAACGTCTATCGCCCTCTACGTCTTCCATGTCTTTAACTGCTTCCCTTATTAGGTTGATGATAAAGGCAAATCCTGCATATAAAATTGTATAGCGTAGAAGTTTTTGGGTGTTTATTAATTTGTTCCGTACAAGAAAAGAAAACTGATTTGCTTCGCAACACGTTATCACAACTATAACCCACGCTAATAAGAAGGCTATCATAATATTACCCACTAATAACTTTTTCTTTAAGGATAAAGAATAAACAAAAAGGAAGAGACCATTTAATAAGTTGGAAAGACCCACAGCGTAAATATGTGTTTTGGTATCAATGTATATTCCAATTCCAATACTACTGAGGGTGAAAAACAAATGAAAGAAGATAGCCCATCGCCTTCCTATGTATTTGTCAATTACTACTTTGTCTGGTTTGTTTATTTGGTCTATATTAAGATCAAAATAGTCGTTTATTATATAGCCACCAGCAGCTACTAAAACATAAGAAAGTATTAGTAAAGGAATTAAATTGCCATTAATGTTTGGCAAAAGATGGGCTGCACCAAAAATGGGTTCGGTTATGCAATAGATAAACATCCATTGTGTCAGTGCAACAAAAAGCAGGTTAGACCAGCGTGCAAGACGTAAGAATGCAGTTATCTTATTCAATAGTTTAGATTGTATTATTTTTGGTTATCGCGCCATTCGTAAACCCATTTGCTCTGTATCATTTCCAAATGCCCTTCGTTACTTTGTTCTTTAGTGCCAGCAAAGTTGGGAATCTCTAATACCCAGATTAACAAATCTGTAAAACGTATTCTGTATATTTTCCCTTCGTTGAAATCGTCGCCAAAACGTTCATGTAATTTCATGGCAATATCTTCGTGATCGCTCCAATGTATCGGTGGTTCAAAATGAGTCATAAATGTTTTGTTTAGTTTAATACTACTCTCCTAAAAATTGTGTTTGGTCTGGTAAAAGAATATTTATTGTGCCAGTGCCTTTTTGTAGAACGCATTGACATCCGAGGCGGCTATTGATTCTAGGGTTAACGGCTCGGTCAATAAAGTCCTCCTCTCTGTCTGATAATTCTTCTACAAACTCTTCCCCATTTTCAAGATATAAGTGACAAGTGCTACAAGCACAAACTCCACCACAATTGTGGTGCAATTCAATTTTATTATCTAAAAGTATCTCTAATAAACTATCCCCAGAGCCAATGTTCTCCAATACTATAGGCTCTAAACGCTTCTGTTCAAATGATATATTAATAGTGTACATATTCTTTTTTTCGTGGCGCAAAAGTATCTTAAAAATAGTTCTGATTAAAGCCTTTGTTTTACCATATTAGTAATTCAGCCATTGCTTACTTTTGTAAGTAAAAAACTTTTTATTATAAAAAAAAAGCATTGTATTCTATTTTTAAAAAATGTTATTATATTCGCATCCTTAAGCATTGTTGTTATATTCAAAATAAATTCTAAATCACCTACTTGTTTTACAAATTAATGAATCTTAATAAACATATTTGATAGTGTAGCTTGATTAACGTCGCACACTCCAACTCTTGGTTTTGGTTTTTATAGGATAACGGCCGCCGGTTTCTACTGGTGGCCTTCTTATTATTGGCAGGTTTCAATCAAAAAGAGTCGAGTTTAAAATATCCAAGATGCATTTCGTCCTCCGCACCAGATTCTGCCAGTGTTAGAACAATTGAGTATTTATTATTCATTCCAATAGGTAGAATATCTTTTACTTCATAAACCTCATCAACATCAATACCATACTTATCATCAATATGCGATGGGGCAGTATCAAAACCAATATGCTTATAGAATGCTGTTTGTTTAGCTTGTTTTGAAGCATCGGCAATACTTTTACTAACAGCTAGCATTTTATAATGGTATTCTTCAAATTCATTTCTTTTATAACCACCAAGATTTAAGAAGAATAGCTTTTGTTGAGTTAAAATTGGCAATACATTAACCTCCCCTTTTTGAGTTACACTTATTTGGTAGTTATCTACGTTGGTTACTTCTCGCCATGCATCAATATGTATTCTACCTTTTGCTTCTGGCCAAAAAGAATTGATAGTTGGAATTATTTCTTTTATTGAATTTCCAACGCCAAAGAAAATATCATGTTGTTCCGTATGCCTACCCTTAACCCTACAACCCAATAAGATCATAAACAATTTTAACTCTGCCATATTGCTACTATTTGCTTTCTAAATTCATTAATTATTAAAATCCTTTGCTAAATTAATGTTGAATTGTAACGGATAAATCAATACTTAGTTTTTTGCCTGTACATTAGCGCAAAATAATAGCGCATGAAAAATTTAACCCTAGTATTAAATATCGTTTTAAGTATTGCAGTTGCAATTCTTTTTTACCTGCATTTCTCTACTTGTAAGAAATGTACAGCTTCTAGCACATCAAGCGGAATTACAAAACAAGGCGGCGGCTTTAAGATTGCTTATTTTGAAATGGACTCCCTCCAAAGTAATTTTGATTACTATAAGGAGATAGCAAAAGAACTTGGTAGCTCTGAGCAACGGAAAAGAAGTGATTTAGCAGCAAAGAAAGATGCTTATGTTGCCAAGGTAAAAGAATATCAATCGAAGGGGCAAAGTATGTCTCAAACAGAACTAGCAAAAGCACAACAGGATATTGCACAAAGAGAAAAAGATTATCAACAAGACGAACAAGCTAAGTCGCAAGAAATGCAAGAAGAGAGTTTTAAGAAATTGCAAGATGTGAAGAAAAAGATTGAAGACTACCTAAAGGAGTACAATAAGGACAAAACTTATTCTTTTATTATTTCAAATTCTGCAGATTTGTTGTATTATAAAGATTCTGCTTATAACATTACTAACGACTTGATTAAAGGGCTAAACGAGCAATACAAAAACAAAAAATAAGGTCAAATCATCTTTTTTATTATCTTCAAATCCCATCTTATTATCAGGATGGGATTTTTAATACACGCTTATGAGCAATACAAACTTCAAACCCACACTAGGCTTGGCAGATGCTACCATGATTGTTGCTGGTAGCATGATTGGATCAGGCATATTCATCGTTAGTGCAGATATAGTAAGAAATGTGGGTAGTGCTGGATGGCTAATAGCCGTTTGGGTTATTACTGGTTTTATGACGCTAACGGCTGCATTGAGTTATGGCGAACTGAGTGCCATGTTTCCAAAAGCAGGTGGACAGTATGTTTATCTAAAGGAAAGTTATAACCCTTTGGTTGGATTCTTATACGGTTGGAGTTTTTTTTCAGTTATTCAAACAGGTACTATTGCTGCTGTAGGGGTTGCCTTCTCTAAGTTTGCTGCGTATCTTATACCTGCACTAAGCGAGGATAATAAACTACTAAAGATTGCTACAGGGGTTAATAGTTGTGGGGCTACTACTTTCTTTTCTATTAGCGCGGCGCAAGTGGTTTCCATAGTCTTAATTACTTTCCTTACTTACACAAATACCAAGGGGGTGAAAGGGGGCAAATGGATTCAAAATATCTTCACCAGTACTAAATTGATCTCTTTGTTTGGATTAATTATAGCGGGCTTTGTTGTTTTTAAACCCGAAGTGTGGCAACACAACTGGGCAAATACTTGGGCTGCCACCAAGGCAACACTTGTAGATAATTGCCATTCATCCCTAGGGTTTACTATTACACCTATTGCTGGTGCTGCCTTAATGGGTGGCATTGCTGCGGCGATGGTTGGTTCTGTTTTTAGTAGCGATGCATGGAATAACGTAACTTTTATTGCTGGCGAGATAAAAAATCCACAACGCAACATCGGGCTTAGCCTCTTCTTGGGTACGCTGATAGTTACCCTCATTTACGTATCAATAAATTTGGTTTATATATCGGTGCTTCCGCTAGATGTATTGGCACATGTAGAAAAAGATAGGGTTGCAGTAGCTGCCTCCAAGGTAATCTTTGGTAATGTGGGTACAGTAGTCATGGCGTTAATGATTATGGTTTCTACTTTTGGTTGTAACAATGGATTGATATTAGCTGGTGCCCGTGTATATCATACAATGGCAAACGACGGTCTTTTCTTTAAAAAAGCAGGTACATTAAATAAGAACTTAGTACCCCAATGGGCATTGTGGGCACAATGTATTGTGGCTACTTTGCTTTGTTTAAGTGGAAGATATGGCGACTTATTGGATATGATTTCTTTTGTAGTAGTAATATTTTATGTACTCACCATCGTAGGCATATTTATTCTTCGGAAGAAAAGACCAGATGCAGAACGTCCTTACAAGGCATTTGGTTATCCCGTTTTACCAGCTATGTATATAGTTATGGGCATTAGTTTTTGTGGGTTGTTGATTGCTTATAAACCCGAATTTACATGGCCCGGACTTATTATTACCCTTATAGGTATCCCATTATATTATATTGCGGTCGCAAATAATAAAACAAAAGCGTAGTAATGGATTTTGAGCAACTCTTCAAAAATTTTAGCAACATCAAGATTGCGGTAGTAGGTGATGTAATGTTAGATACTTATTTGTTTGGTAAAGTAGAACGGATTTCACCCGAAGCACCTGTTCCTGTAGTTGCAGTACAACGCAAAGAGCAACGTATTGGTGGTGCAGGCAATGTCGCCCTAAACACTGTTGCTTTGGGTGCTACTACCTTTATTATTTCTGTTATTGGAGCCGATACCGATGGAGAACAATTGACCACATTATATAATAGTCAGAACATCAATACTAACTATCTTGTTACTTCTGACTACAGAATTACCACTAATAAAACCCGTATTCTGGGTAGTAATCAACAGATGATGCGTTTGGATACAGAAACGACTAAAGACATTTCTACCAAAGAAGAAGATTTATTACTTGAACAGATAAAAAATTGTATTTATACTAATAAACCAACCGTACTCATATTCGAAGATTATAATAAGGGAGTACTTACCACCAGAGTTATTAGCGAAACAATCGCTTTGTGCCAGCAACATAATATCATTACAACCGTTGACCCCAAGCATAAAAATTTCTTTGCTTTTAAAGGTGCTGACATCTTTAAACCAAACCTTAAGGAAGTAAAAGAAGGACTGAATATTTCTATTGATGAGATAAATATCAACACTTTAGGCGTTATTCATTTACAGCTAAAAGAAAAGCTACAACACGCTATTTCTTTAATTACTTTATCTGAGAAAGGGGTGTTTTATCAATCAAATAATCAATCAGAGATTATACCTACCCATATCCGTTCTATTGCCGATGTCAGTGGTGCAGGGGATACTGTTATTGCTGTTGCATCATTGGTGTATGCCACCACAAAAGACATGAAACTAGCAGCCGAGATGGCAAATATTGCAGGCGGTTTAGTTTGCGAAGAAGTAGGTACAGTAGCCATTGACAAACAAAAGCTGCTAAAAGAGTGCAATTTGTTATTGAATTAAGTATTCTTATTTTATGTATTTGTAAAGTAAAAATGAGTTATGACTAACTCATAACTCATAACTAGCTTAGTAGTCATCATGTATCAATGTACCCTTATTCTTCAATAAAGCATAAATTTCTGATAGGGTAGCAGGAGCGGAGAAGTGATGTTTGATGCCCAACCGTTGCGCCAATAGATTTGCATCCAACTCTTGTAATGCCTTAAACTCTTTTCTAGCAATCAGTCTTCCTGGTCTAAGTAATGCAGCATCCAATTCCTTTAAATCAACATTAAAAGTGCAAATAATCTGTAGTTTCAGCATATCATTAAGCAAGCCATCCGTCATGTTTAATAGGTTGGTAATCCCCTGAATCCTTCCGCTGGTTTCGCGTGTGGCAAGCAATGGTTCCGCATCTTCAATTAGCAATACGCAAAACTGATCATCCGCAGAATAATCTGAAACAGTATTGGATAAGAAAGTCATAAAACTTGGTTCTACCAAATGGTCTACCATGTTTGGAGGCATATAAATGATTATCTTATTGCTGATGGCCATCTCTCTTAGCAAGTGCCTTATATAATAGGTTTTTCCTGTTCCTGGCAGACCGTGAAATAAGACTAATCCTTGATTTTCGTTTCTAAAACGAGCCATCAGACTATGATGAAATTTAGAAAAGCCATAACCATACTGTATATCCAAATCGAGTATTTCGAAATTATCCTTAGCAGGGTGCGATTGAAGGCCAAATGTTCCTTGAGCGGTTACTTCCACCATATAGATATGTGGCTTGCTAGGCACTCTTTTAATAGTGCATTTTTCTATACAGTTTCTAAAATCCTCTTCAAACCCATATTCATCCCTTTTGCCTGATGCATCGCTTGGTTTTAATAATATAAGCTGACTAACATGAACCACCCCGTCAAAGCCGTGGTTATGGTGTTCGTGAATAAAATCTGGAACTTCATAACTGTCCGCATCCTGTGTAGATATATTTACTGCATGTAGCATGTAGCCTGGGCTTTTAGGAAAACTTAAGGTATATCTTACCAAGGTTTCACCATTGTTATCGCTATAAGTTTCATAACTATTTACAACGGCTGCATTCATGTCTGTTTTTAGTTCTTCCATTAATGCAAGTACATCAACATCATGATGATGATAAAATACCTGTGAAGGGTACTCTTTATAGGTAAGCAAGTAATAAGGTATCAGCGGAAACCCTTCAATTACAGGACTCTTATCTCCTAGCCATTTTGCATCTTTCGTATTTAGCTCTGTTGGCGTTCCCTTTTCCTCAATGTTTAATTTCTCTATATCAGCCCCACTTGCCTGTTCTGTGGTTATGGCAGCAATATTGAGTGGTAAATCAAAGAAACTATTTGCTATGGTGATGCTTGGCTTGGCAGGTTCATCAAAATATTCTATATCTCTTATATAAACAAAGATGGCAATGTTGCGATAGCATATTATTTTCTTTATCCAATTATCATGTTCATCTACTTCTATTTTATTGGTGTATAGGTCTTCCTCTTTTTTCTTCCGACCATATCTGTTATCCCAACTAAAATTTCCTTCCTCGTCATAGCATCCTTCTAGCGAAGTAACTTCTTTCACCTTACCCTCTTCATCAAGGGTAATATTTTCAATCATCTGATCTTTTTCATTGTAATTATATTTATTCCAATGATGAAGCTTCCCTGTTTTATCAAATGATTTTATTTCTGTCCGCTGTCCATTAGCATTATACATAATTTCTGTATCACCTTGTAGCTCACCATCCTCCCCATACCTTTTTACATTACCCGGCAACCCCTTTGTTTCATATACATTTACAGTTTTTGATGTTATCTTATTATTTTGGTCATAAGATATCTGTTCTATTATATTCCCCTCCTCATCAACCTTATTTATAATACTAAACGAAACCACTTCGGGCAAATTATAACTGGTTATATCTGTTTCCACCCCATCCTCATTGTAATTATAAACAGTCCTATCAAAGCTTGGGTATAGTTCAGCATATTGTCGCTTAGTTCCTTTCTCATCAAATGTTATTCGTATGTTCTTTTTATCATAAGAATTTACTTCTTGGTTGGATAAATAAACCCTCCCTTCTTTTTCAAAAGCTTTATAGTACAATTGCTTCACCTGCTTCACCTTTCCTTTCAAGCCTTCTTTTTCTACATCGGTAGGTGTTGCAGCTACTGGCTTATCACCAAATATGCCATTCAGTAAATTATCTGTTGCATCAGATGCCTTATTTGTCTCTTCGTTATTTTCCATTTTGTACTATTGATTATTTTCCAGTTACAGGTTACAGGTTTCTAGTTGCTGGTTGCTAGTTACTAGTAACTAGCAACCAGCAACTAGCTTAATACTCATCATGTATCAGCGTATTTTTATTCTTCAACATCGCATATATTTCAGACAAAGTAGCGGGTTCGGTAAAGTGGTGTTTTATACCTAAGCTCTGTGCCAATAGGTTTGCTTCTATCTCTCCCAATGCCTTAAACTCCTTCCGTGCTATCAATCTTCCCGGTCTTAGTAGGGCTGCATCCAATTGCCTTAGTTCTACATTAAAGGTACAGATAATCTGTAGTTTAAGTACATCATTCAGTAAGCCATCTGTCATGTTCAACAGGTTGGTAACGCCCTGTATTCTCGTGTTGCTTTCTCTCGATGCCAACAATGGCTCCGCATCTTCTATCAACAACACACAAAATTCCCCTTGTGCAGAAAGTCGGGTAACTGTTTGCGACAGGAATGTCATAAATCCTGGATCAACCAAATAATCCACCATGTTTGGCGGCATATAAATTACTTTTTTATTTGCTTCGGATATTTCTTTTAATAGGTGGCGTATGTAATAAGTTTTGCCTGTTCCTGGTAATCCATGAAACAAAACCAATCCCTTGCTTTCATTTTTAAACCGATCCATCAAATCATCATGAAAACGCTCAAACCCAAACCCATACTGCACATCCAAGTCTTCTATCTCAAAGTCTTCTTTTACATCGTGCGATTGTAGCATGAATTCTCCTTTAGCCGTCACTTCTACCATATATATAATGGGCTGTTCTGGTCTTTCGGGTGTTGTTTCCAACGTACATTTGTCAATATAGTCCCTTAATGGTTCTTCTATTGCCCATTCATCCCGCTTGCTAGAGTTTTCATTAGGCATTAAAACAACAATTTGACTTATATAAACATGGTGTGTATCATCATGATAATCCTCAATAAATGCAGGCACATCAAATTCCTCAGCATCATATTCCTGAATTTGCGTTGCATAAACCATATAACCAGGATGGTCTTTAAACGTAAGGGTATATTTAATTACGTTACTCTCATGATTAATCATGTATTTACTAAGCACCACCGCATTCATATTTGCTACCAGCTCACCCAATAATGCAATGGCATCTACATTTTCGTCGTACGTTAGTTGCGATGGATAAACCTTATTTCTTAGCAAGTAAAAAGGCACATTAGGAAAAAATTCCGCATTAGCACTTCTTTCTGCCAACCATAATGCTTCTGCTTCGGTAAAAATAATGTCTTCCTTCTTTTCCCTTGCCGTGTACCAAGCCTCCCATTCCTCTTTGGTTATTGGGTTCGATAACTCATTGTTCAGGTTTAAGGGCAAATTAAAAAATTCATCCTGACTCAGAAAAGGCTTTCTCTCCTCCTCCCCATAGTAGCTTATCTCCCGGATAAAAACGCTTACAGGTTTCTCGTCAAAATAAGTAATTTTCTTTATCCAGTTGCCGTGATGGTCGTTTTCTGATTTTACCTGATACACATCTTCTTTATCCACGGGTATGTAAGGCGGTGTAGGCTTCCTGTCCCCATTCTTATCATAGAGATGGCGATATTTTGTTGTCTTGATGATGCTGCCATCCGGGTTTAATTCATCTTGTTCTATTGGGTTGCCTTTGAAATTTAGCCTATACTTTACCCATTTGTTTATTTTGTCGCCTTCTGTCATGATGAGTTCTATCAAATGTCCCTCATCGTTATAAGTGCGCGTGGTTTTACGGTTTTCAAGTTCCTTATTATTCATATCCGTAAACTCTTCCAACAATCTTCCCCCCTCATCGTACGTGTTTTGAAAGTAAAACGACACGTTCCCCTCTCTATTAAAAACTTGATAAAGCAACATATCCCCATTCTCATTATACGTTGTCACCTTCTCGCCATTATAAAGCCCCCCCATCATATAGCCTCTATCCAGAATAGGCAATTCTTGCTCATTATAGGTAATTATATCTTTTCCACCATTTACATTATATTTTACATTCTCCGTCTTGGCACCCGCTTCTGTGTAGGAATCAATAAAGCTTAATTTTTCATATTCAGTTCCCTCCGGCTCGCCCATATACACCTTCCCAAATCGTGTAAATGCCTTATACCTGCTTTGTTTCACCTGTTTTACATTGCCCTTCAAGCCATCCTTAGCCACTGTTGTAGGCTTTGCAGCAATAGTTTCTTCCTTTTTCATAATGATTATTTTATTTTTTTTAAATTAAAAAAGGCAAGAAGCATTCTTTATTCGATACTCCTTGCCTTTGCAATACAATTTATTTTAAAACCCCCTATATGATGGTGGCACTAAACATGGCGCACCAAGGACCACACTTGCCATTGCTGTTTACATACCTTCCAAAACAATAAGCCTTTTTGCCTACATCGGTACTGGCAAACGTAACTTTATTATTAGACCTATTTACAAAAACACGTCCCATACAAACGGCTACCGATAGTGGCGGTACCACATCTACTATATAAGCCAGCTCTACAAATACCACCCCTTTTGGCCTTTTCCTCTTGCCCGAAACGCTATCAGTAAATAAAAAATACATAGCCAATGCTTCCATATACTTCACCTTTGCTATAACGGTGCTTGTGGGTGCAGGAATAGATGTTTTTTTACCGGTTGATGTATGTATGTTTAAAGTAAGTGCATCTGCAGGAAGCACATCCACATTGTCCAACAAATAAAGTTCTATGATACTCCGTATGGCAGCAGCATAAATGGGCTGATACAAATTTCTGTTCTCGGTGGCACTAACCCCTTTGGTACTATCCATTTCGCAGGCAGAAACATATCCATTCCACTTTGCGGTCATTGGCGCCAAATTGGTGATAGCAGCCGATAGAATGCCATAAGCTACTGCTTTGGCTATAAAAATAGCAACTGCATTTTTTTGGTACAAATCAAATTCTGAGGCTAAATCGGGTATGCTTAGTGTGTTTTCCATATAGCTTTATTTTAAAGATGCTCGTTATAACATTTGTGTAAAGTGAACGCATTAGTAAGGTATTCGAACAGCAGTTATAAATTTTAACAATATATTATGACTGTTGTATTATTCTTTGTTTTATATAGCGCGGTTCAAAAAAAGACAATCAGCGCCATTATTAGCATCCAATTCAGGGTTTATTTCTTGTTAAGAGAGGTTTATTAACTGTTAAGAATGGTTTATTAACGTTAATTAGTACGGAATTAACTGTTAAGAATGGTTTATTAACGTTAATTAGTATCGAATTAACTGTTAAGAATGGTTTATTAACGTTAATTAGTATCGGATTAACTGTTAAGAATGGTTTATTAACGTTAATTAGGTATTAATAATCATTAATAAACC
>JANYEX010000256.1 GCA_025359725.1 Chitinophagaceae bacterium | reverse complement strand
AGGCTTTACACCAAATTGCAAATACCACCCTAACAAGTATCAGTAAATTAATCAATAAACTACCTTTATCAAACAAAGCAGCGCAATTAGTGTAAATACACCCTAACAAATGCTTGAAAAGTAGTGGCGCAAGTGTTCAGCGAAGCTGGTCACTCGTGTTTATTAGTGAACCCAGTTTGTAACTGGAATATGCTAGAATTTCCCCCGCTGCCGCAAGTCAAATCAGGGTGCCGCACGAACTAGCTGCTACCGCAAGTGTTTCACTTGTGGCTTTGCTTAGATAGTTGCCATATCAGCCTTTCAATCATCAAAGCATCCTTGTTAGTAATTGTTTCCACAGGGGCAAAATAATTGAATCCTATCAAAGCAACGCCTTCATTGCTCACAATACCCTACTTTAGTGAGATATTGTATCATCAAAAAAAAATTAATCATGAAAAAATTAACGGCGGAGTTTATTGGTACTTTTTGGTTAGTGTTGGGCGGTTGCGGCAGTGCAGTATTGGCAGCAGGCTTCCCCAGTTTGGGCATTGGCTTTGTGGGCGTATCGTTTGCATTTGGATTAACGGTGCTAACCATTGCCTATTCGCTCGGGCATATTTCAGGTGCGCACCTTAATCCCGCCGTATCGGTAGGATTGTTTGTTGCAGGCAGGTTCGATGGCAAGGATTTATTGCCGTATATCGCTGCGCAAATATTGGGAGCCATCCTAGCGGCAGCCGTGTTGTACGTTATTGCAACGGGCAACGGCAAGCCCATCGGCGATTTTGCAGCCAATGGTTACGGCGAGCATTCACCAGGTGGGTACAATATGCTGTCTGCCTTGGTCACTGAATTTGTGATGACATTTATTTTCTTGATTGTCATACTGGGTTCTACCTATGAGAAAGCCCCTAGCGGTTTCGCCGGTATTGCCATTGGGTTATGTTTGACATTGATACATTTAATCAGCATACCCGTCACCAATACCTCTGTTAACCCTGCACGGAGCATTAGCCAAGCTATTTTTGTAGGTGGTTGGGCAATAAGCCAATTGTGGTTATTTATCATCGTACCCCTATTGGGTGCAGCAACGGCAGGTTTTGTCTTTAAGTTTTTTGGCGAATCGGCAAGGTCTAAGTAAATGAAACTTTGGTTAAGATAGTTTTGCAGCTACTTCCTTTGGGAGGTGGCTGCTTTTTTGTTTGTAGGGTTGTATATTGGTCCCACTCGCACAAGTCTTCCGTAGGATCACTTGCGTGTATTAGTCAAACCAGTTTGTAACTGGAATACGCTAAAATCCTTTGTGTTCCTTGTGGTAAAATACACCCATCTAGGCAGTAGTGCTTAAAATAGGGAGCTTGAGCAAGGCTCACGTCTTGCTTATCGCCGATGCTAAGGTATGAATGGATGCAGGGTGCTACCCTTTGGTCAAACCCATTACAACACACTGCTTTCCAGCAACTTGAAACCTGTAGCCCGCTTCTTGCATCCTTTCCCACTGCCGCACGCTAATCGCTAATATCTACTTGGGTAGCGGGCGAATGCCGCCGACATCCCCGAAGGAATAAAGAAAGTAAAGAGAGCCATGTGGTGAATTATTTGTAGAAATAGGGCGTAGGGGATATGATTTTTATGTTCTACCAGAATAACAAAAAGGATACCTATATTTGAGACATTATGCCCACTATACTAACGGTTAACGGTTTTAGGTTTTTCTTTTACAGTGGCGATAGGAGTGAGCCGATACATATACACGTTACAAAAGGAAACGCAACTGGTAAGATATGGCTAGAGCCGGAAATTAAAATCGCTTATATGGTGGGGTTTAATCACAAAGAAATAAAAGACATTTTAGCATTAGCTATAGATAATAATGAAACATTTAAATTAAAATGGAATGAATACTTCTCCTAATAACTTCGACACAATAGAAAGACTGATATTTGAAGATGGGATACGAATAAAAGCAATTGATTTACACCCAGAATTAGATTTGATGTTAGTAATACTAAATACCAAAGCAGTATTACATACAAAACTATCTGCTTATCCTACATTGGCAATGGCTAAACAAAAAGAACTTTTGAAATACGAACTGATAGCCGATGGCACGGGCGTTCATTGGCCATTACTCGATGAAGACCTTAGCCTAAAAGGGTTCTTACAAGATGAACTTAAAAACATTGTAAAGGTTGGTAAAGAATCGTTTACTGCATAAAATCGTAAATCTTTTCAGCTAGCAAGTGTTCAGCGAAGCTGGTCACTCGTGCTTATTAGTCAAACCGGTTTGTAACTGGAATATGCTAGAATTTGAATACCGACTTCTTTTGTATCGCCATTGCCAATGTAGGATAAGCAGATAGTTTTGTATGTAATACTGCTTTGGTATTTAGTATTACTAACATCAAATCTAA
>JANYEX010000249.1 GCA_025359725.1 Chitinophagaceae bacterium | reverse complement strand
TTTCAATGGGGCTAACTCATTAAATATTGCTGCTCCCACAGCAACATCTACCATAGCAACTAGCACTGCAGCTGCAACTATCTCTTCTGTAGCAAATACATCTGGTTCGGCTGTTGCAGCTTATAGTTTTACCTATCATAGTGATTATACAAATACAGGCGTTAACTCACTAATTTCTCAAATCGTAATCACTCAAAGCGGTACAAATACTATTTCTGGTTGGGCTGGTGTAATTTCAGGTGCGACACTTACAGATGATGCTGGCAACTCAATTACAGGTACTGTAGGGGCTTCTACTATTACTTTTTCTAGCTTCCCAACTACTGTTGGTGCGTTAGGTAATGTAGCAAATAACACCACCAAAACTTATACGTTAAACATTTGGTTAAACCCTTCTGTATCTCCTGCCACTTTAAAAAATACATTGAGCGGTTCGGTACTTGGGTTTGCACTAACACCTAGTAATGTTACCGTAACGGGTAACGTGTTGGCAACAAGTCAATCAAGCATTAATTCTGGTGCTGGCAATGGTGTTATCAGTGTTGTTGGTACTAAACTAGTTTATATAGCTGCACCTGGTTCAGAAAATGTGAATGTTGTTTTGAATCCTTCTGTTACTGTACAAGCAGAAGATGCAAATGGTAACTACGATTTAACGTACTCTACTTCTGTATCTATCGCTTCAACTCCTTCTGGCATTTCAGGTACACTAGCTGCCACTCCCGTTAGTGGTTTGGCCACTTTTGCTAATTTGCAATTTGGTACAACAGGTTCTTATTCGGTTACTGCCACTTCTGGATCATTAACAAGTGCTGTTCAAGCCGGTGTAGTAATAAGTATTAGTCTTTATTTCCGTGGTGGTGTTAGTTCCGCTTCTTGGGAGGCAACTAACAATTGGGCAATCTCAGCAGCCGTGGCTCCATCTGCAAGTTGGACTGATGGTTATGCCGCTGCACTTAATGGTACAGCTTCAACTGTCACCGTAGGTAGTGCTCATAGTATGCCTAGTCTTTCTTTAAATACTACAGGATATACTGTAACTGGTACAGGTACTTTAACTTTAACTAGTTCTACTCCAGAAATTGATATTAATGGTTCTGGCATTATAGCTTGTCCTTTAGCCTCTAGTAGCAACCTTGCTATCAATCAATTAGGTACTTCAGGTACTCTAACTGTTGGTAGTGCTACTGCAACTTCAGCGGCTACCAATTATTACACTGCAAATTTTGGTGGTACTATTACTTTAGGTAGCAATGGCTCTACTTCTTACTTCTCTACTATTGCTTTAAAAGCAAACAATCCATTCGGTTCTAGTGCTTCTAATACACTTATTTGGAATGCTCCATCAGGATCGAATCTTAACTTCACTGGCGCTGAATCGTATACTGCCCCAGCTTCTATATTCCCTATCTCTATCGCTAGCAATATTGTGTTACCAACTGGTACAGTGGTTACTGTAGGGCCAACAGGAGCTAGCGTTTATGGAAACTTAATTAAGTATATGGGTTCTATAAGTGGTAATACAAAAGCACTTAATTTCTCTAATACTGTTGGATACGGTACTTCTGGTAAAGGTAACGTTTACTTTGGTGGAAAGAATACCTACACTGGTTCTACTTTGATGTACGGTAACAATGCTTCATTGGTATTAGGTGGTGGTGATAATACCCTACCTGCTGGTACTGACGTTGTATTTTGGACAGGTGCTACTGGTTATCCAGTAATTGATTTGAGAGGAAGCAATGAAACTGTTTCTTCTATCAATACTATAGATTTGAACACAACTCAAACAGCTACTACTCTTCATGGTGAGGGCTTCTTTAATGGTAGTTTGATGTTGCCTAGTTATGCTGTTACTAGTTCTTCTGTAACGGTTAAAGCAAGTGATGTAGTTGGATACACATCAAACGGTACATTGGTATTTGGTGCTGGCATACCTTACGGAACTGTAGTATCAGGTACATCATCTGCTACAGTTAGTGGTGACGCTTGTACTGTTCTAGCACTGACTCCTCCAAGTGGCAAATCAATCACTCCAGCTTTACTAGCAACAGGTTTCCCTGTATTCTTCGAGGATCCCAACAACCCTGTTTATAAAACTTTGAGTATTGAAGGTGCTGGCACAACCGGTGGAAACTTTGGTACAAGTACCACTATTAACCGTACTTTATCAACTTATAATGCTACAATTAATGGTAAAATCAATCTAGCTTTAACCGCTAACAACAACGCTTCTAATGTATTAACTCTTGGCAATGCAAATACCTTTACTGGTACAACTACTGTATCTAGTGGTAAATTAGTTTTAGCTTATACAAGTGGAAATACATTACCTGCTACAAACAGCGCAATAGTTAATGGTAATAATGGTGTTTTAGAAATTAAAACCAACCAAACATTAGCTAGTCTTTCTATTACTTCTGGTACATTGTTAATAGATGCAGGTGCTACTTTAACCATTACAGGTACATTTACCAATACTGGCGGTACTGTTACTAATAATGGTACTTTCACATATAGTAGCTCTACAGCCTTAACTACTGGGGGTACAACTATCAACAATAATGCGACATTTAATGTGACTGCTGCTAACCTAGTATTAAATGCGGGTACATTTACCAATGCTGCAAGCAGTACAGTATCTGTTACAAACAATACCATTAATGTTACTGGTGGCGTATTTAACAACAACGGGGCATTAGCAGTAACAAGTAATATTACTTCATCTGGTGGTTATTTCAATTTAAATACTAACCAAACTTTGAATAACCTTACTATGAGTGCTGGTGGTACAGTAAACATTGCTAACAACACCACAACAACCATCAACGGTACTTTGACGTATGGTGGTGGAGTTGCCAACACGGGTAACTTGACTAACAGTGGAACAATAGCTTATGGTGCAGCTGGAATATTAGCTTATGCAAGTGTTAATACGCATTTTAATTTTAACAATGCGTATGAATTTACATCTGCAAATCCTCCTGTAACCTTAACGTTACCTGCTGGAGATACAATTTTACTGGACAATGATTATGTATTCCCTGGAAACCTTGTGTTAAATGGAGCTATATCTAGTTTGGGAACTTTCTTAAATCCAAATAAGTTCTCTTTTACTGGTACAGCTAAAACCGTTACTGGTAATGGTACTATTGCTGCATTGGGTATTGCTGGTACAGTTTCAGTTCCTGCTGGAAGCAGTTTAAACATCTTAAATAAGTTTGTACTCTCTTCTGGAACATTAACTACCAATAATAATGTTACCCTCAAATCAACTTCAATTGATAGTACTGCTATTGTCGATGTTGTTGGTACAGGTCAAATAGCAGGTAATGTTACTGTTGAGCGTTATTTCCCTAACGGTTTCAGAGGTAATCGTGTTCTTTCTTCTCAGGTGTACAATTCAACTACTTATACTTCAAACCCAATTATTAATGGTAGTATTTTCACTAACTGGCAAGAAAATGGTAGTTTCACTAAAAATGGTTATGGTATATTTATCACAGGGCCTAGTGCTAGTGATGCTACTAAAACTTACTACAACACACCAACATTTAATAGTACTTCTGGTTTAGATTACAGTATTAATGGTGTTTCATCTGCATTTACTTTCTCTAATGCTGCTGATGCTTTTACTGCTATACCTAATACTAAATTGGCTACCCTCGATCCTTTCCAAGCGTATGTAATTGGCATAAGAGGTGATAGAACCTTTAATATGGAAAAGACTGCATTAATAACTGTAGGTGGAAGTATTTTGATGTATAATGCAACTACGCTTCGTGCAACTGGTAAGTTGGTTACTGGTTCTGTTACTTATAACTTTACTGGTGTTACAGGAACGGCAGCAGATGGTACCGCAATTACTTCGGCTGCTGGTGCTTTAAACAATGCTTCAGGTTCTTACAATATCATTACTAATCCTTATGCTTGTCCTGTACTTTGGGGTACTGGCGTTTTGGCTACCCAAACAGGAAATGTTAATACTGTGTTTAATGCTACTCAGAATTTAAATGGTTCATATTGGTACTACGATCCAACTTCAGCATCGGTAGGTAACTATATTGCTTTTAATGCAAACTCTGGATCTGCAACTCACACTGGTGTTTATTCAACAGGTATTATACAGGCTGGTCAAGCTGTGTTTGTATTGGCAAGTGCTACTTCACCACAAGTAATATTTAATGAAGGTGCAAAAGTCTCAGGTTCTTCAAAAGCTAAAGTATTTGGGGTATCTAAACCATTAAGTAAGATTTACATTAGTTTATTAAAGCAATCTGCTGATACTTATCAAATGGTTGATGGTGCTGCTTTAGCCTTCAACGAAAGCTTTGGTAATACTTACGGTGTTCAAGATGCCGTTAAATTTGGTGGTGCTAATGATAATCTAACTATCAACGATAAGAACAAGAGTTTAAGTATTGATGGTAGATTGCCTGCTACAGTTACTGATGTTTTTCCAGTATCATTATCTAAATTAACAGGGTCAGCTTATCAATTGCAAATTGATGCTTCTGGCTACAATGGTCTTATGCCAGCACTAAAGGATAATTTAACAGGTACCACAACTGATCTTTCACTTGTGGTTAACTCAATAAATATTACAGTTGATACTGCGATAGCTGCTACTTACGCAAACAGGTTTAGCATCATCTTCAAGCCAGGCACATTGGCTGTAAACAGTGTTGAAGCAAGCGCAAGCCTAAGCAACAAGGTAGCAACCATTACTTGGAACACTGTTGGAGAGAAGAAAGTTACTTACTTCGAAGTTGAAAAATCTACTGATGGTAAAACCTTTACCAAAGTGGGTCAGGCAACTGCTAAGAACACAGCTACTGCTTCTTATAGCTTAACAGATAACGATGTTACTTCAACTACTTATTACCGTGTTAAGGTAGTTAGCGAAACGGGAAGCGTTACCTACAGTAATGTTGCTAAGGTTGCAACTATCGACGCTAAATTGGTAAACATCTATCCTAACCCATTGAGAGGTAAAATACTTAATATAGAATTGGGTAGTTTGGCTGCTGGTAAATACGTTGTGAGCATCTATAGTGCACTTGGTCAGAAAGTTCATGAAAAAATAATTTCTCACGAAGGTGGAAATGGTACTCATGCAATCGGGATAGACCATACATTCGCAGGCGGTGTTTATACTGTAACAATTAGTGAAGCATCAAGTAAAAAAGTTGTTTGCCAATCAAGTTTGTCAGTTCAACCTTAAGTAATATAAATTGGTAAGTACTGGTCTACATCAGTACTTACCTTTCTTTAAAAAAATAATTAATATTAAGCTATATGCAACAGGTAATAAAAAGTGCAAAGTTGTTAGGATTAGCAATTTTAATGGGTATGTGTTTTACAGTAGTAAATGCACAAAGTCCTGCCGATGATCCAGGAATTGGTGGTGTTGGCTCACCAACTGGTGGTGGTCTTGCTGGTGATGGTGGTCCAATAGTTCCTTTTGATGGTGGAATGAGTTTAATTTTTGCTGCATCAGGAATTGCCTATGCGTCAAAGAAAATTAAGCAAAATAGTCTAGGTATTTTTGGTAACGCCTAGTTTTAAATGACTTAGATAATAATCTACCTCATACAAGAGGCTTTCTGGAATATTCTGGAAAGCCTCTTTTTTATGCCTATTGCTAGAATGGGATATTTTTCCACCAAGGCACAAAACAACAAAAAAGAACCTCAAAGGGGATGTGTCAGGAGATGGTTTGGTATGTATCGGGAGATAGTTTGGTATGTATCAGGAGATAGTTTGGTATGTATCAGGAGATGATTGAATCTGATAAAATACGCCCTTTGCTATCCTATTCCATAATATTTTTCCCTTTCATGGCACCACTAATGGCTGCATCCATAGCCCTCTCTGCAAAGGGCCGGGTAACTTCGTTGAGTTCTTCTGTCTTTGTTTGTATGAGGTTTTTGTCTTCCATCGTAACAGCTAGTTGTAATGCTTGCATAGCTTGGGCCGTAGCTAACATCTCGTCCTTAGAGATGTGCTGGGCATTTTTGGTAAGGAATTTCTCTGTCACGGTCAATATTTGTTCCCCTTCTGTACGGGCTTCTACTAAGGCACGGGTTTGTATATCACTTTTTGCGTGGGTGATGCTATCTAGCAACATCTGTTCTACTTCAGCGTCTGTCAATCCATATTGAGGTTTTACTTCAATGCTTTGCTCAACACCACTGCGAAGTTCCTTAGCGGTTACCACCAATATACCATCCGCATTAATTAAGAAGTTAACTTCTACTTTCGGCAATCCTGCTGGCATACCTGGGATTCCTGTCAGGTTAAACTCAGCCAAACGTCGATTATCTTTTACTAAATCCCTTTCCCCCTGAAATACAGAAATCCGCATTCCACTTTGCCCATCCTTGTAGGTAGTATATTGTCTGCCAACTTTAGTAGGTATTTTTGAATTGCGCGGAATCAATACATCCATTAGTCCGCCCATAGTCTCCAATCCAAGACTTAAAGGTGTTATATCTAGTAATAGAAAGTCTTTGTTATTGCCCGCTAAAACATCCGCTTGTATAGCAGCACCCAATGCTACAACTTCGTCTGGATTAACGGAATCATTAACTTCTTTACCAAAGAAAGCACTAACTGCATTCCTTACGGCAGGCACTCGCGTACTTCCGCCCACCATTACGATGGTATCTATATCGGCGGTTGTGAGTTCTGCATCTTTCAGCGCATCGGCACAACTAGTAATAGTTTTATCAATCAACGGAGCAATTAGTGCATTGAAGTCAGTGATACTAAGGCGTAAGTCGTTAGTAGTAAGGTGCAAGGAATTAGGTATAAGTGAAGTAAGTGTATATTCAAAAACCTCATTGCTACTTAAGTGTTTCTTTGCTTCTTCAGCAATCAAACGAAGGGTTTGAGCAAGTTGTTTGTCCTTATGCAATTCCTCTTCGGTTAGTCCCTTTTCTTGTAACCAATGTTGGATAATCAGCCTGTCAAAATCATCTCCTCCTAAGTAGGTATCCCCATTAGTACTCAGTACTTCGAATATACCGTTGGTTATCTTTAGTATCGAAACATCAAATGTTCCGCCACCCAAATCATATACAGCAATGGTACGCTCGTCGTCTTTCTCTAATCCTAAACCATAAGCCAGACTAGCTGCCGTTGGTTCATTTACTATACGCAATACATCAAGTCCAGCTAACTTACCTGCGTCCCTTGTAGCCTGACGTTGAGAGTCATTAAAATAAGCGGGTACAGTGATGACAGCTTTGGTTACAGGTGTTTTTAAAATGTGCTCTGCCCGTTGCTTCAACTCTTTCAATATAAAAGAAGAAAGTTCTATGGGTGAATAAAACTGATTGCCCACTTGCACTTTTACCAAACTATCTGTGTTATCATCAATTACTTTATAAGTAAAAAAGTTGGCGTTATTCTTTACGTCATTATAACTTTTACCCATCAAACGCTTAGCACTGAAGATGGTATTCTGAGGCTCTGTCTCTAGATATTGTTTAGCTTCCTCTCCAACGCTTGCATTGCCATAATCATCAAAATGAATAATACTTGGCACCAAACTACTCGTGCCATGTTCCTTTAGTGCAACTGGTTTCTTGGTCTCAGGATGAATGATTGCTACCAAACTATTGGTCGTTCCCAAATCTATTCCTACTATCATCTCTGCCTGTTGCAAACTGCCTGTTGCTATATTTATTCCAATCTTTGCCAATGTCTATTAGTTATAAGTTGTTAGTTATAAGTTAAAACGTGAGTAACTCATAATTGTTTATTTGGTTCAGTAAGGCTTTCATTTCCTACCGTTCTTTTTTACTTCTATCAGGAATTTCCTCACTTCTATCAGGAATTTTCTCACTTCTATAAGTGAATCATATACTTCATACAGTATTAGTGTTGCTTCCATCAGTTAGTCTTTTACTTCATTCAGTAAATCTTTCACTGTGTGAGGTAAAAGATTTACTGAATGTCTTTACATCTAATTTTAGGTGGTTAATACTTTTTTTGATTGTAGTGTGCTATTAAATATCAACCACTAATCACTAACTCTCTACCACCTCTGTCTTACTAAAATAATCGTGCAATGTCTTATCCAGAAAAGGAATAAAGAACATGTCTATCAACAGTAACCTTGTGAGGCTACGAAGAAATATCTTTCCGAAAGATGCACGTTTACCTTCTCTATTCACCACCTTACTATAGCTCAACCATTTGCCAGGAGTACGACCGAATATAAATTCGAAGACCAGATAATAGATAAAGAGGATGCCAAAAAAGAACCAGCCAAAGTTGAAGCCGGGATAGCCATAAAACATCACATACAAATTCCAGCCGTGATAACTAAACATACTTATGATGGCGATGATGATGGTATCTACCAAAAAGTTGAGTACCCTTGTTCCTATTCCTACTATTTGCATGGCGGCGAAGTTATCGCATCAGATACATCTTTCCGTATCCTCCTTTAAAAAACATATCAGTATTTGGCCCGCCTTGGTTTACGTTAAACTTATCTATGCTATTTCCATTCAACTTGGTAACAACCCTGTACAGATAGACGCCATTGCCCAATTTAGCCCCAAACATATCTGTGCCATCCCATTTGTAGGTGGTTATATTATTACCGATATGCAGATTACCCAGTTGTTCTCTTGTTATTTCCTTTACTATTTTTCCTGAAATAGTCATTATCTCTATCTTCAAATTCTGTGGCACCTCGCTACCAGTAAGTGTAAACACAAAAGCAGTAGAGGTGGTAAAGGGATTTGGGTAATTGAATACATTACTAATCATTGGCTTATTGATAACCTGAAACTGTACCGTGTATTGCTGTGCACCAGCTTGACTTCCATTTCTGTTTTTACCAGTAACGATTAGTTCATAAGTACCATCTTCACCAAGTAACGGCGTGAAAAGTGTAAGCGCGCTATTGCTGGGACTATTTGGGGAAGCAGGGGTAAAACGTAAAGTGTCGGAGCTGTAGCTGTAGGAATGCGTTGTGCCATCAGGAAACAATAATTGAACACTTATTGCCGAAGTGTCATTAAGTAATAGATACTTTCCATTATCGACCAATTTTATCTGTATGCTTGGTTTGCTTGATATAATATCGTTATTAAGGATATGTACCCCATCAAACGTTACATCCATTACTGGGTTGGTATTGTACCCTGCCACGTAGAAGCTTTTATATAGGAAGTTATTAAAATGGTATTGCTCAGGTTGACTATTATTGGGATTTACGTTAATGTACAAAGTATTATTCCCAACAAAATTGGCTGTATTGATGTTGGCATAGACAACCGCTGTGTCTCCCGAAACAAGCTTTTTAAGCTTGCTAACAGGTATAACAGTTGTGTTGTTGTTATTATCAACTATTTGAAATTGTACGGCAATGCTATCTCTAAAACTAGTATCGCTAATATTCTTGAAGGCAATAGCCGTATTGATAATTTCACCCACTTGGAAGCTGTCAATTGGATTTGTTTTTTTAGTAGCAGTATCCGTAAACAAATAGGTAATGTTTGGAGCAATAGCACCCTCAGGTACAAGACCAGCCAATAATCTCCAATACCTCAACTGATAAGGAATGAGGTTAATACTATCGGCATTTCGCATCATTAACTGTATGTAAGGATATTGCGAAGCATTAATAGAAGAAATATCTATATCCTGTATGTTGTTGTTGAGGGTCATCAGTTGAGTTTTGTTGCCACTGCTATCTACACCAACCACATAAATGTTTACCGCATCTTTAGGTGTTGTTTCCAAAGATGAACCGCGCCATTTTAATTGTCTCCATGAAGCAGCTGGGCCAAATAGGGGGGAGGTTACATAACCTAGTGTATCAGGGGTAATAAGGTTTGTTTTCAGCGAAATTGGGTCTGAAGTGCCTTCACTGAATAGCCACTGTGGCGTAAAGGACGAAGTATTCTTTTGAAAAATAAAAGCAAATGTCCTTGGCTGATTAAAAGAATCAATTGCTGAAAATCCGTAAGACTTTAATGCGCTGTATAGCGTGTTGTTAGCACCATAATAAATTGAATCTCCTGCCCATACATTGGCAAAAGGAGTAGGGTCGTCGTAGTTTAAACGGGCGGTGACGATATATCCTTTAGGTATCCAATTTAAGAAGTCTCTTGCTGGTCTTCTACCAGAAGTATCAAATAGCTGAAACTCAAAGTTCCATTGTCGTCTTTCTTTTCTACAAAACACCGCACTACCCATAAATCCACCAGCAGAATCAGTAGCCTTGGCTGATGGAACAGCTTGGTTATATAAAGGAAGAAGTGTTACTGGATCGTAAATATTAAATATTAAGGAATGGCCTACACAAGCACTCCATGGACCAATGATATTATTGATAAGTGTAGCATAGTCTGCATCTTCAGTGGTATTAGGATTGCTTGGTGTAAACACAGCACTTCTAATCTGAATATTATTTGCAGTAGGTAAGTAATTCCATCTTCTACTTGAGCTATCCAAATACATTCTGCTCATGGTGGATTGCAGGTGCTGGTACAAATGTGATTGGTTAAAACCCGTACTAGAATTACTTAAGTAAACAAAACTACTGCTGTTATAAATGTAAGCACCGCTAGTAGGCACTTGTGCCACACGCCAATAGTAAACAGTGCTATCAATAAAGGTGATACCGGGATCAAAAGCTACTGCACCCCCTGTAGAAGAAACTGTTTTAGTAATCTTGAATGAAGAATTGAATAAAGCAGTAGTGTCCAAATCCATTGTATAAGTATTCATTGCACTTAATGGATTTGCAGTTGAAGCAACCAACTGAATATTTTTCTTATTTACAATGGCATAGTTGTATGGATAAACAGGCATTATGCCGTTATCAAAAATCGTGAATGAAGTAGTTATTGAGTTATTGGCAAACGTTACCTCATTAATAGCTTGGTCGTTATTTATACTAACCCTAATCTGGTTTGTTCCTTTATCTCTAGTGCCAATTATTGGTATAGTCAGTATTACGGAATCTTGATAGGCAAAGTTTGGAATCTTTTGATTGAATAGGTTTGTGGTGCTACCATCTGGAAAAACTCGCTGTATCAGCACGTTTACAAAAGAATCTGTTGTTGCCTTCCCGATGTTATATAAATAAGCCTTGACGGTAAAAGATGTGTTTGAAACAGAAAGTATTGATGGGTTAATAACTACATTTTGTTGTTCTACCACATAATCAGGTTGCGCACTTGCATAAACTTTTATGGCTGGATCACCTTCTAAAACTGTTTCTTCAGCATGGATACGGGAAAAGTAATCACCAAAGCCATAAGTAGATTTTAACCTAGCAGTGCCTGCATGCATATTGGTTGCTATGGTACTGTAGTAACCATTACCATCCAGCGAATTATAAAACCCTTTGGAATATGTGTCAAGGTCTGATGTCAATCCGAATGAAGAGTTTCCTATTACACCAATTGCCCCCAACCCTTTTGCAAAAAGATACTTTTCTGAAAGGTAATTAAGCACAGAAAACTTAGTGGTATCAAAATCATAGAAACTACCCACGCTACAACCGTTAGTAAAGAACATGGGATATTTTCCAGTATTACTAAAAGCGGCGGGGTCGTTAAGGTTTGCATAGTCTATTACACCAGAAGAACCATGACCAAAATAAGTAATTAAACTAACCCCATTATTAATAAGGCTGGTTAACTGTGCATCATACACAGAAGAAACAGGACCAGTAGTGCTCTTATTAAAATTATAAACATTGGCACCAAATAAGGGTTGAGAAATGATGGATTGATAACCTTTTAAATAGCCAATTAATACATCACTCAGTCCTGCATCATCTGCACCCGCAACATGTATTATGTTTTTCATCCAGCTTCTTGCAGCAATGGTGTTTGGATCGTTGAAGTGCCCTTCATATTCTTTTACCTTATTAAGATAGGTGGTAACTTCTGCTTGCGTAACAGCAGAAACCCTTCCAAAACCAATGCTTGGGTTAGGGTTTAAATCTGCAGAAACCAACAAGGCATCCGAAGCGGGCCATCCCCAAGTTGGCACAAGGTTTAATTTGTCCGCCACTGGCGAGGATTGGTTATTACGATACTGATCGTAGGTTACTCCATTTCCCATTAATATTACATTGGTTGGTTTCTTAGCAAAAACAGCAGAGGCATAGCGTATAAAATTCTTTATACTCAATGGGTACTTTTTAATACCATATCCAAACTGATCTTCCAAATCATCTATGTCATATATTTTCGAATTGAAGCCTGTTGTACTTCTGTAGGCACGATAATTATCTACCGCGCCACCATTGGTAAGTCCTAGTATTTTATTAGAAATTATTAGGTAATCGCCTTGGTTTGTTTGTTGTGAGTAATCAATAAAATTACGTTGCTGAAAACTACTGATGGTAGTAATTGAATTTACAGTGGCATCTTCACTTACCAAAATGAAATCAGTAGAAGTGGTACTTGGTGGCAATTGAAACTGTAACAATCCAGCTAGGTTAGTATTTGCTTTATAACGAAGGTGATTGGTAGAATCGTACAAAACGGGCGTTGTATTGCCCGCATTAAAATTAGTTATCTGCAAATAACTCCCTTGTGCATTGGCTGGCAGGGTAAAAGAGAAATTACTTTGATTGCCAAAATTAAATAGACGAGGGTATTTTAACTGTAGGTAATTGCAAACTACATAATCTGGTGAACCCTGTGAAGTAATGCTTATTATTAAATTGGAAGGAGAGCCAGTAAGAGTAGTAAGCGGGATATTAGTATTAGCAAAAACCCCTGGCGTCATCTGATTTAAAGAACCCGAAACTACATTTGTGTTGTCATTATTAAAATTTACTTGTACCGTTCTGCTTCCATAAAGCGTTGCTACAAACGCACCTTGCAAGGCGGCGGCTGGGCCATTAGAGGAAGCATATAAATTGTCTAAAGGAATACTCAATGGAGAGCCAGATTGTATTTGCTGCGAAGCCCAAAACTCTCCTAAGTCATAAGAAGAAGAATAAAGATATTCTGGACTAACCACCTGTGCATAGCCGTAGTTGATTGCCTGTTGAAAATCAATGTTCTGGGTGTATATAAAATAAGGAACAGGGGTAGGGGTGGTAGTAGGGATATTATTGGCAGAATCTATAAATCGCAAGTTGGGGTTGGTAGTTGTAGGATTGCTATTGACGGTTAAGTAGAACGCAGCAGTATCTGATTGTAGACTAAGTCTGTTATTTAGTTGATAAGTAGAATCTATATATAAATATTTATCTGGCTTGCCATCGTTTCTGTTGCCCCAAAATTCTATATAGTCAGTATTGCCTAGCTTGCCCAGTAGCAATGGTGGTATAAAGCGGCACTTGCATCCCGTTTAGCCAAAGTTGAAACTGTTCTGCGGGTGTGTTTTTCAAATTACTCGGCAGCGAGGCTTGTGTAGTACTATACAGCGCAGTAGTGCCTATTTTGAATTTGTAGCAGGTTTTGTTATAGTCAATCCACTCATTGTTTAGTAGTTGAGCTATCGACTTTACAGCAAAGAATATAAAAAGAACGAAGAGAAATTTGCGCATTTTGTAAAAGATGACAAGTACTGATTAAATTAATTATTGGTGGTCAAGAGTTGTATAGGGAACCATTAATTTAAAGTTATACGCATTCAGACTAGTTTCACAAAATATAAAAGCCTAATGGCTCATTTTCCACAGTTTTTCTTTCACTAAAAATTGTTTTTTTACGGCAAAAAATATATTTTCCGTGACAAAAAATATATTTTCTGTGATAAAAAATATATTTTCTGTGATAAAA
>JANYEX010000227.1 GCA_025359725.1 Chitinophagaceae bacterium | reverse complement strand
AATCAGGAAATACACCAAGACTAAGTGCCAGTTCCCTAATGACGGGGCTGCCAAAAAAGTGGTGTTCATGGCTATAAAAAATATAGAAGAGGCTTGGAAAAAACCCATCAATCACTGGCAGTTGATTTTAAACCAATTTTTAATTATTTTTGAAACCAGATGCAATATCTAAAAAATCAGTTTACACAAACTACTTTACACTCTCTTACACTCTCCAAATAATTCATTTTTTACTATAGAAAATTCATTTTTCGGAGCAAAAAATTCATTTTTTACAGCAAAATCATCTCGTTCTGTTATAAAAAATGTTGGTAAAATGAGTAAACGGACTTTTGAAAGAACAAAAAGGCAAGATTTCCATACAAAACAAGTAGCATGAAGTACTGATTAATAGTTTTCAGGTTGCTTGTACTTTCAAATCATCGGGGAACAATCCCTATCATTTAATCTTTTTAAATTTAATTACAATGGCAAAGACAAAGAATTATCCGCCCCACACCGATGCATTGAGGCTTGCATCTTGAAGTAAATATAAATTATGAGTTAAAGAAAACGCAAGGAGTAGGAACGAGAATCGCTAGTTTGGTTGATTACCTGCGATTTTCATTCCCAACGATTAACAATTGTATCAATCAATAAATTAGAAAAATAAGATGATGGAAGTAGTAAAGATTGCGCATCCCCTAAGGGAAATAACACTAACGTATGACCGTTCTAAACCAGAGCTGGAATGCGAAAAAGAGTTGGTAGAAATGCTTGTGCTAAAGCATGATTATTGGCGTAAACTACAATTAGAACAAAGTAAACTGGCGTATGATATAGGCGAGGTAGAGAGCGAAGTGGATTTGGAAGGCATTAGATTTAGTGCTATGGAAGCTGCTATGTTGCAAAAACATCAAGAAAAAAAGATTTACGCTAGTGACAAAAAGAAAAAAGACCTAGTAATAGAAGCAAGAGAGGGATTTTTCAATTTGCTGGGCAAGATGGCAACGGAACACAATACATTTATTACGCCTCTGCAAAAAAAATCGGCGGCATTAGGTAAGGAAGTTTATGAATTTCTGGAGAAGCATGGCGGTGAAAATTCAAACGACGGGGTTGATTACGACGAATATACCAATAAGGATTTGAAGGTTGCAAGGCATGAAGCAAGTTGCTCGCTAGATTCGTTAAAGTATGATGATGAACATGAAGCACTAATTGAATTGGTTGATAAAATATGGATTGGAGAAGAAATATTAAAAGATTATGTCTTAAAATATCGGGCATATAATAATCGAATGGTTGCCACTTATGCCCTTTCGGAAGAAATAAAAGCCATTCTAACAAACTATTTGGACAATGAGGATATACTTAACTGTTCTATTTCTGAGAGCTATGCAAACGGCACAGGTGATATAACTAAAAAACTTTTTTATATGATTCCACCTGGCGACCCGAAAATAAGAGCAGCAAAGTTAATGTACGGTGCTGGGATTGGAAATCAGGGTTTCCCGCAAATTACTTTTAATATTTCAGTTGAGGATGTGAGAAAACTAAATGCTGGTGGCATAGTAGAGCAACTTGCAATTTTGCAACACTTCCCAGCACTATTGGAGAAATTTGTATTTACTTGTTCAGTTAACGTTACAAAAGAAGATGGCACTCTATTGAAAATAGAAGACTTGAGAGGCAACCAAATTGCGATGGAATGGTTTAGCAAACTTAGAAATTTGCCCTGTAGTTTGTTCTTTTTTGAAAGCAGAGATGCGAGGGCATACATACAGATAGGGGAAATGAAATTTGACCAATCGGTTGTTGACAAAAAAGGGGATGGTATTAGGCTATCGGGAGAAGACTTTCAAGAAGTTTGTCAAAGACTCTATGATGCTTGCCATTTTTTTATGGTGTTTTGCCATAATACTGGATTTGATCCAATACCTTACATAGATTCGATATTAGTAGAGTCGGGGCTGCCCATTACTTTAGAAGAAGTGATTGCCGATTTCAAAGAGGACTTGGCAAACGGAATAAAGCCTAGTTATTTTATCCAATAAGGATTATTGAAAAATCAATAACCATAAACTAAAAAGCTGCTGCGAGAATAATTTCTTGCAGCAGCTTTTTTTTATTACTCAGAAGAAAATTTAAAAATAATAATAATTCAATAAAGCTGTAGGGAAGATACCTAAGATGATGATGATAGCCGCCAACACAATCAATGCTACTTTAAAGTTGCCAGTGATTGGGGTATTGGTAGCCGCAACGCCTTCCTTGAAATACATGGCTTGAATCACTTTGAAGTAATAATAAACACTCACCGCAGCAAAAAGAACGGCAATAATAACTAAGCTTAATGAACCTCCAGCCTTGATAGCAGAAGCCAACATATAATACTTGGCAAAGAAGCCTGCCGTAAGCGGGATTCCGGACAAAGACAGGAAGAAAACGGTATTGGTGAATGCCAGAACAGGTTGAGACTTGGATAAACCATTAAAGCCATCCAAGGAATAATCTTCCATCTTGGTAAGGATAGAGAAAATACCAATTGTTGCAAAACTATAAGCGGCAGTGTACAAAAGGATACCATCCTTGGTAAAATCGTTCGTGCTGTACAAGGCAAATAGCATAAACCCCGCTTGCGCAATGCTACTATATGCCAACATCCGCTTTACACTTTGTTGGAAAACGGCAGTGATGTTACCAATGAACAAAGTAGCGACAATGATTACAAATAACATAAGTTTCCAGGCTGGACCCGGGCCAAAGTCGGCAGACTTGGCAGCGAATAACTTAATGAAAGCAAAGAACCCTGCTGCCTTTACAATAGTTGCCATAAATGAAGTGAACACACTCGGTGCCCCATCATATACATCGGGTGCCCAAAAATGGAATGGTGCTGCAGAAACTTTAAAACACATTGAGATAAATAACAAAACCAAACCAACTGGGGCTAATATTCCTGCACTACTAAAACCAGTGACGGCAGACTTAGCCATGGTTGATTGTAAGCCAAAGCTACCTGTAGCACCATAAATAAGGGTGATCCCCATTAACAAAATACCTGTAGAGAAGGAACCCATCAAGAAGTACTTCAAAGAAGCTTCATTGCTTTTTAGATTCTTTTTATCAGAACCAGTAAGGATATACAAAGGAATAGATAGAATTTCTATACCAATAAAGAACATCAACAACCCATTGAACGAAGTAAGGATGGTAACACCACACAATACAAAGAAGATAAGGGCGAAGTATTCAGCTACATCAGGACCAACACGTTCAATATCACTTCCACTCAAAATGAAATAAGCGAGGGTAGCAACAAAGATGATGGTGTTGAAGAATAGACCTGTTCTATCGAAAGCCAATAGACCCTTGCTATCAATATCGATGGTATATACACCGTAGAACTGGAAAAGATTGCCAATAATTAACACCAACAATGCAGCAATGGCCACATATTTAATAGCCGATTTGTTGAGTAAGATGCCACTAAACATCATTACCACACCACACAAAGCTGAAAGAATAATTGCGTTCATATATAAAGTTGAAAACCCTTTATCAATCGATTAAGGATGAATATGCTTCGTTAAATCTATCATTGGTTGTGGATATGCACCAAAACCTATAATTACCAGTACCAATACGATTAATACAAACTGAACATTGCCTTTTACTTCCAAAGCGTTTTGGGTAGCAGAAACCGTTTGTCCGTAGAATATCTTTTGAACCATATTCAAGGTATAAACTGCACCGAGTATGATGCTGATACCAGCAACGCCGGCAATCCAGCAATTGTATTGAAATAAACCATTAAACATTAAGAACTCACCCACAAAAGCATTGGTTAATGGTAACGCTACGTTTGCAAAAGCCAATACTACCAACAATATGGCCAATACTGGAGCTTTCTGTGCCAAACCCCCAAGTTCGCTGAACTTGCGCGTACCCAGTCTTTGTTCTATTGTATCTGCAACTATCCACAAACCAATGACGTTGATGCCGTGGTTAAACATTTGAATCATTACGCCATTCCATCCAATTGTTTTCATTGAAAAAAGAACAGCACTCATTAAACCGATATGTGCAATGGATGAATAAGCCACCAAACGTTTTACGTCATCTTGCTTGATAGCAATTAATGAAGCGTAAATCATTCCAATAACACTAGCTATGATAATGATGTCAGCATACTTTACAGTCGCCAAAGGGAAGATAGGAATCAACCAACGGATAATTGCATAGATACCCATCTTCACCATTACTCCACTCAATATCATGGTAACAGCAGTTGGTGCTTGCTCGTATGTATCGGGCTGCCAGGTATGCAACGGGAATATTGGCATCTTGATGGCAAAAGCGATGAAGAATAACCAGAAACCAATGTTTTGTTGTGAAGCATTCAACTTTAAGGCATAGAATGATTTGATGGCGAATGAATGGTCGGGCGTTAAGAAGTACAAGTAAAGAATACCAATTAACATTAATAAAGACCCAACAAACGTATAAATGAAGAATTTAAAGGTAACTGCAATACGTTTTTCGCCACCCCAAATAGAACAAAGGAAGTAAACAGGAATCAGTGCCAACTCCCAAAAGAAGTAGAACAACAAACAATCGCTTGCCAAGAAAACGCCCATCAAACCAGCTTGCGTTAATAAC
>JANYEX010000192.1 GCA_025359725.1 Chitinophagaceae bacterium | reverse complement strand
CACACTAGCACCTTATCAATTTTTTTAGAATCAATAAGCTTCATCAAATCAGTCCACGCCGTTCTATCTTCATTTTTTGTTGCGCCCGAAATTTTCTCGTTAAACTCACCAATTACAGTATAGCCTTTACTATTTGAGTAGGTTCTTAAATCTGTAATTTGCCTCTCGAAAGATTGACTTTCCTTGCTAACCCGTGTTAAAATAGCTACCTTCATATTGTTACATTTAGGTGTTAAAGATACGAAATGTAGTCCACATATCCAAAGGAAAAAGGTACTACTTTTTAGGTGTGTTATTTCTACTTTTTCTAAGAAAAAAGTACCACACTTTTCAAGTACCACACTTTTGATTGATATAATTACATTGCGTAACCTAAGACTAAAACAAACCAATTGCATTAAATTACTTAACATAAAAATGCAGCTACCGATATACAGTAGCTGCATTAAAATCATAAAGACGTTCTTAGTTATTGCTTTACAAATTCGATTGTACTTGTTTTATTGTCCGTTGTTTGGATGCGAACGTGATAAACACCAGTTGCTAAATTTCTCACTGATAGTAATGGGTTGGTAGCATCGTGTAAGGATTGTACACTAACTATCCTGCCCATGTTATTCAATATTTGAACACTAGCAATGTGTTCACCCTTGATAGTCAAGATAGTTGCAACAGGGTTAGGATAAACTGTAAAGCGATTAACACTATTGACAAATTCAACATTTACAACCTTGCTGTAACTAATTACACCATCCTTATCTATACTTTGTAAACGATAATAGTTAGTGCCGCTTAGTGGTGCTTTGTCCGTAAAACTGTAGCTATTAGCCCCACTGCCTTTAGCTGTAAGAGTACCCATTGCCGAAAAACTGTTACCATTACTACTGCGCTCTATTATAAAGTGGGCTATGTTTAACTCATTAGCGGTTTGCCATTGCAGTTGCACCGCACTACCACTTTTGTTAGCAGCAAAACCCAATAAACTTACAGGTAAAGAACTTCCATTGTACCCACCCTCGTGATATAGTGCTTCTACTTCCGTGCTGCCTAAAGGGCGGTTGTAAATACGAATGTCATCAAGTTTACCATTAAAAGCAGCATTAGGGGCTTGTTTAACTTGGTTTGGGTCGCCACCGATAAATAATGATTTAGCAACTATATTCCCAAACACAGTGTTATTGCCAGTTATCTGCAATTTTCCATTTATCAATAATTTTAGATTACTTCCATTTCTGATTGCAGTTATGTAATACCATTTGTTTAAATCAAGAGGGCTAGGACTTTCAATACTTGTATTGTTTGATGCACCATTGGTACCTGGTGTACCATAACTTAAATTATTGGGTAAATCCCTGTACATGACAAAAAAGCCATTGTTTTGCCAGTCTTGTGATAAATCTCTGATTGAAGTATTTATAACACTACTGCTATAGTAAGCCCAATACGAGATAGTATAATGACTATCCAATGCTTTGAAAGATGGAACACTTATTCCACCGTTTGCATTTGTAAATGAATAAGCACTATTAGTGTTGCCAAATCTATCTGTGGTCAAGGTTGCACTGTTTACAGTTCCATTATTGCCATTACCGCTACTATCTAAGGCATTACCTGTAAATGGATACCACGCTATTAAGCCATTGGTAGGTATTGAAGCATAACCGCCTTCATGGTATAACGCTTTTACTTCCGTGCTGTCTAAAGGACGGTTGTAAATACGTATATCGTCTAATTGACCATTATACCATTGTGGGTCATTTTGCCACCATTCACCAATTCTTAATTCTGAATTAGCTGAACCACATGGAGCAAAAGGGTTATTTTTAGAAATAAATGAATCTACCAACCTACCATTAATATAATTTTTACAAGCACCAGTATTTGTTATTGATGTTGTAACCATAGTCCAAATGTCATTGGAAATTTTATTTGTTCCTATAAAACCCGTTCCTAAACCACCAGATGTACAACCAAGATATGACCAACCTGTTTTGAGAAAGTCGTTAGGTTTTGATTGAATTTGAAAACCATAACTATAATTTGAAGCATCAGTATGGTTCATTTTACTCAAAATAGCCATATCTGAATTTTGTGGTAATGCTTTAACCCATGAATTAATAGTAATTTGAGTAGGTGTTAAAGAACTAGAGTTGGGTACAGATATATATTGACCACTCCCATTGAAGCTATAAGCACTATTAGGATTACCAAACCTATCTGTAGTTAAGGTTGCACCGTTTACAATGCCGTTGTTACCATTGCCACTACTATCTACCGCATTGCCTGTAAATGGATACCACGCTATTAAGCCATTGGTAGGTATTTGTGCTTGTGTTGTAGTTGCAATCATCATTGTAATTGCAATAAGAGAAAGAAGATGTTTTTTCATTTTTTTTAGTTTAATCAATTATTACCAATTGTAATTTCGCCTTCATTATTATCAAAATCTTCATTGAGTATTTTCTTTT
>JANYEX010000190.1 GCA_025359725.1 Chitinophagaceae bacterium | reverse complement strand
TTGGACAAAATGATGCACAAATTAAACTATTTTAAAACAAGCACAACTGTTAAATCTTAAATCTAAGTATATATACTTAGTTATTTTATTTTTATTTAATGTAATTACCTCTGCATTTCAAGTATATACACGTAGTTGCTTATGGGATGATGACTTCTATGTTTGCACTTCATTAACAACAATTAAAAAAACAAAAATGAAGACACAAAAAAGACTAAGGATTTAAACGGAGTACATTTTGATCACAATATACCTATCCCCATCAAAAATATATAGACTTCCCTACTGCATTAAAGTATGAAGATTGGTTTGATAACAATTGGATACCTTCGGGTGTTTATTGGCACATGTTGGATAATAATTATGACCCACAGCAATATTGGGACAAGGTAGGTGGAGTGTCAATAAATAAAATGTATAGTGCCTTTGGAACAAATGTTAATGATATGTGTGATTATGTAGGAACATTGTATTATCAAAACCTTACTCTAGATCGTAATTCATTTAATGATCTTTTTTCTCATTACAATTATATTATTTGCTATTGATATATTGATGAATTTATGTAACTCACAATTGTTTTTTATGAAAAGTATATTACCGTTGCTATTATTGGTTGGTTTATTGTTAAATGGTTGTGAACCGAAAAGGCAAAATTATGATATATGTTTGAGGCTTTTAGCTTCAATTAATGACACTGCCGAAACTATTAAATTAGGGGATTCATTGAAAATATCACTTACAATTCCTGATACTTTGGTTACTGATACTGGTAAGTTGGTAATTAAATCATTACAGGTAGCAAATTTTTATTTTACATTATATAAAATAGATACAATTTCTACTCAACGACCTACTCCTAATGATTCTATTATTTATGGTAATTCAAAATCAATATCTGTTACAAATGGTGTTTGCAATAGTTCCCAAGTAAACATGGCTACAAACACAAGGCCGTATACAAGCACTTTAAATATTCTACCACCATCAAAGGGTCTATTTATTGTTCAAATTGAACCACAGCCTGGAAATATTGGAGTCAACAGTTCTAGCAATTATATTGGGCTAGCAGTAAATTTTTCTGTAGTAAACAAACATTGGAATCTTTTTGAATCGTATAACCCTGGCTTCATTAATGCAATTATCCCAATTGATTACAGTGGGTTTGGTTCTTATTGTTTTAGGGTAAAGTAAAGTCTTAATGGTGAAGGTTTTGGTATTTTAAGATGAGTAGGCAACCAACGTGGTTGCCTACTTTTTTTTGTATATGATTAGGAAACACAGTCTTTATGGGAAGTTTGTATTAAATATGATTCCCCGCTATACCATTAGGCTTCGTCGCTTTGCTTATCACCTTTGTGGGGTAGTTATTACACTTTACTGTCTTTATCACAGATATTTCCCCTTTTTAGTTAGATTCTACTCGATTGTTGCAATACATCGAAGTTTTGCCTAAAGACAAAACAAGACATTGTACTGCCTATGTCCCCAAAGAATTGTTTCAGTTCGATACTACAACCCTCTTTATACCTTTCCCCTTAACTTAATGAGATTGCCCTGAAGGTACTTTGTAATGGTATCTCAATCTATTTACTACCAATATTTAGTACCTTACTGCACTTATCTAGATTATTTCCAACTCGTTATTTGCATCCTTACGAATACCCCCTACCCATACAATTCATTTTAATCGAATAAAATGGAAGTAAGTTATTGGGTATTCGTGTACAATTATTTGCAGGGTTTATAACACCAATAGTTAATAACCTTGCAACATTGCCTTCATAAAGTCTGATACTAAATAGCTAATCAATACTCCATTTGCAGAGGCGTTTTCCATTTCAGATTTTTTCATATCGCCTTCGCAAATATGTATGTATGCTGGCTGGCTATCAATTGCCGTGAAGAACATATATTGCCTCGCCTGAATGGCAGATATACCCGTTGAGCTCAGAAAATGGTTCTCTATACTTCCCAAATCTAGTTCAATGCCACACAAAGTGTCTATCGTAAACTCTGTAGCATGATCTACGGCTTCTAAAAAGGTTCTTTTCTCATGCAGAAAAATATCTTCAAAAGTAATACAATCTATAAATGGATTATTTACAATATCCAGCCATACATTCTGCTGAATCTGGTTTTCGTGCAGCCCTATTACACAGTACTTTTCCAAATATCCATCCTCTTCTGCATACCTAAATGCGTTTCCGTTGTGCCTTCCTTCCAGTGGTCTGTAGTCTGCGCAAGCATCTAGGTTTATTGCGTTTATCTGTGCAAAAGGTATCACCCCGCTCTTAAACCATCCTTTGGCAGCACCTTTAATACAGGGATAAGCGTTGTTTTGTCCGCCGCCAATAACAATAGGCAGCTTCTTATTCTGTGTAATTATGTGAATTATCTGTTCGACTTCATCATCAATAATGTTTACCGCATGTCTGTAAGCGTCCACTTTTTCGTCGTAAGTTCTTGCCGATTGCTCAATAACATTCGAAAGGTCATTAAAATCAAAATGCCCAAGTAACATCATCTCACTACCTTCCAAAAAATCATTGCTTTGCACATTGAGGAAAGATTTTAAAAAGGGTTTCCAAACACTTTCTGTTTCGGTAGTGCCCAAGTTTGCTTTCACACCAACCGATTCGCATACACCCACAATTACATACCTCGCGTTAGAGTTCTGCAACGACTCTTCTAATAGTTTAGGATCTTTTATTACCTGTATCCTCTCACCTATTTTGGTCTCAAAACGACGTACTGTTGTGTTTGCCAATACGTCTTGCTTACTGTAAATCTTTAAATGTATCATATAGCTTGTGTTTAGAAAATGAAGATAATACTAATAAGAATATAAAAACATGATTTTATAACATTACCAAGTAAATATTAGGTTATCCTAACCTCTGTGTGAAGAATCTTAACCACAAGACACGCAGGGAATAAGATACACAAGGAACACAAACCATACTGAACATATAACCCATCTAAGGATATGTAAGCGTTCCAGCATAGCCTTGTGTTCTTTAAGTGGAACGCAATGCCTAAATATTATCAATCATACTTGGTTTTAGGTTGCTCGTAAACGCCGTTTGTGGGTTTACACGCAGCGTAACAAGGTCGAACACCAATGGACAGACTGTTCCCCTTTCTTCAAAAAAAGTTATCCATGATGTTTCCCATGTTGCGATATTGCATCTCCATAGCGGCTATGCGCAATGTGTCTAGCGTGTCGTTGGTGGTAGAGGTGGTAATTTGCTCATTAATCGTTGCCAACGAGAGGAAGAATCAATAACTTCTATTGATTACGATTGGTGAAACTATGGGGGCACAACTATTGATGTGAGTCTGATAAACCCAAAAAAGCTATTATCAGATAAAGGATAAAAGAAGAAACATGTATGTTATGAAGGCTTGCTAGGACAGTATTAAACAAGACCTATATCTTTGATATTTTAATGATGTAGATTTACCTAAAATAATAAATAGTATGGCTTATCAACCTTCTGAAACTCGATATGAGAAGATGATTTACAAGCGCTGCGGAAAGAGTGGTGTTATGTTGCCTGCCCTATCTTTAGGTTTATGGCAAAACTTTGGTGACGTTGATAACATTGTCAACCAAAAAAACATTTTGACTACAGCCTTTGATAATGGTATCACCCATTTCGATTTGGCTAATAATTATGGTCCACCGCCAGGTAGTGCTGAAACTAATTTTGGTAAGATATTGAAGGAAGAATTTAGTGGCTATCGCGATGAGCTTATTATTTCTTCAAAGGCGGGTTATACCATGTGGGATGGTCCTTATGGCGATTGGGGAAGCAAAAAGTATTTGGTATCAAGTCTTGATCAAAGCTTGAAAAGAATGCAGTTGGATTATGTAGATATATTCTACCACCATCGTCCAGATACAAATACACCTTTGGAAGAAACAATGGTTGCACTGGATTTAATTGTTCGCCAGGGGAAAGCTTTGTATGTGGGTATTTCTAATTATCAAGCTGAAGAAGCAAGAAAAGCCTTCGATATTCTGAAACAATTGGGTACGCCCTGTTTAATACATCAGCCTAAATATTCCATGTTTGAAAGATGGGTAGAAGGTGGTTTGCTGGATGCGTTGGAAGAATATGGTGTTGGTTGTATTCCTTTCTCGCCTTTGGCACAGGGATTATTGACCAATAAATATTTAAATGGTATCCCCTGTGATTCGAGGGCAACTAGAAACTTGTTCTTGAAAGAGGCAGATATTACTACTAAGAAGGTAGAAAAAGTAAAACAATTGAATGAATTAGCCATTGTCCGTAACCAAACTATTGCACAGATGGCATTGGCTTGGTTAATGAAAGATAAAAGGATAACTACCGTATTGATTGGTGCAAGCAAGCCGGAGCAAGTATTGAACTCAATTGCTTGTTTGGATAATCTGCATTTCTCAGAGGAAGATCTGACTAAGATAAATAATATTTTGGCGTAAGTTATGCTCCATAACAACAAAAAAGTGTTGTAATCTAGAGAGATTACAACGCTCTTTTTATTGTTACAGAATACAGGTATCACCGAAGTCGATACGTATTAGCTGGCAAACAGACCTGAGCTTGATGGAAGCTGCCAATACAAATAAGAAAAACCTAATAGTGGATAGTCGGTAATTTGTAATAACATCAATCCTACGATTAAGTAAAAATATATCCAACCACTTTAGGTTATAAAGGGTGTTGGATGCTTTCTCATTACGGAATTTATTTGTGATTTGTCATTTAGTTTTAAACTTTCCGTAATTTCATTACTTTTAGTAATAAGATTACCACATACATGCACCCCATCTCTAAGCATATTATTGAAAGTATTGTTGCCGGTAATGAGCCTGCCTTCCGTACTTTTTTTGATTTTTACTGGGATAATATATACTCTACTGCTTATGCGTTTACAAAGTCTGAGAGTTTATCGGAAGAAATTGTACAGGAAGTATTTGTAAAGGTTTGGCTCAAGAGAGAGCAACTGTCATCGGTTGACAATATAGAAGCATGGCTATTTATTATTGCCCGTAATCATATTTTAAATGTTCTTCAAAAGAAACTTAAAGAGGATACATTCTTAAAGAGTTTGGAGGGTTATTTTAGTGTAGTAAATAGATCTCCAGAGGATCTTTTATTTAAAAAAGAAGCAGAGGCTTTAGTGAGCAGTGCCATCAATCAATTGCCCAAGCAACAACAAACAATTTATACCTTAAGCCGTATCGCAGGGCTTTCTCAGGAAGAAATAGCTACAAAACTTAATATATCAAAAAATACAGTAAAGAGCCATATGAACAAGGCTTTGAATGCTATAAGGATATATATTGAGTCGCAATCGGCGGGCATTTCACTCATTTATGCCATAATAGCCGCATTTATTTCCAAATAATTTATTTTTTTCTTTTATCTAACTAATACCTACCTACTCTTTTACTGTCTTTATGTAAAGGGAATGTTAACCAGATGTTTGGTTTAACGCTTACCCCCAACTAAAAACAGTTGAAATGCAGATTAACCACTATGCAAATTTGTTGGAACGCTATGCAAACAATATACTCACGCTTGATGAGTTTATTGAGCTAAAGCAGTACTTTAATACCAGCGATGAGGTTGTATTGAAAAGTAGTATTTACAACGCCCTAAGAGACCAATCATTTACAGATTATTCCGACGCTTCCAAAGCCGATGAACTATTTGGAAATATCATTTACTCAGCTAAGCAAACCGAAAGTTTTGTGAAGAGGAAGAGGCGTGTATGGTTTGCCGCAGCGGCTGTAATAGCCGTCATAGTTAGCGTTGGGAGCCTTTACTATTCTACAATAGGTACATCGAAAGATAATATCGCAACCCTAACCCCAGAAAAAGACATCTTACCAGGCCGCAACAAGGCTGTGTTAACATTGGGCAATGGAGCAAAAGTAGTACTTGATAATGCTAGCAATGGTGTTGTTGCAAAAGAAGGTAGTGTAAACCTTATCAAGCAAGGCGGCGAACTTAGCTATTTGTCCTTTAGCAAGCCAGCAACTAGTGTTAGCTATAATACAGTGAGTACACCCAACGGCGGAATGTACAAATTGGTACTTAGCGATGGTACCAAGGTGTGGCTAGGCGCAGCTAGTTCCTTAAAATATCCAGCATCATTTGCAGGTAGCGAACGTAAGGTAGAACTTACTGGTGAAGCCTATTTCGAGGTGTTTCATAATTCTAAAATGCCTTTCAGTGTTGTAGCGAACAAGGTTACTGTTGAGGATATAGGTACTCATTTTAATATTAATGCTTACCCAGAAGAGTCTGCAATAAAGACAACTTTAGTAGAGGGTGCGGTAAAGGTTTCTTCAGGAAATCTTGCAGAACTACTTGTGCCGGGGAAGATGGCAAGCTTTCATAATGATGCTTTTACACTGACAGACGCAGATGTTGAGCAAGATCTAGCATGGAAAAACGGTTATTTTATCTTCAATAAAACAGGTGTTGAAGCTATGATGCGCCAGCTATCTCGTTGGTATGATGTAACTGTAAGCTATGAAGGCAAAGTGACAGACAATGTTTTTGTTGGACAGATAAAGAGAGAAGAGACATTGGTGGGTGCATTGAAGATTTTAGAGCTTAGTGGCATGCACTTTAGGATTGAAGGAAGACAATTGATTGTATTAGAATAGAAAGCAAGAGTCTAATTACGGGCTATTGTATTTGGCACTAGGCGAAGTGTATAAATGTTTACAATTATGAGGATTATCACTATACTTTTATTTACTACTATTTTG
>JANYEX010000186.1 GCA_025359725.1 Chitinophagaceae bacterium | reverse complement strand
GACAGATTATATCCGCAGCCATGCCCAAGAAATGAGTGAGGATGTGATGCGCAAACACATTGATTTGTATGTAAATAATTTTTCTATCGACCTTGGCGCAGAAGGTAAAAAAGCCGTTGACACGCTGGTGGAAGTGTATAACTCACACGCTTAGTGGGGTAGTATTTAGCAATCGTGGAGCATCTTTGGCAATCGCAGGCGTGTCGCCGGTTAATCGCAAGACCTATTTTACAATCGCAGCGTGTTTTTTGGCAATCATGAAGCATCTTTTGGCAATCGCAGAGCGTCACAGTTCAATCGCAAGACTTATTTCATAATCATAGCGTGTTTTTGGCAATCGCAGAGCGTCATTGGTCAATCGCAAAACCTATTTCGCAATCGCGACCTGCTTTGAGTAATCGGAAGACATATCTTTTACATAAATGGGTAAAAGATAGATTTGGCAACTTCTAAAAAATCACCAAATCATACAAATCACCCACACTATTCTGCGTGTACTTTACTATTATATCTGTAAAGAGATAATAGTAAGTGAATAACTTATTGTCACCATTTAGGGGCTAATTTTTAAAGTAAATCTGTCTATGAATAAAGTATTATTCTTTGTCTACGACCACTAATTATTACCTCTCGGCATATTTATTCATACATTAATAGTCTTTTACCTTTATTTTTATCTTTATGAAAAAAATAATACTCTTTCTCTGGCTAGTGCCAATACTAGCATCTGCTCAAACCAAGGATGATTCTGTATTTATTAAAAAAATGAGTGACGATATATTGCAGAATGGTCAGGCCTACGAATGGCTATACCAGCTCACCAAAAACATTGGGGGCAGGTTGGCTGGCTCGCCGCAGTTTAACAAAGCAGTGGAGTGGAGTAAGCAAACTTTTGATAAAATTGGTGCCGATAAAGTTTATCTGCAACAATGTTTGGTGCCGCATTGGGTGCGTGATGGCAAAAACGACAGAGTTGCTATTACCTCGGTTAATAACAAACTATACATCAATCCATTGGATGCGTTTGCCCTTGGTAATTCATTGGGAACTCCGCCTAATGGAATAACGGCAGAACTGTTTGCGGTAAACGATTTTGACCAGCTAGAAAAATATAAGGACAAGATTAAAGGTAAGATAGTTTTTTACAATTACCATTTTAACCCTACCAATATCTCTACTTTTCTTTCCTATTCCGATGCGGGTAAATATCGCTGGATGGGTGCTAGTCGCGCTGCCAAATATGGTGCGGTGGGTATGTTGGTACGCTCTATGAGTATTTCTACTGATAATAATCCGCATACTGGGGCAATGGAATACAATGATTCTTTTCCTAAGATCCCTGCTGCTGCTATTGGTTTGCAGGATGCTGATAAGCTCTGGAAACTGGCACAAATATCTAAAATAATTAAGGTAAATATTACTACGCATGGTAAGATGTTACCTGATACTACCGCCTATAATGTTATTGCGGAACTTAAAGGAAGTATTTTTCCTGATGAGATAATAACGGTTGGTGGGCACTTAGATAGTTGGGATATAAATGAGGGTGCGCATGATGATGGCACGGGCGTGGTACATACAATGGAGGTTTTGCGGGCATTAAAAGCCGCTGGTTACACACCAAAACATACCATCCGTTTTGTATTATTCGCCGATGAGGAAAAAAGCGGTAGAGGTGCCGAGAAATATGCTGCTACGGCAAAGCTAAATAACGAAAAACATATCTTTGGTTTTGAAAGCGATGCTGGAGGATTTACGCCAAGAGGGTTTAGTTTTCATGTGCCAGATTCTTCTTGGATAAAGCTTAATGCTTGGAAGTCATTGTTTGAACCTTATGGTGGTAGTGTTTTTGTTGCTGGTGGCGGTGGTGCAGATACAGAACCTCTGGAAGCTGCCTTCAAAACCCCTGTTGCCGAGTTGAATCCAGATAGTCAACGCTACTTTGATATACACCATGCCCGCAGCGATGTTTTTGAAAATGTAAACCGCCGCGAGTTATTGTTAGGTGCAGTAAACATAACCGCACTTATTTATTTGGTTGATAAATATGGGCTTTAAGAGAAGTATGAACAATGAAATATTAGTTATGAAATGTCATCTCATTTTAATAATTCCTACATAATAAATAGTTCATAATTCATATTCCCCTAAAACTTTACGATGAAAAAGATACTACTCACCTCGCTTACTATTGTTATTGTTGTTCTTGTTTTGTTTTTCTACGGAAGATATTTCTTTGTCTTTGCCGAGGGAACCAAGGCTGGTCAGTTAAATACCTTTCAGCGTAAGGGATATGTATTTAAAACTTGGGAAGGCATACTTATACAAAGTGGGTTTAAGGTAAACGTAGAGAGTAATGTATTTGAGTTTAGTGTACAGGATGTATCTGTAGCAAAAAAGTTAGAAGAGAATGCCGGCAAAGAAATGGAACTGCATTACAAGCATTACTTCGGGGTACTTTCTTGGCGCGGCAATACAGATTATATTGTGGATAGTGTTTATTACATAACCAATCCAAATGGGCAAGGGTTAATAAAGGCTAAGTAAGATAAAAAATACAAACCTTTGATGTGCAATAAGATAATTGCTACAGAGGCTCAAAAGCCAAAGAGGCACAAAAAGTAAAAATTTAGTAGACTACTTTAATTACAAAGAAACTTATTCATATTAAAGGAAGCTTTCTTTTAAATCCTACTATAAAGGACTGCAATTAATTAAAGTAAGACTAGTCCTTTTCTTTATCTTTTACAGAAGCAAGCCTTAACTAAAGTACACAAAATAAAAAATGCCACCCTGAAAATCAGGATGGCACTTTTTATATTTAATTTCAAGTTGAAGTCAGCTTATTTCTTGTTGCTTTCTCCTTCTTCTAGTTTAGCTCTGATATCAGCCAAAGCACTCAAATCTCCAAGAGTAGATTTTTCAACTTTTGCTTGAATTACCTTCACTTCTTTTTGAGTCTTTTCAGATTCTACTCTAGCTTCTTTCTTGGCAGATTCTTTTACTTCAGCCTGTGCTTGTTCCCAAACACGGTTATGGCTCAATAAGATACGTTTGTCATTTCTGTCAAACTCAATAACTACAAATTGAAGTGTTTCCTCTGCTACTACAGCTTTTCCGTCTTCCTTATTCAGGTGACGTGAAGGTGCAAAACCTTCCAAACCGTAAACCAATTGTACCAAAGCACCCTTATCATCCCTACGAGTAACAGTACCTTCGTGTATTGAACCAACACTAAATGTATCTTCAAGTGTACTCCAAGGATCTTCTTCTAATTGCTTATGACCAAGTTGCAATTTGCGGTTATCCTTGTCGATACCCATAATCATGATATCAATATGTTGACCAACCTTTACGTAATCGCTAGGGTGATTCAAACGCTTCAACCAGCTAAGATCGCTGATGTGAATCATACCACCAATACCTGGTTCCAATTCAACAAATACACCATAAGGAGTGATGTTTTTAACCAACCCTTTATGTTTGCTTTCAACAGCATATTTGTTTTCGATTGTATCCCAAGGATCGTTAGTCATTTGCTTAATAGACAAGCTCATCTTGCGAGTATCCTTATCTAAGGTAACAACCTTAGAATCATGCTCATCACCTAGTTTGAAGAATTCCTTAGCGTTTACTGGAGTATTCGCCCAAGTAATTTCACTTACGTGAACAAGACCTTCAACACCTGGTTGAACTTCTAGGAACGCACCATAATCTTCGATGTTAACAACCTTACCACGAACTACAGAACCTTCACCAAGATCTACTGGCAATACATCCCAAGGATGCGGAGTTAATTGTTTTAAACCTAGGCTGATACGTTTCTTATCATCATCAAAGTCTAATACAACAACATTTACTTTTTGATCTATCTTCAACACATCGCTTGGATGAGAAATTCTTCCCCAAGAAATATCTGTGATATATAATAAACCATCTAATCCACCCAAGTCCATGAAAGCACCAAAGTCTGTAAGGTTCTTAACAACACCTTCCAATACTTGACCTTTCTCTAGTTTACTCATGATATTAACACGTTGTGCTTCAATATCACTTTCAATTAAGGCTTTGTGAGATACAACGGCATTTTTGATGTTTTCGTTAATCTTAACAACCTTGAATTCCATTGTTTTACCAACAAACTGATCGTAATCTGCAACCGGCTTAACATCAATTTGAGATCCTGGCAAGAATGTTTCCATACCAAAGATATCTACAATCAAACCACCCTTTGTTTTGCTAGTAACATAACCGGTAACAACTTCACCAGTCTTGTTAAGCTCAACAATACGTTGCCATGCTCTGTAATTCTTAGCACTTTTGCGGCTAAGTGTAAGGTTACCTTGCTTGTCTTCCTTCTCTACAACCATTACTTCAACAGTGTCTCCTACATGAATACCGCCACTTATATCGCGGAATTCATTCAAAGAAATCAAACCATCGCTCTTAAAGCCAATGTTTACCACAACATCAGTTTTGGTAACACCAACTACAATACCGTTCATGATTTCACCGTCTTCAATCTGTACGAAAGTGTTTTCATAAACCCTGTCATACTTTTCTTTTTCTTCCTTTGCATAAAGGCTAACATTGCGTTTGTCAACACTCCAATCAAAATCGTCGTGTGGCGTAGCAATTGTTTCTTCTACTGGCTGATAAGCAACTACAGGCTCTACAGTTTCAGGCTCTGTTACAAATTCAGCAGCAATAGTTTCTGCAACCACTGGAACAATTTCTTCCACAGCAGGTGCAACTTCTTCAACAGCAGGAGTAGCTACAGGTTCTTCCGCAACTACAGCTACCGGAGCTTCTTCTTCAACAGCGGCTGGTGCTTTTTCAGCTACGGCTACTACTGTTGGTGTTTCTTCAACTACAGTTTCTGTAATTGTAACTTCTTCCACAGGTGTGTTTGTTGTTGCAGCATCAGTTACTTCAACCGCTTGGGCTGATTCGCTGTCCTGGGCGTCTGCATTTAGTTGTTTGTTAAATAAATTCATGTTAAATAATCCGAATTTTTATATTTCGG
>JANYEX010000174.1 GCA_025359725.1 Chitinophagaceae bacterium | reverse complement strand
CTATTTCCGTCAATCACATCAATAATTTCCAGCAAACATGAACATGTTTGCTGCGAACATGTTCATGTTTGCTGGAAATCAGTTAACGTTTTCAGCTGATAGATACCAAACCAAGGCAAACATGTGTCAGATTGGCGCATTTTAGTCTTAAACGGTTGCGCATTGGTGTATGTTGCTGGCAGTTATAGTCACGTCTTGCGCATTCTAGTACCAATGTCCTGCTTTTAGGTGTTAATCTGGAGCAATCTATGCCTCGTTTTCAGCAATCATTAACTAGTTTGCTGCGAACTAGTTAATGATTGCTGAAAACGAGTTAACGTATTTTGCCGTTGTGTCATGCTTTTTACAATTATGGCAGTTATTCACCTATTATTAAAGTTGGCATATCGTGGCGTGGTAGTTGACGATATAGAAAAAGAATCGATAAAAAGTTCTTTAATTTTCTTTCCCTCTATTCCCTGTCAATGACGGCATTGCGAGAACAAGGTTAACAATAATTTCTTATTAGTTTAATCGAGTAAAACGTTCAATCATGTCAGAAGCAGTATTAGGTATGTCTGGAATGGCAACCCCTCAAAAAGTTTTAAAATCACGTCACATTGCCTCACAACTTATTGGCAACGCAGCCTACCCCACCCCAAAACCCACAGTTTTACAAATTACCGATTCGGCAACCGCATTGGAAACAGCCTACAACAATTCTCGCAACAAGGATGAGGGAATGATGACCATTTATCGTAATAAATTGAAAGCATTCCGATTGTTAATGGTGTTGGTATTAGCCTACATTCAGCAGGAAAGTGGTGGAGATGAATTGATTATTGAAAGTGCAGGAGTGGCTACCAAAAAACCAAAATCGCCCCCACAAACGGTAGGCAAAGTAACTAACCTAAGTGGTGTGCAAGGTGCATTGGCTGGCGAAACCATTTTAAAATGGAAAGCATTGAAGTTTAAGAAAACTTACACCGTAGCAAAGAGTGCTGACAATGTAGTATGGGTTGATGCCAAATTCCCTTGCACCAAAAAGACTGTTGTTATTACGGGTTTAGTACCAGAAACCTACACTTGGTTTAAGGTAGCGGGCATAAACGGCTTGGGACAAGGAGAATGGAGTGACCCCGTGCGCGTAGAATCAAAATAATTACCAAATATGAATCATGAAATATGAATTATGTCTTTTACAACTCATAATTCATATTTTATAATTCATATTTTTGACCTTGTGGTTCATATCTTATGTCTAACCAAACCTATTCCTTTTACTTGTGTTTATTAGAAAAATAAATAGATATGAGTAAGGTTTATTCCCTAAAGACAGTTCAAAACATTCCCGTTTCGTTGGATACGGCTTGGGATTTTTTTAGTAATCCCGCCAACCTAAAAGAAATCACCCCCCCCGATTTAGGTTTTAAAGTAGTAAGTAAACATCACGGAGACAAGATGTATGCTGGGCAAATAATAGAATACACTGTTTCGCCGCTACTAGGTATCCCTATGTATTGGATGACGGAAATAACGCATGTAGAAGATCATCAGTTTTTTGTGGATGAACAACGTTTTGGTCCCTACCAAATGTGGCATCACCAACATCATTTTAAGTCAATAGAGGGCGGCGTAGAGATGACGGACATTGTACATTATAAAGTACCACTTTGGTTTTTAGGGGATATTGCCAATGTTATTCTGGTGAAAGGACAGCTAAACAAAATATTCAACCACCGCTTTGCCGCAGTAGAAGCTCGCTTTGGCAAGTTTGATTAGAAATATATAGACTCACATGATAACCTTTTTATTAAAGGTTATCATATACATAAAATGGATCGATGGGGCTATTGGCTGGTAATTCGAAAACTGGATTGATGATACCATCACTCAACCCGTAAACCCATCCATGTAAATCGGGGCGATTATCATGCTTCCAAGCAGACTGCACAATGGATGTTTTTGCCAAATTCATAACCTGCTCCCGCACATTTAGTTCAATCATCTTATTCAACCTCTCTTCTTCTGTTGGTAAAGAATCTACTTCATCTTTATGAAGTCTGTAAACATCTTTGATATTACGTAACCATTTGTTGATAATACCAAATGAATGCTGTGTCATGGCTGCATTAACCCCGCCACAACCGTAATGTCCACAAACAATAATATGTTTTACCCTCAACACTTCTACTGCATATTGCAAAACGCTCAACAAATTAAGATCTGTATGTACCACCATATTTGCAATATTCCTGTGTACAAATATTTCCCCTGGCTGTGTAGCAGTAATCCTGTCCGCAGGTACACGACTATCACTGCAACCTATCCACAAAAACTCAGGTGTTTGCAAACCAGCCAACCTAGTAAAAAACTCCGGATCCCTTGCAACTTGCCTATTTGCCCATTCTTTATTATCTGCTAACAGCTTTTCGTACACTTTCATACTTAATAGATTTAACCCTAAACAAAAAAAATTGATAATATTAAAACCAAAAAAACTCTTTTCGAGTATATTATGGTGTAAGATTGCAAATCTATTGTGATGAGCAATATTTTTATTATCTATTTGAAGAAAAAATAAAACAAATAGCAAAAGTATAAATCTTTTATGTTTAACTTTGCTTTTATAATAATTAAACAAAAGTATTATGTCAACAGCAGAATTCGATTACATGTTAGTCAACAACACAGATTTCTTAAAACCTTTTGCTACTACTCTTACTAGAGATCAAGAGCAAGCAAAGGATCTTTTTCAGGAGACTTTGCTTAGGGCATTAGCCAATAAGGAAAAATATAATGACGGAACGAATGTAAAAGCATGGTTGTATACCATCATGCGCAATATCTTCATCAATAACTATCGCAGGAAGGCCAAACAAAATACCATATTTGATAGCACCCCTAATGATTACTTATTAGATTATAACCAAGGCGCTATTACAAACGACGCAGTAGCAGGTATCAACATTAAGGAAGTCCATGCGGCAATACATGATTTGCCTGTTATCTTCAAAAATCCTTTTCTTCTTTACTTTGATGGATATAAATACCACGAAATTGCCGATATGCTTGGCGAACCTTTAGGTACGATAAAGAGTAGGATTCACTTTGCGCGCAAGTTGTTAAAGGTACAAATAGACCGCCACTAAGGTTCGACATTATAAACCCTGAGATTAAGAATGAACAAACAAAAGATTGTAGTAATTGGTGCTGGCTTCTCTGGATTGTCTGTTGCAAGCTTTCTGGGAAAAGCAGGTTACGATGTTACAATACTAGAAAAACATTCTATGTCGGGCGGTAGAGCAAGAAAGTTTTCTGTTAATGGTTTTACATTCGATATGGGCCCTAGCTGGTATTGGATGCCTGATGTTTTTGATAGATATTTTGGTCAGTTTGGTAAAAAAGTTTCCGATTACTACACTCTAAATCGACTTGACCCCTCTTATAGAATCTATTGGCAAGATGCCCCAATGGATATTCCTGCCGATTACAATGCATTCAAACAGCTTTTCAATGAATTAGAACCTGGCAGTGCTGCAAAGCTTGAACAATTCATAGCTGAGGCTGCTTTTAAATACAAAGTAGGTATCAATAAATTGGTTCATAAACCAGGAAGATCTCTCACCGAGTTTATTGATTTAGATTTGATAAGTGGATTATTCAAACTTGATGTTTTCAATTCTCTACAAAGCCATGTTCGTTCCTTGTTTAAGAATGAAAAGATTCGTCAACTACTCGAATTTCCAGTTTTATTCCTTGGCGCATTGGCAGAAAATACACCTGCTTTATATAGTTTAATGAATTATGCCGACATAGTTGGCGGTACTTGGTATCCCGAAAAAGGAATGTACGAGATAGTAGATGCCATGTGTAAAGTAGCGGTTGAGCAAGGTGTAAAGTTTAGGTTTAATGAAGATGTTAAGGAAATAGTTATTAAAGATGGTAAAGCAATTGGGGTAAAAAGTTTATCTAACCCTTCCGTTCCCGCTACTGCCGATACTTCTCTTCCGATTTCCGATTCCCGACTTCCGATTGAAACCTACTTCGAAGCCGACATTGTTGTTGGTGCTGCCGATTATCATTTTATCGAAACTAAATTACTTCCCAAAGCATTTAGAAGTTACTCAGATAAGTATTGGGATACCAGAGTAATGGCTCCCAGTTGTTTATTGTACTATGTTGGGCTAAGCAAAAGGCTTGATAAAATTACCCACCATACTCTTTTCTTCGATACTTCTTTTGCCGTACATGGAGATGAAATATATACTTCCAAACAATGGCCTACAAATCCTTTGTTTTATGTTAGTGCACCTTCCGTGAGCGATGATACCGTTGCCCCTGTTGGTTGCGAGAACCTTTTTTTGCTAATTCCCGTGTCTGCAGGTCTTGCTGGAGACAACGAAACACTTAGAGATAGATATTTTGATATGATTATTGAAAGAATGGAAGTCCATTTAAAACAATCTATCAAAGACAGTGTTATCTACAAACGGTCTTTTGCGCTTAGCGATTTTATTAGTGAGTATAATGCTTTTAAAGGTAATGCTTATGGGTTAGCCAACACGCTCTTGCAAACTGCCATACTAAAACCTGCTTGTAAAAGTAAGAAAGTTAAAAACTTATTCTACACAGGACAGCTTACAGTACCAGGACCAGGTGTTCCGCCTAGCCTGATAAGTGGCGAGGTGGTGGCAAAAGAGGTGATGAAAGCTTTTGGATAACGCAATACTTATTTAAACAAAGCCTTTACATCCTAAGAGTGAAAGCGAGTAGCAAGAAATTTTTTATACATATATAAACGAATAAACTTTTAGAAAAAGGTATGACAAACATGCAATTATTCCACGATGTAAGTCAGGATTGTAGCAGAAACGTTACTGTAAAATACAGTACCAGTTTCTCATCGTCTATCAACATGTTGGGAAAATCCTTGCGCCAGCCTATTTTTAATATCTATGGTTTTGTACGCTTTGCAGATGAGATAGTGGATACCTTTCATGATTATGACAAAGCTTCTCTTTTCGAGGATTTTAGAATAGATACTTACAAAGCCATTGAAAAAGGTATTAGTTTAAACCCCATCCTCAATAGTTTTCAGCAAACAGTTAATCAATATAATATAGATATTTCTTTAATCGACGCTTTTTTGCATAGTATGGAGCTCGATTTGGGCAATAAGCAATATGATAAAAACGGGTACGAAGAATATATTTATGGTAGTGCAGAGGTAGTAGGGTTAATGTGCTTATATGTTTTCTGCAATGGCAATAAAGAACAGTACGAACAGTTAAAACCTGGAGCTAGAAGCTTGGGGGCAGCTTTTCAAAAAGTAAATTTCTTGCGAGATTTAAAGGCTGACTACGAAGGAATGGACAGAATTTATTTCCCTGGCTGCGATTTCAGAAATTTTACCAGAAATGATAAGCTATCAATAGAGGCGGATATACAAACCGATTTCGACAATGCTTATTCTGCCATTATCCAGTTGCCCCTACAAGCTAGGTTTGGAGTTTATGTTGCTTATAAGTATTATTTATCTTTATTTAAAAAGATAAAAAATTTGCAGCCCCAAAGAATCATGAAAGAACGTGTACGCGTTCCAGATTATACCAAAGCATTTATTCTTGCAAAAGCAAGCATCAGAAGCCAATTGAACCTTCTCTAAATTAGCGAGTCTAGCAATGATTTATTGTCAGAACTACAAACAAGGTATTTTCAAAATAAGTTTCTAAGTGGGTTTATACACTATTAATTTATGTTAACCCGCAAGACTTACTACCCATAAACGACAAGGTTATTGTTGGAATTGGATGAACGGCGATGGCTGATTTTAACAAACATATAATTTTACGGCATGGAAAGAGTGATTTTGGTGGATGAAAATGATGAAGAAATTGGATTGATGGAAAAGATAGAAGCACACGAAAAAGGGATTCTACATAGGGCTTTTAGTATTTTTATCTTTAACCAAAAAGGAGAGATGTTGTTGCAACAAAGAGGACTGCGCAAATACCATAGTGGTGGCTTGTGGACTAATGCTTGTTGCAGCCATCCAAAACCGAACGAAAAAACCATTGATGCTGCCCACAGAAGGCTTAAAGAAGAGATGGGATTCGATACGGAGCTCATTAAAGCATTCGATTTTAAATACAAAGCAGACTTTATCAACGGACTAACAGAACATGAGTTTGACCATGTGTTTGTAGGTTATTACAATGGTAAAATAGAATATAATTTTGATGAGGTAGAAACCTACGCCTACCGAACTATGGAGCGCATTGAGGCATCTTTTGCTGAATATATAGATTTTTATACCGAATGGTTCGTTATCGCCTTCCCCAAGATAAAAGAGTGGATTGAGTTGAATAAAGATGGTTTGTGAGTTAAGAACATTAGTCGCAAGCATGTATTACAAGCTCGCGATTAATGACTATTGACTCTCGTTACTTCCACCTAAAAAACTACACCTCATTACCTAACCACCATACTTTGAACCAACCTATTGCTAACTTGTTGTATTCTAAATTGGATAGCATGGCAAAAGGAAATCCTAACAAAAGTTATCTTCCGAGTAAAGTTTGTATTACCTGTAATCTTCCTTTTTCATGGCGCAAGAAATGGGAAAAGAATTGGGATGAGGTTAAATATTGTAGCGACAAATGCAGAAAAAATAAAGTAATCAACCATTGATTATTAAATCTCTTATTACTTATTATGTATAAAAAGCAATCTCTAGTGATCTTTTTCTTGATAGCATTGGTGCTATTGTCGCTTGCTTTTACTATTGAGTTTGCTGGCGATAAACTTACCTATATTCCCCCAAGCGTACAAAGAACTGGAGACTCAGCCAAAGGATATAATTATTTGATAACAGGCAATTATTTAAAGAGTGGAGTTCCTTACAGCTATTACAAATTATTAATGCCGATGGATAAGCACAATTATCTTAATCGTGAGGGAAAGAATGCTTTTGTACCTTATGATTTTAATGTGGTACTGTCGCCCAACAAAACAGAAGTGGTGGTACCTACATGTCTTCAATGTCATGCACAAGTATTTGATGGTAAATTGTATGTCGGCCTAGGCAATACTTTTCAGGATTTTAGCAATATATCCCACGCTAATAACCCTGTAACCAATATAGGGGCAAAGGCAATGCACCTTTTTTCGCCCAAACAATACAAAGCAGCATTACCGTTATTTAATTCGTTTGATGCCGTGCTTTCAAGTATGCAAACTGAGGTGCAAGGAGTAAATGCCGCAGATAGATTGGCAATATTGCTTGTGGCGCATCGTAATCCTCAGACATTGGAATGGCAAAAGAAACCGATTCTTAATATCCCCTCGGGCGTTGTTCCCACAGATGTTCCCGCTTGGTGGTTACTTAAAAAGAAGAATGCAATGTTTTACAATGGCTTCGGACGTGGTGATTTTGGCAAGTTTTTGATGCTTAGTAATATCCTAACAGTGAAGGATAGCAGCGAAGCTAGAGAGGTAAACAGTCATTTTGGTGATGTATTGGCTTTTATCAAATCGATAAATCCACCTAAATATCCAAAACCAATTGATGAAAACCTAGCTACTGATGGCAAGACCGTTTTTACAACTAATTGTAGTAAATGTCATGGCACTTATGGGGCTAACAGTACCTACCCCAACCTACTTATCCCCGCTTCTATCATTAAAACTGATTCTCTATTGTATCTAAGCAACCAACAGAATCCACAATTTATTGAATGGTTTAACAAAAGTTGGTTTGCCCAAGGGGATAATCCTGCAAGGTTGCAGCCTTTCAACGGGTATATTGCCCCGCCCTTAGATGGCGTTTGGATTACTGCTCCTTACCTTCATAATGGTTCTGTTCCTACCCTAGAAACACTTTTGAATAGTAAAGAACGCCCCAAATATTGGAAGAGAAACCTCAAAAAGCCAGTGTATGATTACGAAAAAGTTGGCTGGACTTATGAAACGCCCAATCAACCGCAACGTCGCACTGTCTATAACACTTCTCTGCCAGGTTATAGTAATAGCGGACATACTTTTGGCGATAAACTGACAGAACCAGAAAGAAAAGCAGTGATTGAATATCTGAAAACATTATAGAGGCGAAAGTCTATTAGCAATAATTTCCAGATTTACATATTCATCTTTGATAGAAGCATAAAACCCTTCAAACGTCTCTTTAGCAAAATATCCTTTCAAACAAATTGCCATTATTTACCATTACATAAACTTTATTAAAGGCATTTACCGAATTTTTTGCTTACTCAGTAAGCGAACTGAACTCCTCAGTAGACGAAGGGAGAGAAAGGCATAAGACTTCGGTTTTTGATAAACCGACGCTAAATAGATAAATTATCAAAGAGTACTTTTGTAAATAACCATAAGAGATTTATTGTTTCAACAACCAATTTTTAGTTAATTAAAAACATTTATCAAGCAAAGGGTTGCCCATTACGTTTTTGAAACATATCTTTGCCTATGGCAACAATGAAATCTGCTCCAGAGAGCAAATCCCCAGACGCTAGGTTATTTGGCATTGGTCTAACATTCGACGATGTTCTTTTAATGCCTGCTTACAGCGAAATCCTTCCCCGCGATGTAAATATCAAATCGCATCTTACCAAAGAAATTGTATTGAATGTACCCATGTTGTCCGCAGCTATGGACACCGTTACAGAAGCGAATTTGGCTATAGCATTGGCACGTGAGGGTGGCTTAGGAATCCTTCATAAAAACATGACTATTGAAAAACAAGCTGAGCAAGTGCGTAAAGTAAAACGTAGCGAAAGTGGAATGATAATAGATCCTATTACCTTATCAATCGATTCAACTGTTGCCGATGCACTAAGGATAATGAGGGATAATAAGATTGGCGGTATTCCTATTGTAGATGTAAATAACTTATTGGTGGGAATACTAACCAATAGAGATTTGCGTTTTGAGATAGCCAATAAAACGAAGAAGGTGAGTGAAGTAATGACTTCTACCAACCTAGTTACAGCCCCTGAAGGAACAGACCTTAAGAAAGCAGAAAAGATTTTACAACAATATAAGATTGAGAAATTACCTGTTGTGAGCGACAGTGGTCATCTTATCGGGTTGATTACCTATCGCGATATTTTACAGTTGAGTAATAATCCAAATGCGGTAAAAGACGGCTTTGGCAGATTGTTGATTGGTGCTGCATTAGGTATTACGAAAGATATGCTTGACAGAGCTGCTGCCTTGCAACATGTAGGTGTGGATGTGGTGACATTGGATAGTGCGCATGGGCATAGCAAAGGAGTGATTGATGCATTGAAGCTTTTGAGAAAGAATTTTAAAGACTTACAGATAATAGCAGGAAACGTTGGTACGGCAGCAGGCGCAAAAGCACTAGCCGAAGCGGGCGCAGATGCGGTGAAAGTGGGTATTGGTCCAGGGTCAATCTGTACAACACGTATAGTTGCCGGGGCGGGTGTGCCACAACTAACAGCAATTATGGAAGCTTCCTCTGCACTTAAAGGAAAAGGAATACCTGTAATAGCTGATGGCGGTATAAGATATACGGGCGATATGGTAAAAGCATTGGCAGCAGGAGCTAATGTGGTAATGATGGGTAGTGTGTTTGCGGGTGTGGAAGAAAGCCCCGGGGAGACAATTATTTTTGAAGCACGTAAATACAAAGAATATAGAGGGATGGGAAGCTTAGGGGCAATGAGCCAAGGAAGTGGCGATAGGTATTTTCAGGATGTTGAAGATGGTATCAAGAAACTTGTGCCAGAAGGGATAGAAGGACGAGTGGCTTATAAGGGTAGCCTAAGTGAGATTGTTTATCAATATGCCGGCGGACTTAGGGCGGGTATGGGCTATTGTGGTGCTAAGACAATAAAAGATTTGCAAAAAGCAACCTTTATCCAGATAACAAATGCCGGCATGAAAGAAAGTCATGCGCACGATGTTGATGTTACGAAAGAAGCACCTAACTACAGCAGAAAATAAATAGAACAAGCTTTAAATGAAAATAGGCTGTCTCGAAAGAGCAGCCTTTTTTTATTTATACCATAGAAACAAAGTAATAATAGATAGAATATAAAGAAGCCTATACTTTATATATGGTGCATCAATTTCAATATACTGTTTACCAATGTATTTGTACTCGTTAGGATAACGAGTATCCCCACTCCTATTAATACTTTTTTAACGGGTATCTTACCAACAAATCTTGCGGCTATGGGTGCAGCAATTACGCCTCCTAATATCAATCCTAATACATCAAAAATGGGAATATGCTTTAGTAATACAAAGAAAGTTGTGGCACTCGCAAACACCACAAAAAACTCTGCCAAACACACTGAACCTATTACATAACGGGGACTCTTACGCTTAGAAATGAGGGTACTAGTAACCAAAGACCCCCATCCGCCACCAGCAAAAGCATCCAAAAAGCCCCCCGCACAAGCCAACCATCCAGCTAGCTTTACCTTATCATCAATAAGCTTTTTTCTGAATGCTTTTCTTATAATATAATACCCTAAATAAATAGTGTACAGCGACAGAGGAATGCGTACATAATTAGAATATTCCTTGGCATAAACAGCCAAAGTAGCCCCAACTACAGCACCCAACACACCAGGAATAACCAGTGCGCTGAAGAGCTTCTTATTAATATTACCAAAGCGATGGTGGCTATACCCCGATACACCACTACTAAAAACACGCGCAGAGTGTACCCTACTACTAACAATGGCTGGGTTTACACCAATCGCCAATAGGAAAGTAGTTGAAATAGTGCCATAACCCATCCCCAAACTACCATCGGTCATCTGGGCAATAAAACCCGCCAATGTCATCAATAAAAAAGAATTTAAATCTATGTATTGTGGTAGAGTTTTAATATCCGTGGCAATGGTGCCAAAAGGAACATAAGTAAATAAGGTATGACCAACTATCATCAATACAAAAGCAAGTAAGCACCATTTTACAATTTCCTGCCATTTCTTTTGCTCGGGTTTGTCCTCTTTCAAGTCCTCTTGTTTGGCAACAAGGGTTTTTGTCACTTCGTTCAATGTGGTCACCTTGTTTTCAAAGTCACCTTTCAATTGGTCTCGGTATTGTTGCATATTATCTAAAAGTTCGTCTATCTGTTCTGGTATAATCTCATTCATCATCTCTTTCACACGTTTGGCTACCGTAGGCGATTTGCCGTTAGTGGAGATAGCTATCTTCAAATTGCCTTTTTTAACGATACTGCCCAAGTAAAAATCGCAAAGGCTGGGCTTGTCCGCCGCATTAATTAAGATGCCTTTTTCCTTGCTATCCTTGGCTATGATGGTAGCCAATTCTATATCATTCACCGCAGCAATAACTAAGTCTTTACCCGCTAAGTCGGATACGTGGTAGGCTTTTTCTACTAAAATGATAGTTGGGTAATTAGCTGCGAGGGCTTTTATTTCATCACTAATAGTAATCCCCACCAATGTAATAGCCGTTGCGGGAGAGTTATTAACCACAGCCTGTAGTTTCTCAAGCCCAATAAAACCACCACCCACAATGAGAAGACGGAGCTGTTCTAGTTTTATAAAAACAGGAAATAGTGTGTTTGTTTGCTTCAAAAGAAATGTTTGTTAGCCTACAAAATTAGTGGGTTAATTTCAAATGATAGAATCTTTTATGCAAAATAAGATAAAAGCAATGCGTTTATTCGTTCGAGTTCTTAATTATCCGTACCGCTTTATTTTTCTTAAATAATTCTTTTGGCATTCTAAATTTTAAAGCAGTATTTTTACAATCTAACGATTCTACTGGTTGCCCGCTGAGCCTTTTTCCTTTCATAGGTTTTTTAAAATAAAAAATTTAAGGCTCATGTATCATCACAAAAACATCTGGCGCAATAACACCTTTCATTCATCAGTTTTTTATACCATCATTCCTAAAAATAGTAACGTAAACCACCTCTCTTCCATACTTCATAATCAATTACTTCCGTTGGATAATACTACCTTCCCTACGTCTCTCAAACTCTTCTTTGCCACAGGTAATATCGAGCCGCCTTAACCAAAAGGTAGCCCGTTTTGGTCTTCACTCACGTGGGTACAAAGCTAACCCACGTGGTTGCGATGGCATATTGCATGATTTATGGGTAAAAACACCCGCTTTAGAAGTTGAAATGCATGGATTTAAAGATTATCCAGTTGCTTTTAAAGCTTTTCAGGGTGGTTTTAGGCTTAAACTAGGCGTTATAAGTTTAAAAAGATGCAATATAAGCTTGTAAGCACCCGTAATATACCTGCAACCACGTGAGTGAATGACGTAAATGGGTGATTGTAGGATTGAGGCAACAGCCTTATCGCTAGTAACAATTGGTTGGGAATTAAATATTAATCATTTTAAATTAAATATCATGGCAACGTTTTCAGACAAAGAAAGCATATTAAACACCTATTTTGGTGTGGTGGTAGCATATATTGTACTAAACTTTTCAAGGCTTGGTGTAAGTTTGGCAAACAAGGCAACGCTGATTGCAAATTTTGCTACTTGGACAAACATTTACCCCTTAGCAACAACACCGGCTACAAGTACGGTGGCTAATGTGAAAGACAAGAATATTTCTAAACGAGCGATGCTGACAATACTGCGGCTAATTTTTGGAGATATAGCCATTAGCGCATTAACTTCAACAGATAGAACAACGATGAATATGCCGTTTATTGGTGGCTTTCACCCTTCCGTTCCTATTGGCAACAGCGAACCCAATGGTAGCGTTGACGATGGCTTTAAGTTGGCACACAAGATTACTTATATGGATAATACTTCTGGCAAAAAAGCGAAGCCACACGGCGTAACAGGCTGTGAGATTTGGCAAAAGATTGGGGGTGTTGCTCCTGTTTCTGTTTCGGATCTTCAATATCTGGAGACAATAAGTAAAAACCCATTAATCATTAGTTTCGAAGGAACACAAGGTGGTTTGAAGGTTTATTATTGGATGCGTTGGATAAATAAACACAGTAAGGGCAACTGGGGACCAGAGTTTTCAGGTACGGTGATGCCGTAGGAAGGCGGGAATTGGGAATCGCAAGGCGTAGTCAATATACTTGCTATTTTCATTCCTACCGTTTCCCGATTTCTTCCAATAAATCGCTAGTGAGGTAGCCCCTTGCTAGCGATTTTGTTTATACTAATCAACCAAAGAAAAAAGAAATTAATCCTGCTTTGTACTTGATTTAATCAGTTCCTTCCGCCAAGGAAGGTTTATGGTAAATTTACAACCTTAGTAATTGTTAATTTTTTCACAAAAATGAGCCATGTATTTTGCAAACTTTTCTCGGCTGCCGAATTTTTGTCAATAGCTAAAACGTTTTAAAAAACTAAATATTGATAAATATCAATTTTATTATTACCCCCTGTCATAAAAACAATTTAAAAAGGCTACATTGATAATATCATTACTAGTTCGCCTACCGATTAGCTAATAATAAACTACGCCTAATTGATACATTTGTGCGGAATTAAGATGCACGGTTGTTGGCTTTGAGAGAATTTGCTTGATAAATAGATTATTGCTTGAAGGTAAAGGCTTTTGAATCTGAAAATAGGTGGTTTTAATTCAATTGTTACACAATTTATTTCTCATTTATTAATTAAAGCTTTTATGAAAAAAATGTACACTTTTGGGTTTTCGAGCCAGATTGTTGCCTTTGCAAAAATGCAATCCTTTAAAAAAACAGGATTGGTTGCAGGGTTTGTTTTAATGTTTAGCATGGCAGCGTTCAGCCAAACAAATTATTATTTAAGAACAGATTCGTTAAATCCCAAAACAGGTGCAGAAGTAAGGCCCGACATTACAAACACAAAAGCATGGAGTACTGATGGAACTAAGGCTGGTGCACTTCCACTTGATTTTATCACTGATGGTCAAATCTTTAACATTCAAACCAATGGATTTTCTGCTGCTGGATTTACCTTAAACAAAGCTTGGACAGTTTCTGGTGTTGGGTCAAAAATCGTTATTGGCAGTGATACTGCGAATGTTACTTTTTTGTTGCAGGGTAATGCAACAGTTACCGCTACATTTGATGTTTTAGCTAACGCCAGTCTAGTACTACAACCAGCAAACACATCTACTATTACCTGGGGTAATCTAGCAACAGGTAGTACTGTAAACTTTGCTGGGAGTACGAAAATTTATCAGCAAGTTCTTGCTGGTTCTTACTCAAATTTGAGTTTTAAATCTGGTGGTGGTATTTACTTACCTCTAATTTTGCCACAACAAACAATCCATGTTGCAGGGCTATTTACTCAAAGAGCTAGTGCCATATATGGTTCAACTATTGATTTCAATGGTACAGGTAAACAAACTATTCCTCCTGGAAACTACTACAACCTAACAATCTCGGGTACTAAACTAGCCTCTGATAGCTTACAAGGAACAATATTTATTGCTGGTGCTTACAATGATATTTCATCAGGTTCACCTTTAGTACCATACACTTTAAACAAGACAACAGGTGTAATAGCAGGAAGTACTATTAATTATAATGGTTTAAATACTAGCGGACAATCATTAGGTAATGGTCAATCTTGCTACAACTTAACTTTTTCTAATGGACGCCCTTTTATTGTTACTTCATTCAGCAACGCTAATTATACAATTACACTAGCTACACCAGATCCTGAATTAGTAATAGGAGATAGCCTATCTGCAAATAGCACTCTTTTCCCAACATTAAATTTATCTGCAGTTGTTGGTATTACTAACGATACAGTTGTTACACTAAGTGCATCTCCTGCATTGAGGTTAATAGTTCACAAAGCAGTTTCAGTTGGTTCTAAGCCAGTTTTTGATACAGTGTATGTAGCTTCTTATAATAATACTGCTTCTGTAGGTGACCCTACCGATTCTACATTGACACTTACTGCTCCAGCTACTTTTGCTGCTGGCGATACTTTATATACCTGTCAAGTATTAGTAGCACTCGCTGTTACAAAAGGAGTAGTCACAAATGCTGCAACGCTTTTAGTTTCTAGTGTAACAGGGAAAACAGTTCAGCTAGCTTCACTAAAGGCTTTTTCTATTAGTGCGAACGCAGGAATGTTAAATGGTACTGTAAGCTTTGGCACACCCACCAAACTACCTACGCCTAAAACTGTAGTAGGCACTGTAAATATTCAAGGTGGTTTCACACCTACAGGAACTATTACAACTACTGGTTCTACCTTTAACTATAATAATGGTGTAAAACAAAATATTGCAGGTGGTAAGAACTTGGTTTATGATAATTTGACTATACAAGAAGCATCAGATAGTCTTGCTACACTCAATACGGCTGTTTTAGTTCAAGGTATATTAAATTTGAAGAGTGGCAAGTTAGCTACAAGTGCAACTAATCTACTTACCTTAGATGTAAATGCTACTTTTTCTTCTGCAAATAGCGATTCTTTCTATGTAAGTGGACCTTTGGCAAAAAACTTTGCTTCTACTACACCATTTACTTATCAAATTGGTAAATCAATTTTGGGAGTTAATTATCCTAAAACGGTAACAATTACACCTAAAACTGCAGATGCAAAAACTTACACTGTTGCTTATAATTACGCTAAGGTAGCTAATATTACTAAGGTAGATACCTCACTAGATGCGATAGCAGATACCTTTGCTTACTACAATGTTGTATTATCAAAATATACAGCAGGAGTAGATACATCTGCTCAGATAGCTTTCAATTTTTATCCCGATTATGCTATAGATTCTAGTTTGGTTCTAGCACATTACTTCCACGGAAAGTTTACAGCTGAATCTAATCCATTTGTAAACAACACTGTGGGTATTATTTCTACAAAAACAAATAGTTTTGACACAATATTTGGCAACTATACTTTGGGTATTGCTAGTCCATTGTTACTTCCTGTTAAACTTGGAACAATCTCTGCTTCTGCTTTGGCTAATAAAACAGTTAAGCTTACATGGCAGTCTTATTCTGAGTTGAACGTTGCTAAATATGTAATTGAAGGTTCTGCTGATGGTGTTTCTTTCTCTACTAAGGGTTTTGTTCCAGCCAAGGGTGCTACTGAATATTCATTTGTAGATGTTACTCCAAGTGCTGGAATCAACTATTACAGAATTAAAGTAACAGACATTGATGGTAAAGTAAACTACAGTAAGGTTGTTTCTATTAAGCAAGCTGGTTTAGTAGTTGGCAATATCTCTGTATATCCTAACCCAGTTAAAAACAAACAATTGAACTTTGTTTTGAATACTGATGCAGCTCTTTATACTTTGAGAGTTACAAACCTATTGGGTCAAACAGTGTTGGCTAAGACTGTTTCTCACACTGGTGGTACTGCTTCTTACAGTGTAAGTTTGCCAAGCGTAACTGCTGGTATTTACGTTGTTAAGTTGAGCAATGGTAAGACCGAACTAACTAAAACTGTTATTGTTGAATAACATCCCTTGATTTCTCATATTTAGAAACAGCCTCACTAACAAGTGGGGCTGTTTTTTTATATACTTACCTATAGAAATCATTTCAATCACAGTTTAAATTACTTTTACCGCATGAATAGAAAGGAATTGATTACGCAAATTGAGACTAGGAAGTCGTTTCTCTGCGTTGGATTAGATACAGATATTACCAAAATACCTAAGCATTTACAATCGCACCCCGATGCTGTTTTTCAGTTTAACAAAGCAATTATTGATGCTACTAAAGACCATTGTGTTAGTTATAAAATAAACACGGCCTTCTACGAATCTATGGGCATGAAAGGTTGGGAAGCGATGGAAAAAACACTGTACTACATCCCCTGTACTCATTTTAAAATTGCTGATGCTAAGCGTGGTGATATTGGTAATACCTCAGCACAATATGCCAAAACATTTTTTGATGTATTACCTTTTGATGCCGTTACAGTTGCCCCTTATATGGGTGAGGACAGCGTAAAGCCTTTTCTTGAATATGAGGATAAGTGGACTATTGTCTTGGGCCTTACCTCCAACAACGGGGCTAATGATTTTCAACAACAGAAATTGCAGGATGGCAATACTTTTCTTTATGAAAAAGTATTAGAAACAGTTTCTTCTTGGGGCACACCCAATAATCTGATGTTTGTAGTGGGTGCTACCAAAGCAAAGGACTTATCGGATATACGTAATATCATTCCAGAACATTTTCTGCTTGTGCCAGGTGTTGGTGCGCAGGGTGGCAGCTTGGAAGAAGTATGTAAATATGGATTAAACAATGATTGCGGCCTATTAATTAATGCTAGCCGCGCCATCATTTATGCCGACAGCAGTGAACAATTTGCATCCGCCGCTACCGAAGTAGCCAAACAATATCAGATTGAAATGGAGGACTATTTGTAAAATAGTCATGAGTTGAAAATCGGAGGTCGTAAGTGAGGCAGCTTCACTTATGACTTACGACTTACGACTTACGACTTACGACTTAAATATTATGCAAGAACAAACACTCACCTACCAACAGTTATATAATTTTACCCATCGTGTTTTTATATTGATGGGGTGCAGTAATACTGATGCTACTATCGCTACAAAAACATTGCTTTCCGCTGATATAAGAGGGATTGATAGTCACGGAGTAGCAAGGCTTAGTGGCTATGTGCGACTGTGGGAAGCAAAGCGTATTAATGCAACCCCAGCGATAAAGATTGTTCACGAAACTCCCTCTACCGCTGTTGTAGATGGTGATGCAGGCTTGGGTTTGGTGGTTGCACCTTATGCTATGCAGGTGGCTATAGACAAAGCGAAAAATGTAGGCACGGGTTGGGTGAGCGTAAAGAATAGTAACCATTTTGGGATTGCCGGCTACCATGCCATGATGGCTTTGGAACATGATATGATTGGTATCGCTATGACAAATGCAAGTGCCTTGGTAGCACCAACATTCAGTATTGAAAAGATGTTGGGAACAAACCCAATTGCTGTTGCCATACCCGCTGGTGAGCAACCGCCTTTTGTGGCTGACTTTGCTACTACCACCGCTGCTAATGGTAAACTAGAGATATTGCAACGTAAAAATGCTGACACCCCGCTTGGTTGGGTGCAGGATAAAGATGGCAACCCCATTACCGATGCCAATGCCCTTAAAAAACAAGGTGCGCTATTGCCTTTGGGTAGCGACAGGGAACATGGAAGCCATAAGGGGTATGCGCTGGGCAGTATTGTAGATATTTTTTCGGCCGTGTTAAGCGGGGCTAGTTATGGACCTTGGGTACCACCGTTTCCTGCGTATATACCGTTGCCAGATAATATGCCCGGGCAAGGATTAGGGCATTTCTTTGGGGCGATGCGTATAGATGCCTTCCGACCAGCAGAAGATTTCAAGGCTAATATGGACAATTGGATTACCCGTTTCCGCGCTGCAAAACCAGCCGAAGGCTACGAAAAAGTATTGATACCTGGCGATCCCGAAAGAGAGATGGAGGCAATACGAATAAAAGAAGGTATCCCTATTGTACAATCTGTGGTGGATGATTTATTAAAAGTGGGTGAACGGTTTGGGGTAACCCTCATCTAATACATTCCTGCTATTCACCTATACCAAGTACTTTCTATTCCTTTTGCTTATATAATAATGCCATAAAAAGTATGTTGCCAGAGTGCGATAAGGTTTCCATTGCTCGGCAAGCTGTACAATGTCCTCTTTGGTGTGTACAGTACACAACTCTTTTACGGTATTTATAACGGCTATATCCCCGATAGGAAAAATATCTTTTGCATGTAGGCAGAACATCAAATAAATATCAGCAGTCCAAGTGCCAATCCCTTTTATGGCTGTTAATTGTTTCCTTACAGATGCTTCGTCTAGTGTGTCCAATACTTCTAAGCCAATTTCACCATTTATTATTGCAGTTGACAATGCCTTTAAATAAGTTGCTTTTTGTCGGCTAATCTGGCAAACTCTCATCTCATCATCCGTAAGTTTTACAATATTTTCAGGAGTAAACTCATCCAGATAATCATTTAGTTTGATGAAATGTGCATTGGCAGAAGCTAAACTAACCTGTTGTTCCAAAATAATTTTTGCCAATGAGATAAAACCTTGTGACCTAATCCAATTGGGCGGAATACCGTACTTTTCCTTTATAAAAGCAAAAACAGGATGGCTTTTTGTAAGTTTACTAATATGTTCCTCATTAACTATATCCATGCTTTTCTTGGGCAGAAGATTCTATTACTGTTTGCGTGCTGGATGCTTTGATGCCTGCTAAGATATTGACAAAGTGATTTATTTCGTTAACTTGAAAAAATGGTAATCGAAAGTATTCACCCCCACTTGCGACTTCCCGATTCCCACTCCTTGCGTTTTCTTTAACTCATTGGTGGGATTGATAAATTTGACCTATAATTTGTTCAGAAAGGTGCAGTTGATACCTTGTTAGAAGGATAAATGTGTCTAGTTGTGAAGAATAGAACAGAAATAGTAGATAAAATGATAAAAAAACAGGTGTATGTAATTAAGAGCTAAAGAAAAAACTTAAAAATAATATCTTAAATTTTGTCTAAGTTTAAATATGTAGTTTTTTGAGATTCCCTTTAATATTAAAAGATGCTGACACAATAAATCAGTCTCACTATCAATATTACCAGCCTCACTGTTAATATCGTCGTTCTTATTGTTAGTAGCATCCGTTAGAGCATCCGTTAGATTTGGGAGTTAGTAAAGAGAATATAATACAGGATATGTGTCTTTCTGAGGCTAATTAAATTCAGTGCTGCCAATCCGACAAATTAACTATATTAATGTCTATTTGATTTTTAAACTCACTTAACTATTAAAATATTATTATTAATACATAAAAAAGTGATACTCATAACCATCCATACCTATTATTTTTACAATTCGAAAATAAACGGTTTTTGCCATGCTTTTATTAGGTATAGACATAGGAACATCTTCTATCAAGGTTGCAATTGTTGATGCTACTACGCAAGAAACAATAATTACTGCACAGTATCCAGAAACAGAATCCCCAATAACTTCTTTGCAAAATGGATGGGCAGAACAGAGTCCAGAAATGTGGTGGCAGCATGTGCAACAAGCTATTTTAAAGGCAAATGCAGCTGGCGAGTATAATCCAAAAGACATTGCAGCAATAGGGATAGCTTATCAAATGCATGGTTTGGTTTGTGTAGATAAACATCGGAATGTGCTACGTGATAGTATTATATGGTGCGACAGCCGTGCGGTTCCTTTTGGCAATAAAGCTTTTGAGGCAATTGGTGAAGAGAAATGTTTATCTCATTTATTAAACTCACCTGGAAATTTTACGGCAAGTAAATTAGCTTGGGTAAAAGAAAATGAGCCACACATTTACGAGCAGATAGACAAGGTGATGCTTCCTGGCGACTTTATCGCTATGAAACTAACAGGTGTTATTACCACTTCGGCGTCTGCATTGTCAGAAGGTGTTTTCTGGGATTTTAAGAACAATGAACTATCAAAAGATGTGATGGGGTATTATGATTTTCATAATTCTATCATACCTACTATAAAAGATGTATTTACAGAACATGGGTTACTAAGCTCAAGTATTTCAGAACATCTTTCTTTAACTACAGGTATTCCTGTTACCTATAAGGCAGGCGATCAACCCAATAATGCCTTATCCTTAAATGTATTGCAACCAGGGGAGGTTGCAGCTACAGCAGGTACTTCTGGCGTTATTTATGGGGTAGGTGATACATTAAGCTATGATAAACAAAGCCGTATAAACAGCTTCGCTCACGTAAATCATACTGCTACAGAAACAAGGATAGGAACTTTACTATGTATTAACGGGACAGGCATTGCCAATAGCTTTACGAGGAAATTATTGGCAGCAGATAAGAGTTATCCATTAATTAATGAGGCTGCAAAGCAAGTGCCTATTGGCTCTGAAGGTTTGTCTGTATTGCCATTTGGTAATGGCGCAGAAAGAATTTTTAACAACAAAACCGTTGGGGCACATTATCAGAATATCAATTTCAATATACATACAGAAGCACATATTTTCCGCGCTGTACAAGAAGGCATCGCTTTTTCTTTTAGGTATGGGTTAGACATCATGAAAGAAAATGGCATTACCCCTTCCGTGATAAGAGCAGGAAAAGCCAATTTATTTTTGAGTGATGTATTTATCAGTGCTTTTGTGAATGCTACTAACGTTCCTGTAGAGTTGTATCAAGTAGATGGCAGTGTGGGTGCTGCTAAAGGTGCAGGTATTGGGGCTAAGATATTTGCTTCGGAAAAAGAAGCCTTTGCTAACGCCAAGCCGCTAGATTTAATAGAGCCAACAGTTCATGCAGCTTATGATGAAGAGTATAAAGTATGGAAGGAATTACTTTTGAGGCAACTAGGAAGAGAGGCATAGAGGCAAAGAGAAAGAGGCCACAAAGGCACAAAGATGGAAAGAAGCATCGAGAAGAATAAAAAGAAAAGGCGTTTAAATCTTTTAAATAAGTTCAATTACAATTAACATTTAACAATTATCAATTAAAGTAATGAGTACAGTAATCACAGGAGAAAAAGAATTCTTCAAAGGTATTGAGCAAGTAAAGTTTGAAGGTGTAGGAAGCGATAATCCTCTAGCCTTCCGTTGGTATGATGAAAATAAAATCGTGGCGGGTAAGCCACTAAAAGATCATTTGCGTTATGCTTGTGCCTACTGGCATAGCTTCTGCGGTAGCGGTGCTGACCCGTTTGGAGAGGCTACGCATTTGTTTCCTTGGAGCGTAAAAGCTGATCCTGTAGAAAGAGCAAAAGATAAAATGGACGCTGCATTTGAGTTTATTACTAAAATGAATATTCCTTTCTATTGCTTTCACGATTGTGATGTAGTGGATTTTGGTAATGATATTATAGAAAACGAAAGACGCTTGCAAGCCCTAGTTGAATATGCTAAGCTAAAGCAAGCTGCTAGCGGTGTGAAATTGTTGTGGGGTACTGCAAACTTATTTTCTAACAGAAGATACATGAATGGTGCTTCTACTAATCCAGATTTTCATGTGGTTGCTCATGGTGGTGCGCAAGTAAAAGCTGCTATCGATGCAACAATTGCCTTAAACGGAGAAAACTATGTATTCTGGGGTGGTCGCGAAGGATATATGAGTTTGTTGAATACAGACATGAAGCGAGAACAAGAGCATTTTGCTAAGTTCTTGCACGCTGCTAAAGATTATGCTCGCGCAAATGGTTTCAAAGGAACGTTCTTTATTGAGCCAAAACCTTGCGAACCAAGCAAACACCAATATGACTACGACAGCGAAACTGTAATTGGGTTTTTACGCAAGTTTGATTTATTGAACGACTTCAAATTGAACCTAGAAGTTAACCATGCTACTTTGGCTGGACATACTTTCCAACACGAAGTACAAGTAGCAGTTGATAATGGTATGTTGGGTAGCATGGATGCTAACAGAGGTGACTATCAAAATGGATGGGATACTGATCAGTTTCCTAATAATATCAATGAATTGGCTGAAACTATGTTGATATTCCTAGAAGGTGGTGGACTGCAAGGTGGTGGTATCAACTTCGATGCTAAAATCAGAAGAAACAGTACAGACCCTGCTGATTTATTCTATGCGCACGTTGGCGGTATGGATATATTTGCTAGAGCTTTGATTATAGCAGATGAAATATTGAATAAATCTGATTACAAAAAGATTCGTTCTAACAGATATGCTTCTTTTGATGGTGGCGAAGGAAAAGCTTTTGAAGAAGGTAACCTTTCTTTGGAAGACTTAAGAGCTTATGCCATCAAAAATGGTGAACCCGCTACCATTAGTGGCAAACAAGAGTACCTAGAAAATATAATTAATCGTTTTATCTAATAGCAAAAGGTCAGTATTACAAAAAATACTGACCTTTTCATTTAAGAAAAGTATAAATGTCTGCTTAACACCAACGGGAAGCCTATATATTTGTGCAATTACTTAATTATAATATTACAACTAACATTTAAACATTAACTAACTTCTGCCACATGAAGACATTAGCATCACAAGATTACATTGTATTTTTAGTTTATTTCGTAGTAGTTGCATCCTACGGCTATTGGGTTTACAACCGTAAAAAGAAAGCAGCAATCAGTGCATCCCACGATTACTTCTTGGCTGAAGGCTCCCTTACTTGGTGGGCTATCGGTGCATCTCTTATTGCCTCTAACATCTCTGCCGAGCAATTTATTGGTATGAGTGGTAATGGTTTTAAAATGGGCCTTGCCATTTCTACTTACGAATGGATGGCGGCTGCAACCTTAATGATTGTAGCTATTTTCTTCATTCCAGTGTATCTTAAAAACAAGATTTACACTATGCCACAGTTCCTCAGTACCCGTTACAACAGTACGGTAGCGATGATTATGGCTGTGTTTTGGTTGTTGTTGTATGTAATAGTAAACCTCACCTCTATTCTCTATTTGGGTGCATTGGCTATTAGCAGTATCTCTGGTGTAAACTTGTACGTTTGTATGTATGCCCTAGCCACATTTGCTGTTGTTATCACTTTGGGTGGTATGAAAGTAATTGGTTTTACCGATGTTATTCAAGTATTCTTTCTTATCTTGGGTGGATTAGTAACTACTTATTTAGCCTTAGACCTTGTTGCTCAGCAATATGGTAGCACAGGTGTGGTAAATGGTTTCAAATTGATGATGGAACATTCTTCCGATCACTTCCACATGATATTCAAAAAGGATAATGCTAACTTCCCAAGCTTACCAGGTTTAACGGTATTGATTGGTGGTATGTGGATAGTAAACTTAAACTATTGGGGTTGTAATCAATATATTACGCAACGTGCTTTGGGTGCTGATTTAAAGACTGCCCGTGGTGGCATTCTTTTCGCTGCTTTCCTAAAGTTGTTGATGCCTGTAATAGTTGTATTGCCTGGTATTGCTGCTTATGTATTGAATCAAAAAGGGTACTTTACAAACCATGAGTTGATGGATTCTACTGGTGAGATAGTAGGGGATAAAGCATATCCAACATTGCTAAACTTGTTGCCTGTAGGATTCAAAGGTCTTTCTGTTGCCGCTCTTACTGCTGCCATTGTTGCCTCTTTGGCTGGTAAAGCAAATAGTATTGCTACCATATTTACCTTAGATATTTATCAAAAGAAAATTAAGCCAGCCGCTACAGAAAACCAATTGGTTGTTACGGGTAAGTTGACGGTATTGATAGCCATGATTATTGGTTGCGTTATTTCGCCAATGTTGGGTATTGATAAAAAGGGTGGTTTCGAGTTTATTCAAGAATATACAGGCTTTGTTAGCCCAGGTATTTTTGCTATGTTTATTCTAGGATTCTTCTGGAAGAAAGCTACTTCAAATGCAGCATTGTTTGCTACAATTGGTGGGTTCTTACTATCAGTTTTCTTTAAGTTCTTACCAAACTTTGCCAACCTAGGTTTCTTAGAATCTTTCGGTTTTGCTACTAATGTTAATGGCAGATTCGAAATTCCTTTCTTGGATAGGATGGGCTTTGTGTTTGTTATCTGTATGATAATGATGTACCTAATTAGTTCTTTTGATAACAGAAATGGTGTTAGTCCTCATGGATTGGCAGTTGATACTAAAATGTTCAAGACTACCAATGGTTTCGCTGTTGGGGCGTTGATTATTGTTGGTGTATTGGTTGCATTATATTCATTCTTCTGGTAGTAGAAACTACTAAACATAATAAAACAGGCTGTCTCATGCAAATTGAGACAGCCTGTTTTATTTAAAGCTACTAGCACTGGTGACCATTTAAGCTGAAACTAGCCACTACAAAACCCATTTCTACATGTTGGGGTTACTGTAAACTAGCGGGATAAATATCCAGTTTACCTACCAGTTAGAGGTGCGCTTCGGTAACATCGTCGAACAGCATTCGAACATCTTGATTAGCTGATTATAAGTAGAATATCAAGATGTGCCTTAGTTCCTTGTA
>JANYEX010000168.1 GCA_025359725.1 Chitinophagaceae bacterium | reverse complement strand
TAAAATACCCCGAAACAGCCTCGCATAAGCTAAAAATACCCGTTTTGCCCATTTGTATGCCCATACGGAACTTCCGTATGGGCATACGGTTGTTCCGTATGCTTGAACGGGCCCTTTGTATGGGCTTACGAATGTTTGGTATGGTCATACGGCTGTTCCGTATGGGCATACGAAGTGTTCCGTTTGGGCAAACCCGCCTTCCGTATGGGCATACGGGCGTTCCGTATGCCCATACGACTGCTCCGTATGCGCATACAAACTGCCCACAAACTATGGTGGGTCTATCGTGCCTGTGGCAAAAAACAATTGGAGTGCAGAGGGAAAAGTAGTTTTATCTAAAGGAAGAGACTTGTTGTGCAATAAAGTAGAAAGATGGCCGCGGCAAGCAATGTTGGAAATGTGGTGGATAAGGTATTTTGTATATGAAAAGAGAATGGGGATGAATAATATGAGTGCAGTTTGGAAAATGTGCGGACTGAAACCCATCCACGTAAAAAACGGGGGTGGTATGGCGGCAATCGGTGGAATTTTTCTATTGGTAAACATCGTATTGCAATACTAGAGGTTCTGGAATTGGCAGAGCGATAAGGTTGTGTACATAGCTGTTAATAAACCACTTGTGCCATTGCAAAGTTCGGTTGGAATATTTGTGTGGTAGCCATCAATACGTCGGTTGAGTTTACAAGCACTTGCTCATAGCTGTTTTGTAATATTCGTTCTGATTCTTTTGCTTGGGCAAGGTTACTTCCTACAGAATTGATTTGTACCTGCACATTCAGACATCGGACTTTTGAATCAACCCTTGTTTAAAGTGATTATCTGTGAAAGTGTAAACCGCAGTTACTTTGGAAATGTGGTGTATCAAATAAAAAACAAAAAGCAGCTAATCGTAAAGTGAATAGCTGCTTTTTTAGAAACTTGGTTTATAAATTATTTACTTTCTTTTATCTCATCATTTGCATTAGCAATTACTTTATCAGTTGCCTGTAAATTGCCAAATATTTCAATCTTGTCGGCAGATTCATTACCTGTACCAACATCTACTTTCTTAATAAAATTACCCTTTACCAATAGTACATACTTCCTTTCTGTAGATGTTACAACTGCAGATTTAGGCACGTACAGCGCATTGGCATTTCCTTTTGAAGATAATACCATATTGGCAAACATACCCGGACTTAATGATCCTTCTTTGTTAGTTACATCTATTTCCATTCTTTCGCTACGGTATTGGGCATTGATATTATCAGATTTTCTACTGATAAAACCAATCATCTTTTTGCCCGGAAACGCATTTACATAAAAAGAAACCGTATCCTTATCCTTTAGGTTTGCTGCGATAGCTTCGGGAATATCAACTTGTAACCGTAAGTGCGCCACCTGCTTTAATTCTAGCATAGGCTTGTCCTTTGAAGAAGCACTTACCAATGCCCCAGGATGAACATTGCGCTCAGTTATTACTCCATCAAACGGAGCAATGACCTGTAAGTAACCCAACATTGTTTGTTGCATTTGCCAGTTGGCTTTCTCGGCATTAGATAAGGCGCTATCTGCCTCCATCTTGGCTTTTATGGTTGAGATATCAATAGGCGAAATAGCACCTGCTGTTTTGGCTGCTTCTTCCAAACGTAAGAAACGTTCCTTGTCTATTGAGAAGTCAGCCCTACTTCTGGCATAGCGTTCCTTTGCCTGCAAAGCAGCTTGTTCCAACTCTGGCGCCTCTAGTGTCATCAGTAAACTTCCTGCCGACACTTTGCTGCCAATATCCACCGATACTGTTTTTACATATCCATTTACTTTAGGAAATATAGAAACCTCTTCATAAGCTGCCAATTGTGCTGGCAGTTTTATGGTGGTAGCAACGCCCCCTTTTTCTACAGTTGCTAATGGGTAACTAATCTTTGCAGCCCCAGGTGCATCTGTTTTTTGTTCTTCTTTTTTGTCTGATGAGCATGATGCCATCAGGATAATGATACTAATTGTAATGAGATAATATTTCATGATTGTTATTATTTAATGATTAATAGAAATTGCCACTAAGGCACTAAAACAGAAAGAAGTGCTAAAGAAACCACTATACTTTTTCTTTTGTTTTCTTCTTTTTACTTAGTGCAACTTTGAGTCTTCGTGGCTTTGTGGCGGCAATAAAGACACCGATTTAAAAGAAGCTTTTTGTTGTACCCAACCGTAAACAAACGGTACAATCAGCAATGCAGCAATGGTAGAAGCTATCAACCCTCCAATAACAGCTCGTCCTAATGGGGCAGACTGGTCGCCCGATTCGCCCATGCCACTTGCCATTGGTATCATACCCGCAATCATAGCGAGGCTCGTCATTAATACAGGCCTCAACCTTATGCTTGCCGCTACCGTTGCCGCTTTGAATGAATCTTGATATTCTAATCGTAGTGTTTCTGCATTAGTAACTATCAATATTGCATTGGCAACGGATACGCCCACCGCCATGATAATGCCCATGTATGATTGAAGATTCAATGTTGCCCCTGTTGCTAGCAACAACAACATAGCCCCCGATAATACCGCTGGAACAGTGGATAAAACCACAATTGCCACACCAAAAGATTGATAGTTGGCAGCTAGCAATAAGAGTATCACAACAATTGCAGCCATCAAACCCGTTTGTAATGACCCCAATGTTTCAGTTAGTAAAGAAGACATTCCCTTTATTTCCGCAATTAAACCTTGTGGCGGTGTACCCGTTTCGTTGATGGCTTTCTGCACTGCATCAGTTGCCCGACCTAAATCTGTTTTGTAGATATTGGCACTAATAGTAACAAACCTTCTCGGCCCACTACGGTCATATTCGCCAGGAACACTATCAATAGAAAGCGTTGCCACATCAGACAATAATGGTCTTGCTTGCCCCTTTACTAACGGGGTGGCTTGCAATTCCTCTATTGAAGACATAATGTATTCTGGCACCTGCACTTGGGTTTGATAGGTGTAGGAAGTCTTACTATCTAGCCAAAAATTCTTACTGGTATATCTACTTGATGAAGTACTTGCAGTAATGCTTCGAGAAACATTATCTATGGAAAGTCCCATCAACGAAAGCTTTTGTCTATCCACATTGATATTGATGGTAGGGAAATGTAATGGCTGCGCAATCTGTACATCCCGAAGGAAATCTATCCCTTTCATTTTTGCCAATAACAAGGAAGAATAATGGGTTATGTCGGTCATACTCTTACCCGAAACCCTTACTTCTATTGGGGTGGATGCTCCTTGAGCCATTATCTTTTCTGTCAACTCAATAGGCTCAAAAGAAATCTTTATACTAGGGAAAGCATTCGCAATGTTATGCCGCAGCTCTTCCTTTAGATCTTCCATTTTCACTTTATAATCTTCGCTAAGGTTTACCTGTATCACCGATTCATGCGTACCACTATTGAAAATGTATAAGTTGCTCGTACCAAAATTGCTCGGCACCAACCCTACATAAGCCGAAGTGATGGCTACATGATGATGTACTGTGCTATCTATTATATCCAACACCGACTTTGTAGTTCGCTCGGTTACCTCTAGCCTTGTGCCATCGGGCTCTCGGATACGTAGCTGCAACTGACCATTATTTGTTTTGGGCAACAAATCTTTTCCTATCACCACAAAGCAAACACCCGCTGCACCAAAGGCAATAATCAGGTAAGCGATAACAATCAACTTTCGTTGTGGCATATATTTCTCAAGAAAATTACCTAACCCTACCTTTAATTTTTGAAAGAATCCATTTTCTGAACCATGCGCCTTATCCTGTTTACTATGTTCCTGAACTTCTTCTACTTCCTCATTGTCAAGCGCAAGTCCGGCATGGGCATGAATGCCCTCGTGTTTATATTGAAACATACTTTCCTTCAATAACCAGTTAGCTATTACTGGAACGAGGGTTTGCGCAGCCACATAAGAAACAATCATGGCAAAAGCGATGGACAAAGACAGGGGAAGAAACATAGCTTTCGGTACGCCACTCATTACAAAGGCGGGGGCAAAAACAGCCAGGATACAAAGTAATATGAGCAATAAAGGAAAAGAAATTTCCTCGCAAGCATCCATTATTGCAAGCTTCTTGTTTTTACCCATTTCCAGGTGTTGATGAATATTTTCTATCGTAACCGTTGCCTGATCTACCAATATCCCAATTGCCAAAGCCAAACCGCTGAGCGTCATAATGTTTACCGTTTGTCCTGCCATCTTCAAAAAGAAAACAGCACTCATCACAGCTACGGGTATCGTAACTATTACAACCAAACTACTACGCCAATCCCGCAGAAACAATAATACCATCAACCCTGTAAGTATTGCCCCGAGAATTCCTTCGGTCATCAAACTCTTTGCAGAATTGATTACGAACACACTCTGATCAAATTCATAACTAATCTTTACATCATCGGGTAATAGGTTTTGCATTTCGGGCAATTTAGCCCGCAGGTTTTGCACCACATCCCACGTAGAGGCATCCGCCGTTTTTACCACAGGGATATACACAGAACGCTTACCGTTTACCAAGGCGTAATCCACCGTTAAGTCGGCGGCATCAGAAACTTTGGCCACGTCACTCACCAAAACCGAAGAAGAACCATCGCTTTTAATAGAGATGTTTTCGAACTGACTTACCTTCTCTTCCAACGAGTTTACCGTAGTAACATACATCATACTATCAACCCGCAAATTGCCCGAAGGGGTAATAGAATTATTCTTGGCTATTGCCTCCACTACTTCATCGGCACTCACATTGTATGTACTTAATTTCTGAGGATCTACCTTAATAACCACCGTTCTGGCGTTCGATCCAAAAGCTGGGGCGGCAGACAAACCTGGCACGGTTGCAAACAGGGGGCGCACGCGAGTAAGTGCCAAATCGAACATTTCCTCCAGCGATTTTGTAGGACTGCTAAACACCAATTCCCCAACAGGCAAGGAAGACGCATCGAACCTAATTACGGTTGGAGGTAAGGAACCTGGCGGAAAGAAAGCCAATATCCTATTAGATTGTAGTGCCACCTGCCCTGTGGCTTCTGCCATATCAGTGCCTTCATAAAAGCTCAGTTTTACCATAGTAAGCCCTTGTATATTCTTGCTTTCTATGTTCTTTATCCCGTTTACGTACAGAAACTGGTCTTGCATCCTCGTACTAAAAAAGCCTTCCATTTGTTTGGCACTCATCCCGCCATATTGTTCTATAACGTAGATGGTGGGGGCGTTTAGTTTAGGAAAAATATCAATGGGGATGGTCTTTATTGCCATCACCGAAAACAATAACAAGCCCATAAATAGCACCAAGATGGTGATGGGGCGTTGTAATGCAAATTTTATCATGTAATAAGTTTAAATTTAAAATAAATTGATAGAATCAAATAGAAATGTTACCAATCTTGCCCTTGCCTAGTTAATAAAAGCGTCCACTTTTATTAGTTCGGTGACCACCTACTCCAATTATTTAACCGTTGCTATAAACTGATTCAAACTACCATTTGCAGCCGCCTTATCCAACTGTGCTAGATAGCCGTCGCTGATGGTTTCAATATAATCAGTTTGCGAACGATACAACACAAACGAAGCATTGGTAAGGTCTATCAACGATATAAGCCCAGCCTTGTATTGTGCCAACTTTTGCTGATAGGTAGCTTCGGCAGCTTGCAACTGCACAGGTATTTCTAGCAAATTAGCTTCGGTGGTTTGCAACGCGTTGTCTGCCTGCAAACTTGCCGATGCCAGTGCCAGTTTTTGTTGTTGCAAATCGTACTCACTTGCCTGCTGCTGAAAGCGATTTATTGCCAACTTATCCTTTTTGTGAAGCTCATTAAACAAAGAATAAGTAGCCGCAACTCCCACCATATAGTTGTACCGTTGATAACCAAAACCCTCAGCCAGCGACTGGTATTTATCATTGTATTGAATGCTAGAACCTCGAGCCCAAGTACTTCCTGCCAGTAGGATTTTGGGTAGGTAACTCTTTTTAATCAGCAACTCATTAGCAGAAAAGAGGTTATTTCTTTTGGAATAATAATCAATAAGAGGGTTGCTGCCAGTGTCGGAAAGTAGCGGCATAAGTAGCGGCTTTATACCGATAGCATTACTAACAGGTACATCAAAAACCATATTGGCGGGCGCAATACCCGTTAGATAAGATAGTTGTTCCTTTTGCTGATTGATTAAACCCAATGTCTGGTTATAACTCATCTTGGTTTTAGATAATTCGGCCATAGCCAAAGATGAATCGGAACCTGGGCGCAAACCGCTTTTAGTAAGTGCCTGAATAACCGTAAAAACACTTTGATACCTCTCTACGTTTTGCTCATCGGCTTTTAAGCGGTACATACTTTTTTGTATGTTGAAATAAAGCCTAGCCACATTTAGCGAAAGCAAGTACTGTTCCTTTTGCAAATCGGCTTCTGCCACAGAAGAATAGGCTTTTGCAAGATTTAATTCAGCACTATTCAGCCCAAAATTTACCAATTCATACTCGCCATACAACACCCCAACGTTGCCAGTAGCGGGCTGAAAGTTATTGTCGCCACGCACCCCACCAGAGGTAGAAGGCGTAATGCCAAAAGGAAAATAACTACCCCCAATAGAATTATTCGAACCGAGGTTAAGCTGCTCACTCAGTTTAAGTTGGGGCAGAAAAGAATGTTTTGTATCCGTTATCTGTGCTTTGCTAGCATCTATAAAAGCTTGTTTTTGCTTTAGCAGAGGCAGATAATTTTTCGCTTGATTAATAAGTATAGGTAGAGAAATTTTTTTTTGCTGCGCGAAAAGAATAGCGGGGAAGAGTATAATAATACCCAACAACAGCCGCTTTCCTATACGGAAAGAACCCATAAATTGATGTTTAAAATGAAAAATGCTGTTAACTAGAACGTGTTAAGCAACAGAAGGAGGACCTCTTAGGGCAGCAACTGCAAAATTGAATGCAGGAATAAATGGATTGGTGTATGGGCTTAAAACTTTGGTTATTGGAAAACTAGCAGGGTCTTTTAAGGAAATTATCGGATTTACCGTAAAACTTTCTGGTTGAAATCTTTTGTTCAGCCTGATGTTTATCTTTTTATTATTGTTCTCGGCAGATTTATTAATGTGTGCAGCAACAACCTTCGCTTTGATTTCAGAAATGTGTTGCCCAATGTTAAGGTTGGCAATGTCGTAATTGAACCCAGACTGCACCAAGAAAAAATAAGCATACAGCAATACGATTGGCAGCTTTGCCAAAGTATTCTTGATGCTATTTTTCTTTAATTTCATTTGAAAATAATTCGAGGTGCAAATTTAATCGACAGTTTTTAGATTGCTAGGTTTACTTTCTAAAAAAGCCTGCTGCTGTTTTTAGTATACCGACAATACCTACTTGTTTAGCAATGCTCAATAATATTTGAGGTTTGTTGTTACCGAAAGGAGATAGTAGCCCAAAGACATCCTTTATCAAACTCCAAGAACGATCATTTATTCTGGTACTGATAAATACAGGCAGTAAAGCTTCTGTAGCAGACTTTAAACTTTCTTTGGGAAGTTGATGTAACCTCGTTTCCAAATCTTGCTCGCGTAGTTTAATGCGTTTTTTTACAATTTTAATTGCAAGTTGTGCATCTTGTAAGGTACTTATCTGTAAATTATCAGTTGATAGTTTCATTTTTATCCTTCTTTTCTAGTTCAAAGAAAATTTTAACAATGGTGTCTGCTACCCAATTTTGAATCAGTACTTTTCTGAATCTAACCACAAGCACAAGTAAAAGCAGATATAGTGCAGCCACAATGCCAAAGCCCCAATACAAGCTTCCTGTAATGCTTGCAAAAAAGTAGCCACCCATAATGCTGATGAAGAGTAGGATAAAAAAACTTAGAAGAGCAAGCACCATTCCTGTAAGTAATAGACCAGAAAGGCGTGCTACTTTTTCTGCCGCCTGTAATTTTATTAGAAGTATTCTATCCCGAATGTATTGTTCTATTTGTTTGTGGCTTTCACTAAAGAAAGAGGGGTCTTCGTTTTGCATAATAAAAATAGTCGTAAGTCATGAGTCGTAAGGGGTAAGTAATAAGTCGTAAATAAGGAAAAGAACCTCCACACTACTAATGACTTACCACTTATGACTTACGACTCACACTTCTTTATGAAATAATTGTTTCTGCCGCTTGGTTTTCTACTTCCTCGGCAATGGTTTTTCCTTTTTCCATCAGTGATTTAAATTCTTTATCTAAGTCTTCCAACTTGTTTTTTATATCTTTTACAAGTTTATCTGCAGCATCTTTGGCATCGGCCACTACTTCCTTTCCCTTATCACTACTTAAAAAAAGTGCTATTGCAGTTCCTGCCGCAGCACCTAGTAAAAGACCACTCCAGAATTTCTGATTGTTATTCATATCTTTCCATTTTTATTTAGTACTTTAATTTTATTTAGTACTTTAATTTTATTTCTTGTAAAGGTACACTATCAATTTTATTAAACTCAATCATGAAAGTTAAAAAAGAAGAAGCAAGCATTAATAATTACATTTTCTTAGTAATCATCATTCTTTTCGCGGGATTTCTTGTGTGGAGTTTGATGGAGTTTCTCACTGCCTTTTTGGGGGCTACTTTGTTTTACGTACTAAGCAAGCCATCTGTAAGTTGGCTTACTATTCGGAAAAAATGGAAACCAGGTATTTCTGCAACCTTGGTTATCATTATTTCTTTTTTCATCATTCTGCTGCCAATAGGTGTATTGGCAACTATGCTTTATGGAAAAATAATAACCGTATCGCAAAATCCAACCACATTTATAAAACCCATTAGGCATCTTGGCGAGATGATAGAAAAACGCTACCACATCAGTATTATTAATAGTAGTATTGGAGGAATACAAGATTTTGCCACCAGACTTGTATCTTCTATTTTAAACACTAGTATCAACTTTTTTACAACCATCGGTATGATGTATTTCTTTCTATATTTTATGATAGTTAGCACAGGCAGCATAGAAAAAGGCATCGTACTTTACCTTCCCTTCAAAAAAAAACATATTTATATGTTTGGCGATGAACTAAAATCGCAAACTATTGGCAACGCAGTAGGTATTCCTGTAATTATTATATTGCATATCGTGTTGGCTGTCATTGCTTACCTAATTGCAGGCGTAAAAGATCCTATCTTTTGGGCTGTCATTACAGGGTTTGCCTGTATTATTCCCATGATAGGAAGTGCATTGGTATGGATACCTATTTCTGTTTATTTATTTTTCGAAACCCATGTTTGGCAAGGGGCTTTTATGTTGGGATGGGGCGTTCTGGTTATTGGCACTAGCGATAATTTGATGAGATTTCAGTTGGCGAAAAAGATAGCAGATGTCCATCCAATCGTTACTGTATTAGGAGTAATATTAGGTTTGAAATATTTTGGAATTACTGGATTAATATTCGGCCCCCTAATCATATCCTATTTTCTTATCCTACTAAAAATTTATTATATAGAATACCAGCAGCCTGCTACGGAAGAAGGTTTTACTGCTGAGGAAGATTCAGTAACTTAAAGAGCTAGGGACTAATCGTAAATAAGAGGTATTTGGTGATAATACTATACAGTGAGTACGATTGTACACTGAAGTAAATGATCATTTAAATTGGCAACACCGTTAGTCATTCAATTATTGCAACTAGCTTCTATTCTACACAATTAATTAAGAACCCTTCTAAAGCAGTATTACATTGCCCAAAAAGCATACACTTCTCCTCCAAAAGCATACACATCCCTTCAAAAAGCATTCGCTTCTATCGCTTTTAGCTACCACTTTATTGCTAAAGTAAATACATATTCCCTAAAAGCAAACCCATTAACGGTAAAGTGTTTACACTAAATTCTTAACACAAACCAACTAGCTGCAATAGTGTTTACAATTGCTGTAAATGCAAACACTATCGCCCAAAAAGCATTCAATAATGCTATTTTATGTAATCATATTGTCGCTTTATGAAGAGGTAAAACTCCTGATTATTTCAATA
>JANYEX010000167.1 GCA_025359725.1 Chitinophagaceae bacterium | reverse complement strand
TATTGAAATAATCAGGAGTTTTACCTCTTCATAAAGCGACAATATGATTACATAAAATAGCATTATTGAATGCTTTTTGGGCGATAGTGTTTGCATTTACAGCAATTGTAAACACTATTGCAGCTAGTTGGTTTGTGTTAATAATTTTGTGTAAACACTTTACCGTTAATGGGTTTGCTTTTAGGGAATATGTATTTGCTTTAGCAATAAAGTGGTAGCCAAAAGCGATAAAAGCGAATGCTTTTGGGGGAGAGTTGTATGCTTTTGGAGGAGAAGCGTATGCTTTTTCAGTCATATTATTACTCTTTTCTCTTTTTTTCAAAGAATATCGTTAGGTTATATGGTGAACTTGCATTAGGGCAAGTTAAGTAATTCATTATTTGCGTTGATTTACACTTTGATACTACAAAGCTCAACTATGCTTAGCTTTGACTAAAACGAAATAATATAATGAAGCTCTACATAAAGAATATGGTTTGTCCGCGCTGCAAGATGGCTGTGGAAAGAATACTAAGCGATGTTGGGATGGATTATGTATATGTGGAACTAGGGGAGGTTCTGCTACAATATCCACCGAGTGAAGAGGAATTAAATGAGTTTATTAAACGCATAGAAAGCATTGGTTTTGAATTATTAGACAATCAAAAGAAGATGATGATTGAAAAGGTAAAAAGCTTATTGACAGGGCTTGCTCAACAAGGCGATATAGATGAACATTTTGCGTTGGGGGAGTACATAACTAATAACATTAACAAGGAATATTCAACTATATCGAAGCTATTTACTCAGTTGGAAAGCATTACTTTAGAACAATATTTTATACTACAAAAGATAGAAAAAGTAAAAGAATGGTTAGTGTATAATGAATATTCCCTTTCCGAAATATCTTACAAACTAGGTTATAGTAGTGTTGGATATTTGAGTAATCAATTCAAAAAGATAACTGGGCTAACACCTACTGCCTTTAAGATAAACCATAAAGGGTTACGTAAAACATTGGACAAAGTAAATTAAGGAGTAAGAAAGTACTATTTTTTAATTAAGGGATTATGATAGACAGTCGTACTTACGTATGTAATTAGGCTGTGAAAATCGATATAGATTTAATTGAGAGAATGCATATTCCCATAAACTAAAATTACTTTTAACCTTGTACTTTTTCTAAAGATACAAGGCTAAAAGTAATTGAGCCAGCCTAAGCTTAGCATAAAAGTTTATATGACTACATTTTCTTAGCGTCTTCCAAGAACTTAGCCAATCCAATATCAGTTAAAGGGTGTTTTAATAAACCTAAAATAGAATCTAGAGGACAAGTACAAACATCTGCACCAGCTTCTGCACACTTAATTATGTGTAGTGGGTTGCGGATAGAGGCAGCCAATATTTCAGTTTGGAATCCTTGAATGGTAAAGATATTTGCAATTTGAGCAATCAATTCAACCCCGTCGTATCCAGTATCATCTAACCTTCCAATAAATGGAGATAGGTAAGTAGCACCAGCTTTTGCAGCTAAAATAGCTTGACCAGCACTGAAAACTAATGTACAGTTTGTTTTGATTCCATTGTCAGTAAACCATTTGATAGCTTTAATACCATCTTTAATCATAGGAACCTTAACAACAATGTTTGGATGTATCGCTGCCAATATCTTTCCTTCGGCAACCATCTCATCAAAAGTTACTGATAATACCTCAGCACTAATGTCGCCATCTACCATTTCGCAGATAGTCTTATAATGATTAAGTATGGCATCATTACCCTTGATGCCTTCTTTTGCCATTAACGATGGATTGGTAGTTACACCATCCAAAATACCTAAATCGTTGGCTTCTTTAATTTGCGCCAGATTTGCTGTGTCAATAAAAAATTTCATGATTCAAATTTAGTGAGTACTATAATAAAACTCAGATTGAAGAAGAACGTCTCTTTGTAGCAGAAGAGAAAAAAAATCGGCAGGCTACTCACATCGCACCGCTACAACCGCTTATCCTTGCTGTATTCCTACCCTGGGGAGGTTTAGCAGGAGCTGGTCGTATGAGACCTGCCGGCTGCGAATGTAAGGGTTCAATTTGATATGGCATAAAGGAATTTAGTTTTTTTATTCAGCTATTTTATTCGTTTTGATTGTGGAATCTACCTAAACTGATTAAATTAATATTTTTTGAAGGAAAATGGGTTGAATGGGCAGTTTTAATTCCGGAGAGTTTCTTTCAGTTTTATTAAGGATTAACCATTAAATAGATTAAAAGCCAGACCTAGCAGTCTTTGAATTCAAAGTAGAAACACCTATCAATTCATCACAACGGCTGCTGTAAGAATGGTAGTAGACCAACACTACATAATCGTTCTCTGTTTCCCAATAATTACCTTCTGTTTGTGCAAAGCTTGCGGGTATATCGGGTTGGTTACTATCTTTTATTGCGTAGTTATAACTATATATTCCTTGTTTTAAAAGCAAAGTTTTCTCATAAACACCTCTTGCAGGGTTAAATACCATTTTGCTACTATCATTAAAATGATTTTGTGTCAATTCACCCAATAGATAAATATCCTTACCAGCTAATGGGCGTCCATTACCGGTAGAATAATTGAAAATAACATTTCCATAATCGGTCTCAGTCCATTTATCATTTACTTCGTCAGAGCCAATGTTCATCCATCCATTATAATCTATATAGAAATTATATTGTTGTCCCAACCTGTTACCATCAGTACGTAAGTAAACATTGTTGGGTATTACATCTTTATTTATCCTAGTAACTCCTATGCCATAAAAGCGAAAGCTCTGTAAATCAAGATACCTATACTCTTTCCCTGCCTCAAAAATGCAATCTCTTTCTCCATCATATTCCAGTTGGTTACCCCTAATGAAAGCTGGTTGCAGGTTATACCGCGCTTCATCCCATTTATAATTTTGCACTACCACTGTTTTTATCTGTTGTACAGGATTAGGAACGTTTATTTCGCTCACATCTACAGTGAATTGAAGTTTCTGGTGTGTAATTGCCAACGAATTATCATAAGGTTGCATAATGGTTCCGCTAATAATAGCCTTATTATTTACAATAAAAAGACGTTTAGTAAAAGCAAGTTGACTAGTATCTCCATCCAGATAAACTTTCAATAAATAATTACCACTTTTACTCGGTGTACAGTCTTTGTCGGGAAGCGAGGCATGATAGTGTATATAATTTACTTGTGAAAAAGAAGATACCTGATAGTCGCTTATCCGTTGTTGTTGAAACCCTTTTAAATAGTCGAAACTACTAACCTCTGTAGGCTGCCAATCTGCGTTGCATAGTATATAGGTATAGTAGTAATTCTTTATGTTGGCATCCAAATCGTCGAAGTGCAGTTCTAGTTGATCACCAGAGTGAAGAGCAATTGCTGGCATATTTTCCTGATTACCTCTTTTATACAATTTTATAGAATGTATAGTAGGCATAAAATTTCCTTCGGGGGATTGGGCAAGTAAGAATATGGGCAATAACAGAGAGGCAAGCAGAAATGATTTCATAAAGTGTATATAAGTTTTTGAACTAATTTTTATCTATTTGGCAAAGTAAAGGCAGGGTAAGAGAATGCGGGTAAAAAAAGTGGATTTAGCTACACAGTAATCAACTCTGTGTCGTTTTGTATTATTGGAATGTGTAGGAATTAATATTCAGTATCTATTAAATTTTCATGTCAATTTCTCAGAGTTGATTTGAGTGGGTATTATTATAAACCTCAACTACTTGTTATTGGATGAAGTAGTTGAGTAGCTTTTTTTTTAAAATTAAGAATTATATAAACTTATTGTATTAGAATTTTTCCAAAATCCAAAAAAGACAACGCAATAGGATTATAGAAATCAACAAAAAATTTGTTAGAAAGGTTAGTTTTTTGTACAGCATCTTTACAAAAGACCATTTTGGATTTAGTTTCTCTTCATCAGTTGAATGATTGAAGATACTGCTTCTGAAAAAACTACCAAATGCAAATTGTATATTTTCAGGCGTGTACCAAATAAGTAAAAGCAACCTTAATAAATATAAAAAGACCACGATTGCTAGTCCATAAAGTGCGATAGTATTTATCAATTCATCCATAAGCATTAAAATAAGTTTATTTTATAGGTTATTAGTCTACTTAGTATGGTATAAAATGATGCATAAGCCAAATAAAAGTATTACTTTTTGTTGAACCTTAAAATGCCAAGTAATCGAGTAAGAATTCTCTGTGAGATAGAATTTTTTTGTTTGTATTTTCTAGTTATGGAACTATTCAGTATTACATAGCCTGGGAATGTGTAAGAATATTTTAATGATTCTTGACTTTCTGTTACAAATCTGTTATGTCCAAAAGTATTGCTAGCATCCTCCCGCCCGAAGCCTAAATTCTGTGTTAAGGTTTGAATTGGATAAACCGTGTAGCTACCCGTTTTAAATTGAAAATAATCTAATCTGATGTCCCATGCACGAATTTTATTGTTCAATGTATTTCTAAGCATCATACTTCTGTCGCTTCCCCACTCATTAAATTTGCGCTGAATTTTTTTTGATGTTAGGAATTCTTCTTTATCACCACCATCCAAATGCCAGTTTACATCTTTTATTTTGGCAGACCAAGTAGCCCAACCCCATGGGTTTGTACGGGCTGCAAAGTAAACATCAAACCTGTAACTTTTAGGGATTCGCTTGATGTAGGAAAAAGCAGATACTGTTAAAACAGAGGGATTACTTTCATAAAACGCAAGTGCTTTATTTATATAATTAAGAAAATCTGGTGCAACAAGAATATCATCTTCTACAATAATAAAGCTCTCAAACCGTTGGGAAAGTTCTTTAAGTCCCTGAATAATATTAAAATCTACTCCTAAGTTTTCTGGTCTTTCAATTATTTCAATACTTCTAAATCCAGAAATGGTTACTATATATCTTCTTACTGTATCAACCTTTTCTTTGTCTGTGTCTTTTGCTGGAGCATCGGAAATTATTATTAAATCTGAAAAAATGGATTCCTTGCATTTCTGCAATGAATCCAAACATTGTTGTAATGTATCAATACGTTTATAACAAAAGATAACAATTGGTGCTGAACTCATTAAAAAGGATTGTGCAAAGGGTTATTTTTATTAAAGAATCTATTCAGCAAGACTACAACTAGCCTACTAAAGCTGCATCAAAACTGTTAAACAAAAAATAGCTATTTATGATTATAAAATATTTATACTGCAAGGTTATGACATTTTGTGTTATTCTCAAAGAAATAGTAACAGAATATAATTTAGGCTTTATAATGTAAATACTGATTGCTTAGTTTGCAAGGCAAACTGCTACTTCTAATTATTTACTTTCATTATGCTAAAAAAAACTATTACTATTTCTTTGAGAATAACACAAAATGTCATAACCTTGCAGTATAAATATTTTATAATCATAAATAGCTATTTTTTGTTTAA
>JANYEX010000144.1 GCA_025359725.1 Chitinophagaceae bacterium | reverse complement strand
TAAACACAGGGGATGGCAACTTGATAAGGTTGTCATCCTTTTTTGTTGACTTTATTCAAAATGACTACACACTGCCCCTTAAAGTTATGTAAAACTCATGTTATTTATTCGTGAATTTGACATACCTGCAATAAATTTCAGCACTGTTACAACGTCTCAAAACACCGTCGTAATTTCCCTTTTTGCAGGTTTAGGTGTTTATATGTTAATTTATTTTATTTTATTGATGATAAAAGTTCAACACCTAATGTTTTTGTTAGCTTCGTTGCTTTCAATATTGTTATCGTTCTTATTAGGCAGGTAATGCTTCAGTGAAAGGGGCAGTACAGCAAGGGATACCGCGATAATAGGGTCAGATTTTTATCGAACACTATTTATCACAGTTTAATCTCTCAAGAAATGAGTAAGAAAAGAACGTTGCCAGCCCAAAAGGCTAGTCGCCAAATGGCGATTTCAAATGTATGTAACCAACCAATTAGTTGCCTAGTCCTGCTGGGTACTCAAGCAGCCTCTCAAAAAAGAAAGTTTAATTGCACAAGCCATGTCTTGCTTCTGCTGTGCATGGCTTTTTTTGTTGGGTATGGGTGGGGACAAACCAATCCTTCTGCCCAAACAATTCCTTTATCGCAGAATTTTGGCACCACTTCTTTTTCTACATTACCTACTGAGTTTGCTAGTTGGACGATTGGAAACATGACAACCCAAGCGAATGCTGAGGCGAGCACACCTACTGGTGATGCTAGTATTTCAGCATTAACTAGCACTACTGCAACGGGTGGAAGCTATGGGTATGCCGCATCTTCCACTGCATGGTTTTATATCCAATCATCTTCTAATGCCACCAATGGAGCAAACCAATTGATTTTAGCAATCAATACTGGTGCTAACACGGGGATAAACATTTCATATACTGTAGAATTAGTAAACGACCCAGGAAGCTCTCACTTTCAAGGTATTGAACTCCAATATAGAAGTGGCACTACAGGGGCATGGACAAATGTATCAGGAACGGCAGTGACAATTCAAACAGGCTATGCCCTTACAACTTATAATGCAAGTGTATCAGGATTGACAACAAGCACAGCCTATCAATTAAGATGGATTACATGGCGACCATCCTCTGGGTCTGGAAGTAGTTTGGGCTTAGGAATAACAAACATTAATCTAGCTTCACCTGTAGTAAGCTACTATTGGAATGGGGGTACGACAACCGCACTCTCGAATACATGGAACAACAGCACTAGCAACTGGAATACCACAGGAACAGGTTCGCCAAATGTAGCATGGCCTTCTGCAACAGGCATTTACAATGCTTACTTTAACAGTGCCGCCGCAGCAAGCACAGTAATCATTCCTAGTACAATTGCCTATGCCCCAAACAGCATAACCATCGGCACTAACAACTATACTTTTGCTACAACAGGCTCTACGGTCGGCACACTTGCTGCACCCATTGCCTTGGGTAACAACACTCTTACTTTAGCCCCAGTAAGTACCGCAAACCTCGCATTGAGTAGTGCAATTACAGGGATGGGGGGATTGACAATTAATGGCGGTGGTACTGTGGTACTAAGCGGTGCAAACACTTACATCGGTACTTCAACGATAACTGCTGGCACGCTTCAATTGGGTGTTACTAATGCAATACCAACCGGGTCGGCACTAGTGTTTGCAAATACAGCGGGTGCATCAGTAGATTTGAGTGGATTCAATCTAACAGTACCATCAATAGCTGGCGGAGGAAGTACGGGCGGGAACATAACCAACTCAAGCACTACAAGTAATGCAACTTTGACTGTAAGCAATACATCTGGCTCAACTTCTTTTGGGGGAATTTTATCAGATGGAAATAGCAAGACGCTTTCACTTACCAAATTGGGGGCAAGTAACCTTACTCTTTCTGGAGCGAATACATATACTGGTGCCACCACCTTGAGTGCAGGCAGCATAACATTAACCGGATCTTTGGCAAGTGCAGTAACCGTAAGTATTGGAGCTACCTTGCTTGGAACGGGAAGTACGAGCAATACGACAATATTGAATGGAGTAATCAGCCCTAACACCACAGGAACGGCTGGTACTTTATCCACCACAGGAACAGGGGCCATGGCTTGGAACAATGGTGGTAGCTATATCTGCGACATAAGTAAGATTCCATCATCTGGCGTTGCAGGAACTGATTGGGATAAAGTTTCCGTAGCTGGAAGCCTTACTACGCCTGCATCAGGAACGTTTAGCATTTATCTCAATGGAACAATTGCTGGCTTCAGCAATGCCACCGCTTATTCATGGGTTATCGGAACCTATGGTAGTGGTAGCCCTGCTACTACCTATCTGGCTATTAATACAAGTGGGTTGACTAATAGCTTACAAGGGACATTCTCAATCGTCTTTTCAAGTGGTAATATCAATCTTGTTTACTCCCCAACCCTTTGCGCTGCCCCCGCCAATCAGGCAACATCCTTAGTCTTGAACCCAGTTGGCTCATTGTTCATACCTGTTTCTTTTACTGCTTCAACTAATTCGCCAAGTGGATACCTAGTTATAAGAACGAGTAGCAGTACAGCCCCAAATAGCCCAACCAACACTACAACCTATACTGCTGGCACTACCGCCTTGGGTGGTTATATTGAGTCTGTTGGAAGCAGTATTTCTTTTACTTCTTCTGGTCTTTCTTCAAGTACTGCCTATTGGTATTGGGTGTTCGGATATAACAATACGAGTTGTGCAGGCGGACCAAAGTATGATGTGACATCCCCACTTTCAGGAACTGCCACCACAGCTACTCCAACTTTAAGCGTTGATATAAATACTTTTTCTGGATTTAATTATTCATTAGCCGCAGGCCCATCTTCGAGTCAAAACTTTAATCTGACAGCCTTTGGCTTGACGACTGCCAGTGGAAACATAACAATAACTGGCTCTACTGACTTTGAAGTCTCTGGCGACAACAGCACTTTTGGTAGTACTGCCACCATTGCTTATACAAGTTATGCACTTTCATCTACACATGTTTACATTCGATTAAAATCAGGATTATCTCTAGCAACCTATTCCAGTGAGACAGTCACAGTTTCTGGTGGTGGAGCATCTTCTACAAACGTAATATGCAGTGGAATAGTCAGTGCAGCAGTATCAATAGTAGAAATTGCTGGATGGGATGCAAGCTTACTTAACAATGATGGACCATCGCCTTTTAACGCAAGCACATCTGCGTCTAACGTAACCATCGGCGGACTAACACGTGGCTCTGGTGTTGGTACAGGAGGTAGCCCAACTGGATCGGCATGGGGAGGAAATACATTTACTAGTTTAACTGCCGCATCGGGAGTTGCAGCCAATGCTTATTTCACTTTTACTGCTACAAGTAATGTCGGTTATACTATGTCATTGTCCTCCATCAATCCTTTTTATTACAGGCGTTCAACAACAGGTGCAACAACAGGATTAGTTCAATATCAATTAAACTCTGGGGCATTTACGAGCATTGCTACCATCTATTTCTCTTCTACTTCAAATAGTGGTGCATACATTTCTTCAATAGACTTAACTGGAATAAGTGCTTTGCAAAACCTACCACCTACAACAGTTGTTACTTTTATGATTGTTCCTTATGGAGGAACATCATCCACTGGTACGTTTTACATCTATGATGGCAATACAGGTGGTAATGATTTTTCTCTGAATGGTTCTGTCTCTTGTACTGTTCCTGCCCAACCGTCTACAATTTCTGGAACTACTACGGTTTGTTCTGGCAGCTCACAAATCTATTCTGTTAGTAGTGTTAGCAATGTAAGTTATGTTTGGTCATTACCTTCTGGTACAACTATCAATAGTGGCAGTGGCACAAACAGCGTTACTGTTACTGCGGGTAGTACTGCTGGAACTTTATCAGTTACCCCTTACAGCACTTATTCAGGTTGTACAACAACTGCTGGATATATAATTTCCGAACCAATCTCAACTATTGCAACAGGAACATGGATAGGCACATCAACCTTTGGTTCTACGGCTTCCAACTGGTGCGGCGGTCTGCCATCCTCATCAACAAAAGTTGTTATAGCTGCAGGTTATACTAATCCAATTATTGATGGAACATCATCGGTAAATAACCTCACCATCGCCAGTGGCACAACCCTTACCGTAACAGGAACATTGCAAATAGCTGGGGCAATTTCAAACAGTGGAACAATGGATGCATCGGCTGGTACGGTGGTATTTAATGGCGCTAGTTCACAAACAATTGCTGCAAATATCTTTGCCAACAATGCTATTGATAACCTGACAATTTCCAACAGTGCAGGCGTAACACTAGGAGGTACACTGAATTTATCTGGAACACTTACACCTATATCAGGAGTATTTACTACAGGCGGTTATCTTACATTATTATCAACAAGTGCAGGAACTGCGAGGATAGACCAAGTGTTGGGAACAATAGTTGGCAATGTTACGGTACAGCGTTATATCACTGCCAAGACAGCTCGGAAGTATATTTTTATTGGTAGTCCAATTTCTGCAAGTATCCGTAATGCGTGGCAGCAACAAATTTATATTTCTGGATTAGGAACAGGAGGAATCACTTGTGGCTCAACAACTGGCGATGCTGGCACTACTGATAAATACAATAGCAATGGTTTTGATAAAACAGTTACCAACTCCCCAAGTATGTACACTTATGTAGCCGCGCCCGTTAATGGTAGTCGTTATATAAGCGTAGCCAACACAGAAAGCACCAATCTTACACCTGGCATTGGATACGCTATTAACATCCGAGGAAACAGGAATAGTGGTACTGTTACTTGTGCCAATCAACTTAATCAAAGTAACCCAACTTCGCCCGAAGCGGTCACGTTGAGTGCTAAAGGAACTGTCACTACTGGTGATATATCTATTGCCTTAAATAATGTTAGCATACACGCTTACACCCTACTTGCAAATCCTTATCCTAGCCAGATAAGTTATACAGCATTTCACACAAGCAATAGTATTACCAACAATAAAATGTGGACATTCAGCCCATCAGGAAATGGAAACTATACCACCTATTCTTTAGGAACTATAGCCAACGGCGCAACTGGTTATGACAATACTTCGGGTGATAATTTGGCTAGCGGACAAGCTTTCTTTGTTGAGGCAAATACCAATGGCAATGTCACTTTCCATGAAAACCTGAAGGTTACTATTGCCATCCCTAATAACCAATACTTTGGGCTATCAGGTAATAAACAGCTAAGAATTGGATTGAAAACAATAACTGATACCTTGTTGGATGAAGTGGTATTACGTTTTAATAAAAATGGTACTAAAGACTATAACCCAATTTGGGATGTTATATCCTTCAACAGTAGCAATCAGGTATTGACTACAAGCAAAGGGAATAGTAAACTTGCCATTTCCACTCTTTTGGATAGTTCTTTTTCAGATACTGCGTACTTGGGGGTAAGTAGCAATATCGGTGGTATTTATAGGTTAGGTTTTAGTGATTTTGAAGGAATTGATAACTCAAGAACAATAACTTTAATAGATAAATTCCTTTATACAAACCAAGATATTCGTATTAACCCAACCTGTAATTTCAATGTAACTGCTGACACTGGTAGCCAAGGAAAAAATCGTTTTGAGATGGTATTTGGTAAATATGTATCCACATTACCCATAAATATTTTCAACTTTAAGGCTTTCCAGAATGAGGATAAAATTTACTTACAATGGAAAGTAACAGACCAAAACAACATTGATTCCTATACTGTGGAAAGAAGCTTGGATGGAGTTGCCTTTACAAATATTGCTAGTACAAAAGCCATGAGTACAAACCATTTTCAAATAGAAGATAGCCATATTTCAATCAATGCGGAAGCCTTGTTTTATCGTATCAAATCGACAGATAACAATGGCAGCGTTCAATACAGTAAAACGATAAGTATTAAATTATCCAAAGTAAATATTCTAATGTCCATTTCGCCTAATCCAGTAAAACAGATATTAAATATCATCCTTCTAAATTCTTTAAATCATACTTTTAGCTTAAAAGTAATAAGCTCAGAAGGCAAGATTTTAATTGATAAAAAGAGGGTTCTTTTTACTGAAAATACACTTTTCACACCCTGTAATAACCTTTTTACTGGAGTGTATACGATTGTAATTGTGGACGAAAAAGGTAACAAACAGATTGCTAAGTTTATGAAGGATTAAGTAAAAATTCTTTGGATATACCCCGAATAGATGAGCGGTTGCACCGAATAAATAGACGGTCGCACCAAATAAATGAACAGTCCCACCGAATAACTGAGCAGTTAAATCTGTTTTGTAAACATTTTTATCCCTCAATCCTTATTTAATGATATGCAACATCTGTCTATCAATACAATAAAATCTTGGGAACGTTTTTATCGTGCCAACTTTATCAATTGCCTTTCTGGTTTCAAATCTGCCAACCTAATAGGCACTGTAAATAAGGATGGGCAACCAAATCTTGCCGTATTTAGCAGCGTGGTTCATCTCGGTTCCGACCCTGCACTTGTTGGTTTTATCAATCGTCCGCTGGCGGCTGCCCCCCATACCATAAAAAATATTGAGGCAACAGGCGTTTATACAATCAATCATATAAATCTTTCTTTTGTTGAAAAGGCGCACCAGACTAGTGCAAAATATCCTGTAGAAGTTAATGAGTTTGAAGCGGTCGGATTGGGCGAGCAATATATAGACCCCATAATTGCTCCTTTTGTAGCAGAGAGTTTGTTGAAATACGCGCTTACTCTGGTTGAGATTGTTCCCATAAGATACAATAATACTTTTCTGGTAATTGGGTCTGTTACGGATGTAATACTAAACGAAACCCTAATTGAAGTAGACGGTTTTATTGATATTGAGAAAGCAAATAGTCTATCCTGCCTTGGTGTAGATGCTTACTATAAACCCACACAACTTACTAGATACGGGTATGCAAAACCAAATAGTTTTGAGTATGACAGTTCAGCTATTAAATTAACAGAGTCAATTAATAAAATTTCTTAAAAGATGCTAATGATAAACATGTAACACGGACGGCTACTAAAATAACATCCTGAAAGTTGCAACTTTCGGGATGTTTATACTTATCTCGCTAAAGCACAAATTCCTTCTCGCCATCTTTTATAGAGAGGTGTGTCCTACCGTCGGTATTAGGGGCAAAAGATATTTCTTGCTTTTCGGTATTGCTCCATTTAACGGTAAGTTTGGTGTGGCTGCTGTTCCAACTAGTTTTTGGCAGCTCATCACCATTGCGGAAAGGGTACAACAATACTTTGTAATCGGGCGAAACCGCATCAGCTGGTATCACTAATTTCCTAACATTGCTTTCGTGGTTTTTGGGGTTATTGCTGCGCAACTCTTCTATGTTCACAGTGTTGGCGGCAAGGGTGTTGTTCAGGTTCAGCACTTTTACCAATAGCATGGGTTGCTTTGCAGGCACTTTGCCATTGAATTTTGCGGGCAATGAGTCTTTGTCCCAACCATTCTTTTGGTCGGGGTCATTACCAGTAAGTATAATGTCCATTTCGTGGTCGTTAATCTTTGTTGTACTCACAATCTGAATGTCGTGTTCCAGTGTCAGCATCCAATCGTAGTGGTGCACCTTGTCGTCTTTGGCAATATCGTCCACCACAATGGCATAGGGTTTTGTAGCCCTAACAATACCTGCCGTGCGGAATGCTTTCATAACAGGGTAGTTTTCTTGGCGTAAAAACGGGCGCACCGAACCTGTTGGTAAAATCCAATGTGGCGTTTCGCTGCGAGGAACATCGAGGTATTTGTATGGTAGTTTCAGGTAACTAAAATGGTTCACGGTATTGGGTTCCAACTCCCAATTGCCGGTTTTTGGCATTTCCACTTTTCCTGCACGCACATCTGCTGCGGTGTAGAAACCCTTCTTCCGCTCTTGTTCTTTGTTGTTATAATCCCAAGCATATTTGGCATCGCCCACGGCAAACGTGGCAAAAGATTCATCTTTAAAGTCCACCATTGAGGCGGGTGTGTGCTCGTCTTGCGGATGCTTATCAATCACCACCACGCTTTGCTTGTTATTAGTAAAGGCGTAACCGCCCTGAACAGGACTCCAAACCCTGCCAGCACCAGCCACCATAATGCAGTTTCTATCGGCAGAAGGATGCCCTCCATTTGCCTGACGGGTGTGCAGGTTCAGCATCAAGGCATCCTTGGTTGTCCAACTACTTCTGGTCATCATCAGCGCACGTTCGCCACAAAAGAAGGTATTGCCAAGGTTTAGCTTCGATGGGTCATTATTGTCCTTATCAAAGTCTGTAGCAAAGATGGAAAAAAACAACAATCCATTGTAATATCCATCTGGTCGGTCTGGCACGTCGCTATAGTCATCGCGCATGGCTGTGTGATATACCCAATCTATCTTTTTATCAGTAGGAAACATATATTTTAATCCCAATAAATCGCAGATAGTAAAGCCGCCACCCTTAGAGCGGCTGCCTCCCAAAAGATCGTATTTTACAAAGCCATCTTGGGTGGGGATGATGCTATGGGGTAAAAAATTCCTAGCATAAGCCTGCAAATAGGGATGCCCAGAAATGTCTTCAAAGCCATACATTTTAGTACGTTTTGCAAAGGTTACGATGCCATCCATCCCCAACTGATTCTTGGCTTCCCCCTCAAATGTAGCTCCCGATTGAAACCAGCCATACGTCATCAGGTTATGCCAGCCACGGTACATTCCTTTTACTTTAAGGTCGTTAAAACCAGGTTCGCCCTCAATAGCCAATACTTCAAACAACCAATAGGAGAACGTAGCCCAGTTGCTTCTAGATGATTCCGAGGTATTGAAGGTGCCATAGTTATCGTGGCTCCAAGTGTTTTCGGCAAGCTCATCGTGCATGGCTTTCTTTTGATCTGGCGTAAGCCAATTAAAAATAAAATCGTAGGTAAATGCCAATTGAAACCCTCCGATAGGTTGTTCGTTTGGTTTTATGATTTTCTTCCCATTGGCATCTTTAATTGTCTGAACAGCTATAGTTGAGTTTCTAGTAATAGGTTTTATCAACCCTGCTTGTGCAGAATCTCTCTTGGAAATATCTATTTCAAGTGCAGTCATTGCAGCTTTTCCCAATTTCTTAGCCCCTACCTCATCATTCTCAATCAAGCATCTAAAGGCTTCTAAAGAGAATACATCCCAATAATATTTAGGGAAAGAAGTAGCAGTGCCGTTGGCTAATCCATCATAGATATCCTTAGCCAATGTATTGTGGTTATATGCCATCCCATTTGCACGAGGCACACCCAATCTAAATAGCGGTACCCTTCCGTGCAAACCGCCAAACCCTCCTTGCCAAACATCGGGTTTTGCATACTCTTTTGTATCATCATAATCCCCCTTCATCATCGCCGTCCAAGACAATATATTCTTCCAACACGCCTGTCCACATTGGGTTTCTTTTAGGTTCTTTCTTATTTCGGGCAAATCATCTGGTCCAAAATAGATGCGCGGATGCACACCCGGCGTAGGCACTTGATTTACCTTTCTCACCCCATCATAATTAAAGGTAACCGAGCGGCTTCCAAAGTCATTCGGCTTTGCATTGCCCCAAATCAATACCCCAGGCTTGCCATTCTCATCTTTAAAGTTACTGTAAGAATCGGCGGGTTTATCCGCAAAAGGGGATGTATTGTTTACATACTGAGCCTTCATTGAGACACAAAACAAAAGAAATAGAGCAGCAAGCAAAATAGATTTCATCATGAGTAAGTACTTTTAATTGTTTAAAAATGTACCTCATAGAGCTTCTTGGTTACAAAAGGTTTATTGATTAATTGACCATTTACTATTCCTGATGTTGCAGAATGGGGAAAAATATTAAAAAGATAAACCCCAGCCACACCTACTCTTTATTAATACCCACAATGAAAGTTTATGTCTTTACTCATTTTCATTTAGACTTTTTCTTATTTTTTAGATTTATAGTTCATTTATAACCTAAATTTTTTTGCTTCATAAAAACTATATAATTTAGCATCCTTAATTAATTAATTATGACAAACGAAGTTTTTCAACAAGCTGCATACAAAGGAACTAAAAGTTTTAGTCAGGATGATATACAAACTGCAAATGCTACAGGCTTTGGCGCGGCGGCAGACGATTATGCAGAAAGGGGTATAGACCTGAACGAGCAACTAATAATGAACAAGCCTGCTACTTTCTTTTTTAAGATGAATAGTGATGCGATGCTTGATGCCGGAATACATCCTGGAGATGTACTAATAGTGGATAGAAGCATTAAGGCAACGTCTGGAAAAATAGTTGTGGCTGCCGTAGATGATGAGCTACTGGTACGCTATTTTAAACATACCATGAATAGCTTTTGGCTAGAACCCGCCAACAAAAGATTTGGCAATATTGCCTTGCAGGAGTTTACTTCTTTCAGACCATGGGGGGTGATTACTTGTGTAATTCATATTATAGAACCTAGTCTGAATGCCTTTAATGCACCTAAGAAAGTAAGAAAATGATAGCTATACTAGATTGTAATAGCTTTTATTGTTCGTGCGAGCGGGTTTTTAGACCAGAGCTTGACAATAAACCTGTGGTGGTTCTTAGTAATAATGATGGTTGCATCATTGCCAGAAGTGATGAAGCAAAAAAGCTTGGGGTAGAAATGGCAGGCCCTTATTTTAAAGCCAAGCCACTTATTGAAGAATATGGAGTATCGGTTTTTTCGAGTAATTATAACCTTTACGGCGATATGAGTTGGCGAGTAATGGAAACCTTACGAATGTTAATGGGAAAAGAAAACGTAGAAGTATATTCAGTAGATGAATGCTTTATCAATTTAGAGAAAGTCCCCAATGAACAATTGCAAAGGGTAGCTATAACACTTAAAGAAACAGTAGAAATGTGGACAGGAATAAAGGTTTCGATAGGGGTAGCGCCTACCAAAGTGCTAAGTAAGGTAGCAAATAGATTGGCAAAGAAAAATAAAGCAGTTACCAATTGTGTGTTGGTACTAGACAGTCCTAGAAAAATAGAACAGGCGTTGCAAAAAACAGCCATAGAAGATATATGGGGGATTGGCGGGCAGTATGCAGAAAAGCTTAGATTGAGCAACATTAATACAGCGTATGATTTAAGTAAAAAAGATTTGAATTGGGCAAAAAAGAACCTAGGTGGCGTTGTGGGCGAGCGATTGATAAGGGAATTAAAAGGGGAAAAAAGTAGAATAATGGAAGACCCATTAACACAAAAAAAGATTATAGCCACCACAAGGATGTTTGGTAGTCCTGTTACTGACATAAAAAGTATTAAGGAGGCGGTAGCCACTTATACCACGAGGGCATCGGAAAAATTAAGGCGGCAACATGGGGCGGCAAGAATAATAAGCGTGTTTGTAGTACCTAAGGAGCAGAACTTTAATGTTCGGTTTAGGCACGGGCCAAGCATAGGCAGTTATACCACGCTACAAAGGGCTACTTCTATTACTAACGAATTGATAAAACCCGCCGTAGAGTTGGTAGATAAATTATTTGAAGAGGGAAAAAGTTATAAAAAAGCGGGTGTAATGCTTAGTGGTATTGTATCGGATGCCTCACTGCAAGGAAACCTTTTTGTACCAGCTATCAAAAACAGCCAGCGTATGCTGATGAGTATGATGGATAATATCAACTGCTCTATGAGAGATGATATATTAAAGTTCGCAGCTAGTGGTACTACCAGAAACTGGAAAATGCAGAAGAATTTTAATAGCCCATGCTACACAACCCGTTGGGATGATATAAAAAGTGTTGGTTAATGTATAGTAATGAATACTTTAAAACAAGGTCTGTGGCTTTTTTACAAAAACAGGCTTTTTCAGATTCAAACCACAGGCTTCATTAAGTTTATCAACCATAAAAACAGTCAATTCAGGAGAATAAGCCTCATCATGCATGTGCATAAAGAAATAGACTTCCTCAACACCTTTCTCTATCCATAGTTTTATGTGTTCTACCCATTCATTTATTCTAGTATAATCTGTTGGGTGAAGGCTATTACCTACATAACGAATAAAAGCTTTGGGAATAGTTAGCAACATGTGGGCGCAATCTCTTCTGCCGCTAGTATCGGTAATTACCAACCCCATCTTATGGTCTTTTAAAAAAGAAAGTAGTTCGCTTTTAATAGTTTCATTGCTAAACCAATCTGGATGACGTACTTCAACAAAAAATTGAAGGTCAGTAGGTAACAACTTGAGAAATGAAAATAATTCACTCCTTCTTGTCGTGCCGAATGATTCGCTTACCTGAATAAATATGGGTCCAAGTTGCTCTTCAAATGCTCTTAATCCAGTTATAAATTCATCTGTAATAGAATCTTTTCCGTAAAGGCTTTTTTCATGTGTAACACCCTTATACATTTTAGGGCAGTATAAAAAGCCAGTTCCTTTTGTCTTCTCTGCCCACCTGCTAATACTTCTGGCGTGGTGTATTTTGTAATGCGTAGCGTTTAGCTCAATACTATTGTAATGGGAGGCGTAGTGTGGTAAAAAATCTTTTTCATCAGTTTTGGGTGGATATATTTTTCCTACCCATTCTGTTCTTCCCCATTTTGAGCAACCCAGATAAACTTTAGGGGATGCTACCTTATTACCAGACAAAACTGTATCATTAAAAGGAGTATCTTGTGGCAAGACAAAATCAATTTCGTTTAGTTTTTTTTCAGGAACACGTCCAAATTCCATTGTAAAGGTTTTTTATAATTAAAAAAAAATATTTGAGGACTTTTATGGTTAAAAATTGCCTCAGTTCAATACAAAAATAGGTTTACTCAGTTAAAAAGATAAATTTTACGTTTATCAAGCTAAATAATTTAAGAACGCTAAGAAACTTCTGAAACTGACAGGATGATTTCGAAGAGTTTAATTTCGCTGCCTTAATTTTTTATATTCTTTTATTAGTAAGTACAATTCAGAATTTTAATAAAATTAATGAATCAAATAAATAGACCTCTTTTGAAATTGGCTGTAAAATTAAAACGGAATTTTATCTTCTATAGATGTTAAATCAACTTAGTAGTTTCAGCAATAAGTAACCAACCTCAAAATACGGCAGCCCCTTATTTTCACTTTTATACCTCCCCGTGTCACGAAATAGCCTCTCCATGAGACGGAGAGGTATGTTTGTGAGACGGAGAGGTATCTCCGTGAGACGGAGAGGTATGTTTGTCAGACGGAGATACTTCTCCGTGAGATGGAGAAGGTATTTTGTGAAACGGAGAGGTATAAAAGTGAAATCGCTACTTTCTTTCTTTCTTATTTCTTAAACAGCACTAAGTAGCAATGGATAGTTTATTTAGTTTTTTACTTCCTCTATTTTTTTATCATGAAAATGCTGGGTGGCAACTGAATATTTATTAGCATTTTTAGCTTTTAAAAGTGATAATACCTGATAAAAAACAAACTTCGGAATACCCGAAAGAGCGTTGTAAATACGTTTGTCTGTTGGTGATAACAATAAAGCCGTAAAAAATCCTATAACAAACAGTGCAAAACCTATTAGCCAGATAAGGGCAATAAAAGGGCTGATAAAAATATTCAGAGCCATTAAAAAGATAGATAGAATAAGGAAAATAAACAATGGTGGACGAAGAAGTATGAGTCCAAATAAAAATTGATTCCAACTAAAACGTCTAATTCCTAGCCCTGTAATCTTAAATCCAAAACCAAAATATTTAAACCAGGTGTTTATCCAACGGGCACGTTGTTTTACCAACTGATCAGACTGAGATGTCTTTTCATCATAAACAATAGCCTTATTGGTAAAAGCAATCCGATAGCCACGGGTAATAATTTCCTTTTGTAATACTTTGTCAAAACCAGCACCAGTAACATCTAAATGTTCCAGACACTCCCTATAAAGCTTTACCGTAAACGCCATTCCAGAACCAGCAAGAGTGGCAGAAGAACCTACCTCAAACAGTATTTTTCCATCATAAAAATGATAATAAACGTCTCTCGCTGCGTCAATACAAGCATAGGTAGTATCTAAATTCTTTGCTTTTCTTTCTCCCTGCACAGCCACAAAACCTGCATCAAAACAAACATTTAGCTGAGTAAGATAATCGGGTTCTACTAAGTTATCACTATCAATTATGGTTAACCTATCATGGTTTCTTTTAAAATTTTTGATAGCATAAAAATGAGAACGTGTATTACTTGCCAATGTTTCGGGCGGTCTCAAAATGATTACACGCTCATCGGCAAAATGCAGGTTACTAACATCGCATTTGTCGGCAACAATATAAATCAGGTAGTTATTATACTGCAACCTAAGCAAAGAATCTATTACGGGTGGCAGGGTATTAGTGTGTTCGTAAGCAGTAACAATAATGGCATAGTCGGCCTTCGATGTAGTGTTAACTGCTTTAAAACCCTTTTTTGGCTTTAGCAAATACAACACATAAAGTACAATTGGCAACGCAAGGTTATAGCCAATTAGGATTTGAAAAGCTATCCAAAAGATATTGATAATAGTATTAAGCATAATTTATTTTTCTTTTTTTATTACGCTTTTTCATTACTTCAAGTAGTTTTTCGACTCTAGATTTATGTCCCACCACTTTATTAAGTATCCAACCAATATATTTAGAATCAAGACTTCTTAAATAATTTATCTGTAGGTCTTTCATCACCGAAATAGTTTTGTTAGCCTGAAAAATAGATATTACCTTGTCAGCAATAACTATCCATTCTTTCGATTTGTTCAGGTTATCCAATGAAGAGGCATCAATGATAATTATATCGAAAACAGATTTTAATAACTCAAGTTTTTCTCGAACATGCTCTTCTTCGCTCAATTCAAAAAGAGAAATATCCTCACCCCTATTTGCCAAAACCGTGATGCCTTCTTCTTTTTCTAGGTCTGCTATGAATATTTTACCAGTAATGAAATCCTCAATAAACAAAGTAGATTTAGTTATTTCAGTCGTAGAGGGAAAGTCAAAATTTCCATCTATCAACAACACTTTCTTTTTTGCCATTGCAAAAGCATAGGCAAGACTTAATGCTATAAAAGTTTTACCCTCATTTTGAGAGGTACTTGTAATTGTCAATACCTTTTTATCCTGCATCTCTTGCTCCACCTCAAACCTTGCCGAACGCAACAGGTCTTTGTAGGTTTGCAATCCTTTTGTTGAATTGTTGCTTTTCCAAACTGCTTGTAGGTTAAGAGAACTTTTACTCAACAATGGCAGATAGCCCAAAACAGGAATATTTGTTTTGTCGGCAAGTTCTTTTGCAGATTGTAGGCTATCATCCAGATAGTAAACGACAAACAAAACAATTATATATAATACAATCAGCACAACCCAACTTACAGCAATAAGTAAAGATTTTTTAGAGGGTGCAGCAGGACCGGGCATAGCTAATTCAATCTGTTTTAAACGTGGAGTAATATTAGATTCCATCGTTGATTGATTAAATTTTTGCAATATTTGTATGTATTCTTTACTAGCAATATCTATTTCTGTTTCATAAGCCTGAATAACAGCTTCATGTGGCACTAACTTATCGTAGCGTTCGTTTAAGGATGTAATTTCAGCATCTAAGGTTGCTAAGCTATTTTTTGCAAGATCTAGTTGTACTTCCAAGGTTATCTTTTGTGAAACCAAGTTATCCTTAATAACCATCGGATTTTGGATGTATTTGTCGGTTAGTTGCGTTATCTGAGCAGTTAGCACGCTCTGCATTGAATCTATCTTAACCTTTATTTTAGGGTCATAGTTGCTTTTAATGTAAACCTCGGAATAGCGCTTCAGTATTTCCTTTGTGGTTATTATCTCCCCATTAATCCTGATAAAAGTACTCTCAATATAAGACCTGTCGCTAGGATCAAATTTGCTGTCAATACCTTTTATCGCTCCAGAATAAGAGGCTACATCCTTTAAAGTCATTTCTTTTCTGGATTCATAATCTGCTATCTGGCCATAAATACTTTTTGCTTGCTCATTAAGATTAAGAACCCTGTTTTTTATTTTGTAATCTTTCAAAGTCAGCATCTTGGCATTCATCGAATCTCTTTTCTGAATCATTAATGACTCCAAAAAATTAACTCCTTTTATATGGCTTTCCTTTACTACCTGTGAATAATAGCTAATGAACTCAGCACAAAGTGTATTCAAAACAAAAGCACAAAACTTTGGATTGTCGCCATCAAATTCGATGTCTATGTAATCACTATTGTTAACGCGGAACAACGTTAATTTTTTTTGGATAGATTCAGCATCATACCCCATAGATTTTATAACCTCGTCTAATCCTTTTTGGTCTTCATCGTATAAAAAAAGAGGTTCTCTTAATTGATGCTTTTTGGTATAAACAGTAATTGCATGTTCAATAGCACTTTTATTTAGACTACTAAATAACTTACTTTTCTTTTTGAAAGGTTCTTTGTCCGTTAGGTCGTGCAGTATAAGCTGGTAAGAAACTTGGTCGAAGATTTTCTTTAGTTGTATAGACTGTATGAGGTTGGCAAACTCAAGGTTTATCTTAGACTCTTGTGGGTCTTTGGTGTCATCAAGTACCTGTGCTTCTGTTTGATCTACCAATCCGGTGGCCAACCTTGTTTTAGATGAAAAGCTTTCAGGCAAATGCTTGGTAAGAGAAAATGTTAAAAACACAGCAATCAACGATGTTGCTAACATCATGAATTTGTGCCGGTAAATCAGGTGTATATAGCTTTTCCCTTCCATTAACGTATTTCTTCTAGTTTTTTTCCAATTATTTCTTCCAATCCATACTTAGCTATCAAAACATTCCCCTCGGAAGAAATGATGTTCTGTTTAATCTCAGTAAGTGATATCAAGGCTTTGTTATAAGTCTCAAATGATTCCTCGCCTTTTTCAAATTTATATTTTGTCTGCTTGTAATTAGCTTCCACATCAACTTCTGTTTTAGATTGTAGTTTTAAAACGGCTATTTGTTGAATATATTTTATGTAGAGAGTTTTTACAGTAGTTTCTAGGTTCAAATCGTATTCTTCCTTATCGAGACTTGCCAGTATAAGTTGATTTTTAGCATCCTTTACAGCAAAAGGCGTTTGAAAAAGGGTGGCAAAATTTACCCCTATCCCAAACTGATAACCCGTCAATACATAGTTAGAAATAGAGATACTATTGGTAGGGCTGTAGTTTGCAGAGAATGAAAAGAAGTTGAACCACGACTTTTTAGTTTTAGTAATATTATCTTTCGCCATGATAATATGACGCTGATAGCTTTTCATTTTGGGATAGTTTTCCTTTGCAGCATCCACTAGCTTTTGCATTAGCGGATAATTCATCTCGCTATAAATAGATTCTTGCGCTGTAACAACACTAAGAGAACAGAAAAGTGTTGATATAAGGAAAACGAACTTTATTAAACGCCCATTCATAGGCAATATTTGATGTTTTAAATATTTTTTAAGCGGTAAATCCATAATGTAATCTAAAAACAATTGAAAACTATACCTTTATTCTTTCACACCTTCAAACACTTTTACTAATACTTTCTAAGCAAAGAAAACGAATTGTACTTTTACAATAATTTTTAATTTATTATACTTGTGTAAATCAAGATAAGAATAGAAAATAAATTTCATCAATATTAATAAAAATAAATGTCTTTAAAAGAATCAATTAAAAGTAATCCCCGTTTAAAGAAATTAATTCATTGGATGCTCATTCCAAAGAATGAAGCCAGACCAAGATTTTGGGTAAAACTATTTGTAAATCCGCTCATACACAAACGTGGGAAGGGTTCTAAAATTCGTAGCAGAGTACGACTAGATGTGCTTCCTTTCAACAATTTTTCTTTAGGCATTAATTCTACTATCGAGGACTTTTGTACTATTAACAACGGTGTTGGCGATGTACATATTGGTAATAATTCATTAATTGGCATGGGAAACACCATCATTGGTCCTGTAACCATTGGTAAGGATGTAATCTTTGCGCAAAATATAGTTGCAAGTGCGTTAAACCATGAATACCGCGATGTAACAAAACCGATTCATGCTCAACCAATCCTTACGGCTGCTATTGTAGTAGAAGACGAATGTTGGATAGCCGCAAATGCAGTTATTACTGCTGGCGTTACCATCGGAAAACACAGCGTAATTGCAGCAGGGGCGGTGGTCACAAAAGATATTCCACCTTATTCTGTTGCGGTTGGTAATCCTGCTAAGGTCATTAAGCGTTATGACTTCGATAAGCAAGACTGGATAAGAATGTAGTAGCAGAATAATTTTAAGAATAAAGAATTTACTGACTGTCCAAAATAATTAGCTGCCAAGCTAAAGTATTTAGTGTTGATAAGTAAATTCTTTTAACTTTGTTCTGTCGCTAATTTTGAAAATAAATAATAAGATATGTTGAATGCAGAAAAGATGAAAGCACTTAAGCTTACCATGGATAAAATAGATAAAGACTATGGTAAGGGTAGTGTGATGTTGATGAATGAAAAGAGTAGGGAACCAATAGAGGTAATTTCTACTGGTTCTATCGGTTTGGATGCTGCGCTTGGGGTAGGTGGTATTCCTCGAGGAAGGGTTGTTGAGATATACGGGCCAGAAAGTAGTGGTAAAACAACTTTGGCTATACACATTATTGCAGAAGCACAGAAAAAGGGTGGAATGTGTGCCATTATTGATGCTGAGCACGCTTTTGATAGCTCGTATGCTCAGAAGTTGGGTGTTGATGTAGATAACCTTTTAATATCGCAACCAGACTATGGAGAACAGGCTTTAGAAATTGCTGATCGATTGATTCTTTCAGGTGCTTTGGATGTTGTAGTAATTGATTCTGTGGCAGCATTAGTGCCAAAGAGCGAGTTGGAAGGTGAGATGGGTGATAGTAAAATGGGCTTGCAGGCAAGATTAATGAGTCAGGCATTAAGAAAATTGACAGCGACCATCAATAAAACAAATACTATTTGCATCTTTATCAATCAATTGAGAGAAAAGATAGGCGTTATGTTTGGAAATCCAGAAACTACAACTGGCGGTAATGCCTTAAAATTCTATGCTTCTATTAGATTAGATATCCGTAGGGCGGCTCAAATAAAAGATGGCGACGAAGCAATAGGTAACCACGTAAAAGTTAAAGTTGTAAAGAATAAAGTTGCACCACCGTTTAGAGCGGCTGAGTTTGATATTATGTTTGGCGAAGGAATCAGCAAACTTGGGGAGATAATAGATATGGGTGTTGAACTTGGGTTTATAAACAAAAGCGGTAGTTGGTTTAGCTATGAATCGAATAAGCTTGGTCAAGGAAGGGACGCGGTAAAAACATTGCTGAGAGATAACCCGGAGCTAGCAAACGAAATTGAAGGAAAGATTAGAACTAAAATTTTCGAAGCACAAACTGCTGGTTTAGGCATTAAAAGTGAAGGTGAATAACCCTTTTCAATTTATATAAACAAAGAAGCCTCTGCAATTAAGTTATGCAGAGGCTTCTTTTTTTAAGTGAAGTAATAAAATGTCAATAAGTTGGACAATTGTAGCCATTAGCATCAAGGTTGATAGAAACCCCAATTTGTAAAGTTGCATAAGAGTCTGTTTTACCATTACCGCGTTGAACACCCGCTTTATGAGAGACTCCATAAATATAACTTCTATCCTGTAATAGCTGCGTAGCTTCTGTACTAGTTTTAAAAGCATCTGACCCTGCATAAGTTCCATATACATCATCCAGATAACCAGTAGAAGTAAACCTATATAACAATTCCCCGAAAATATTTACATTATTTGTAAGGTTATATTTTAATCCAAAACCAATAGGTACAACTAAAGCGTAAGGGCTATATGGGGTGGTTTCTCCTTCTGTTTTAAATGTGCGTAAATAGTATTTGTTTGGGTTGCCATTCAAATAGGTATATGGGTTGAAATTAATTGCTCCTATACCTACACTTAGGTAAGGTGTAAAACGATATTCAGGAATTTGCGGATAGAATTTAAAGAAATTAAAGTTTCCAGATACACTTACCTCCCAAACATCAGTATCAAAGCTAAGGTTACGAATTCTTTGATTAGCATCCTTACTGTAAGTATCAGAATAACCAAGGAAGGTATAGTTGCCAGCGGCTTTTATACTGATGTAATTATTTAACTGTTTTAAATAGAATATCCCAGCAGCAAATTTGGGATGGTTAATTGCGGCATTGGAGTTTAAATCTCCAAAGTAATGACCTAAACCAACAGATACGCCATACTCTCCAACGTGTTCATACGTTTGTTCTAATTGGGCATTTGCAAACAAGCCAAGGTTTAAGAGTACAATCAGTGCTGATATTCTAAATGTCATACGATAGATATAAATTACTATTTAATACCGCAATATTATGAGTATTTCCCTGTTTTTTTAATTAAGTGCTAAAAGTAAATTATTAAAATGTTTTCTGTATCCTAAACAACATGCTTTTTCAGTCTTATGGAGCTAGCCTTTCTATCTTCCAAGTGCCATCTATTTGTACGGTATATAGCAACCGATCGTGCAATCTGCTTGCTCTTCCTTGCCAAAACTCTATTGATTGTGGCTTTAGGATATATCCTCCCCAATGTGGTGGACGCGGAGCATCATCACCAAATTGTTCTCTAAATTTTACCTCATTTTGTTCTAAAATATCTCTACTACTTATAACACTACTCTGTGGTGACGACCATGCGCCTATCCTGCTGGCAGAAGGACGTATGTAAAAGTACTCGTCGCTGTCTTTTTCTGAAACTTTTTCTATTGTTCCTTTTATGTTTACTTGTCTCTCTAGTTCTTTCCAGAAAAATAGAATTGTTGCATGGTTGTTTTCAGCAATATCTTTTCCTTTTTGGCTATTGTAGTTTGTAAAGAAAACAAAGCCTTTTTCATCATAGCCTTTTAATAGTACTATTCTTGCAGATGGGATTCCTTCTTTTGATGCTGTGGCTAAAGTCATGGCATTTACCTCGTCAATATTGCTTTCCAAAGCATCATTCCACCAACCGGCAAACTGGCTAAAAGCATTAGCATCAACTTCCCCTTCACTCAAGCTTTTCAGCTTATATTCTTTTCTTATTTCTGCAATTTTCATGACTAACAATTTAGCTGCGAATATAATACCGAGCTATCTCTGAATATTATGACAATGGTCACGCTTTTAAATCACTACCAACTCATAAAAATCTTCTTCATTCAAGTATTTATTCGCTAATTCCTTCAATTCTTCCGCACTTACTGTTTTAATTGTATGGATTGCTTTCTTGAAATAGCTTTCATCCAACCCATTCAATACATAACTCTTCCATCGAGAAATGGTTTGAAATGGTCCATCCAAATCTGACAGCAAACTTCCCATCATAAAGTTTCTTACTAGGTGAAGTTCTTCAGCATCTATTGTTTCTTCTCTCAATCGTCCCATCTCTTTATACACTTCTGCGATGGTTGCCGTACATACATCTTTGCCCGCTTCGGTACTTACCATCCAAGCTGATTGTTCTATCAAGTTTTGTAGGTAAGAATGTATTCCGTAGGTATATCCTTTGTCTTCCCTTATATTACTCATTAGTCTTGAGCCAAAAAATCCACCAAATAGATTATTTAGTACCTGAACTTTCGTAAAATCTGGGTGGTGTCTATTAGGAAATGGGCGTGCTAATCGTATTGCTCCCTGAACTCCGTTTGCATCATTTGTAATCTGATATTTCTTTTCTGCGGCTGATAGCGTAGGATAAGTAATCGTTGGCATGCTAGTTTTATTCAGTGGCAAATTCCCAAAAGCATTGTTTAATTGTTCTTGAATATCTGCTGGCAGTACCCCTGCTGTGAATATTACACACTTTCCGTTGGTATAAAACTGATTGTAATAGCTAATTAAATCTTCCCTGCTAAGTGCATCATAATCCTCTGCCGAAGATACCTTTCCGTAAGGATGTTCTGTTCCAAAAAGATACCTGTCTATCAGTCTGTTAGCTACAAAATCGCATTTCTTTAGGTTGATAGATAGTCTTTGTTTCTGATTTTGCTTGTAGATAGCCAATTCATCCTCTGGAAAGATACTATCCGTCAACAATTCTGCCATTACAGGTAATAATTTAGGTAGATGTTTTCCTAAAGTATGCAAAGTAAACGTAGCCGTCTCGTTCTGACAGCCCCTGTTGAGGTATGCACCATGAAACTCGAAGTGTTCATTGATGGCGAAGGCGTTCTTTTGTTTAGTGCCGTTCTTCAACATGAAATTGGTGGTTGCTGCCACTATATTCTTTTGTTCATACCAGTTTCCTGCCATAAAAACCAGCTCTACCATCACCACTTCTTGGGCTCCTGCATGAATGCTATATACTTCCACACCATTATCTAGGGTAAATTTGGTATATGGTTTTAATTGCAGATCTAGTTCTACTGCATCTACTATTGCGGGACTCTTTTTTCTATTCAACATTTTCTATTCTTCTAAATATTATCCTCTTCTTACACCCCTTTAGGGGCTTCGTGGTGCTTAATTATTACTTCTATAGTAAAGCGTATTACTATTATTCTCGTCAAAAATAATTCTGCTATAATTTCTTATGTCTTCTGCTGTAACAGCTTGGTATCTCTCCAATTCTGTATTCATTAGGCTGGCATCCCCCAAAAGTTCATAGTTTGCTAGGCTACTTGCACGGCTCATTATACTCATATCTTCAAAGGCAATTACGCTTTCTGTCTTGTTTTTCACCTTTTGTAGCTCAGTATCGGCAATTAAATCCGATTGTATCTTTTGCAACTGTTCGTTTACTGCCGCATCTGCATCTTCTATCTTAATACCCTTTACCAGCTTGCCTTCTATTGCCAAAAGTCCCTTATCTATACTGCCAAAATGGTAACAATCTAGGCTTGAAAATAATTGTTTTTCCTTCACCAATGCTTGATACATCCTTGATGAACCTCCTCCACCCAATATCTCGGTAATAAGATCGGCTACATAATAACCCTTATCCAATGTCGCTTCAATATGCCATGTTTTTACCAAAGAATCCAATGGAACATCGGCAAATACTTCTAGTTTTCTTGGTGCTGTCTGAACGGGTTCTTCGGGCAGGTTTCTATCATACTTTTCACCCTTAGCAATAGGGCCAAACCATTTATCTGCAAGGGTTTTTACCTGCTCTGTTGTTACATTTCCTGCCACAACCAATATTGCATTTGCGGGGTTATAATGTTTCTTAAAAAATGCTTTTACATCCTCTATAGTAGCATCTTCTACATGACTCAATTGCTTACCAATCGTCATCCATTTGTAGGGGTGCGTAGTAAAAGCAAGCTCGCGCATTTTAAACCACACATCGCCGTAAGGCTTATTTATATAATGTTCCTTAAATTCTTCGCAAACAACCTTACGCTGAACTTCTAAGCTCTTTTTACTAAAAGCAAGGCTCAACATACGGTCACTTTCTAACCAAAAAGCCGTCTCAATATTCTCTGCGGGTAGGCTGATATAGTAATTGGTAAGATCGTTGGTGGTGTAAGCATTGTTTTCTCCACCTGCGCGCTGCAGAGGCTCATCATATTCTGGAATATTAATGCTTCCACCAAACATTAGATGTTCAAAAAGGTGCGCAAAACCCGTTTTGTTAGGGTCCTCATCCTTTGCGCCCACATCATACATCACATTTACCACAGCCATTGGCGTGCTGCTATCTTCGTGTACCAAAACCCGCAAACCATTATCCAAAACAAACCTATTGTAATGCACCATCTAACCAAAAATTTATTAAAAAGAATACAAATATAACCGTGCATCCCTTTGGGCAAAACTTTCTTTGCTTATACATCCATAACATTTCATTATTCGCTAATTTTTGATTGATTTTATTTCAGAAATGTTTCTGAACAAAGTAAATGTTTGCCTAGTTGTAAAAATGATTTTAAGACTTATTTATTTTTGTTTAAAAATTTTAAAACTTATCAGGAATCAATGTCAGCCTATATTACAAAGAGATTTTAAGTTTTAGTGTCATAGTTAAATTACCTTAAAAAGTAAATAATTTCTGATTTAATATTTATTAAACTATACTCTAAATTACTGTACGCAGTGCAAAAGCTAGTGTTAGATGTGTAAAAGCAATAGTTAGATGGGCAAAAGCTAGTGTTGTTTGTCTATATCTTCTATTAATAATCCAATATCTATTGTTGTTCGACTAATAATTTATCTTTTATGTTTATAAATTGATAGGAAATGGACATCTAACACAAGCTTTTGCACTGCGTACATTTATTTTAGACATCTAATTAAAATTCTAAACATCTAATACTAGTATTTACACATCTAACTATTGCTTTTACACATCTAACACAAGCTTTTGCACTGCGTACCATAGTTATTGGAAAAAAGACAATAAACAGCCAATTGATAATTGATAAACTTTGGGTAGTGGAAATTATTTTCTCATTACAATTATTAAATCGTTGCCCTCCATTTTACATTTTATGATTTTATCAAGTAACAATCGCTATAAGTTTGCAGTAGTTAATTTTATTTCATGAAAAAAAAGGTCTCTTTTCTGCTGTGCTCGCTGTTTATTGCCCTAAAACTATTGGTGCTAACAGGTTGTGCAGGCATAGTTCCCCCTACAGGCGGGCCCAAAGATACCATCCCCCCAAGGCTAGTAATGGCACTGCCTGCTGATAGTGCTACCAACGTTAAAATTCCCAAGTTTGTGCTGACTTTTGATGAATATATCGACATAACAGACCCAGCACAAAACGTAATGATTTCGCCAAGCCCTAAAAAAACGCCCTTAATAGACCATAACCTAAAGAAAATAACAGTGAAATTTCGCGATAGTCTGGAGGAGAATACAACCTATACTATAGACTTTGGCAACTCGATAAAAGACATTGACGAAGGCAATGTTTTAAGGAATTTTACTTACGTATTTTCCACTGGAACCAAAATAGCAGATGGCGGTTTTGGAGGAAAAGTGATACTAGCCGAAACTGGCAAAACCGACAGTACTTTGTTGGTAATATTGCACCGAAATTTGAATGATACAGCCATCTATAAATCGACGCCTAGGTATATTGCCAAGATAAATGGGAAGGGAGAATTTGTTTTTAGATACCTAGAACCAGGAAAATACAATGCGTTTGTGTTGCCAAACGAATACTTAAAAATGTATGACGATAGCACCAAAACCTTCGCCTTTTTGGATAGTACAATCACCATTTCTAATGCCACAAAGCCCGTTGTTTTCTATGCTTACCAAGAATTTAAGAAAAAAGATAAGACCTCAAGCGCAAGTAATATCAGCAAAAGCAATACTAAAAAGGAAGAAAAGTTTATTAAGTTTACGACCAGCCTTATTAGCGGACATCAACAGGATTTGTTGAGTAATTTGCAGATAAATTTTTGTAGAAGACTACAGCTTTTGGATTCATCAAAAATAATACTTTGCGATACAGACTACAATCCTATTGCAGGTGTAAAAATTGGACTCGACACCAGCAAAACCATTGCTAGTATAGGTTTTAACTGGAAAGAAGCAACAGATTTTAGACTGATTATAGCAAAAGATGCCGCAAAAGACACCAATGGAAATATATTATTAAAGGGCGATACGCTTAAATTTAATACTGCCAAAGAATCGGAATATGGAAGTATAACGCTAAAGTTCTCTAACCTAGATTTTGCAAAACACCCTGTTTTGCAGATAATAAGCAACGACAAATTGCAAGAAAGTGTGCCGCTCGAAGGCAATATTTTCAAGAGAAAGCTCTACTGGCCAGGGGATTATATAGTGAGGATATTGTATGATGCCAATCGAAACGGCGTTTGGGATGCAGGCAACTACAAGAACCGGCAGCAGCCAGAAATTGTGCTTGATAAAAACTGGAAAGTGAATATTAAAGCCAATTGGGACAACGAAACAGAGATTAAATTGTAGGATATAGACAAGACGATTCCCAATTATGGAAAGGAATAACCCAGACCTAGTAGATTTTTTCAATACTAAAGCCGAGCAATACAACCATCCCTCGTTTATAAAAGATGATCCTATCTCTATTCCGCATCAATTTTCGCTGAGACAAGATATAGAGATTGCAGGGTTCTTTGCGGCAATACTAGCATGGGGTACTAGGACGGGCATTATCAATTCTTGTAAGAAATTGATGGGATTTATGGGCAACGAACCCTATCATTTTATCATGAATATGCAAGATGATAAACCAGAAGACCTGCTTAGGATGATGAACTTTGTACACAGGACATTTAATAGTATGGACCTATATTATCTGCTAGATTTTTTGAAATATCACTATGCAATTCTTGGTGAAACATCTCTGGAAACTGCTTTTACCAAAGGATTCCAACCAACAGATGTCAATACAGAACAAGCTTTGAATGGATTTAGACAATATGTATTTTCGGGTAAAATACACAAAGACTTTCCCGAAAGAACTAAGAAACATATTGCCGCCCCCTTTAAGAAATCAGCTTGCAAACGATTGAATATGTACCTTCGATGGATGGTTAGGAAGGATAACAAAGGTGTTGATTTTGGTATATGGAATACGATAAGTCCGAGCCAGTTAATCTGCCCATTAGACGTGCATGTTGCTCGAGTAGCAAAGCGTTTTAACCTGCTGGACAGGAAACAAACTGATTGGCAATCTGCCGTAGAACTAACAAACTATCTGAAACTTATGGATGCTAGCGACCCAGTAAAATATGATTACGCCTTGTTTGGTTTGGGAGTAATAGAGAAGTTTTAATCATCAAAAAAAGATTACTAATGGATAATGCCCTCTTTTTAAAAGAAACACTTGAGAAGGAAACAGGAGTTGTCTTTAATGATATTCCATCACTAGAAGATTTACAAAAAGCATTGGCAACACATATAAATGATTTGATAGTAAACAATTTTGAGAAGCTAGTTTTCCTGTTATATAGGATAGATATAAGCGAAAAGAAGGTGAAAATATTATTGCAAAATGCTAAAAATACTGCTGCTGGCGAAACAATTGCCAAAGCAATAATAGAGAGACAGATAGAAAAAATAAACCTAAGGCAGATACATACACCGCACTCAAACCCATTCGCAGAAGAGGATAAATGGTAAATATTTACGTTTAAGGCAGCATTTGTTTATTGATAAAATAATCCTCAACCCTTTTAATTTCTGCATCATCAAGTCCTGCAGACTTTAATCTTTTCTTTTTTATATCAGAAAGGTCTTTTATTTTCTTTTGTTTCACATTTTCAGTAAGTTTTTTATCTGCCTTTACCTGTCTGAATTTACTTTTAAACTCTTTTTGGATAGCCAATGCAGAATCGAACTTGCTAGTTGTAAGCTTTAAGTCATCCCGCATTTGCAGCTTCAGGATTTCATTCTTTTGTAATCCTTTATCGCTATTTATAAATGTAGGCTCAGGTGTTTGCGCACTTAAAAGCGTCGTTTTGAATGTACTTAAAACCAAAAAAATAACGAGCCAAAATATATTTTTCATGATAACTTCTTATGTAAGTGGTTTAGGTAATGCAAAATAATGATTAAAGGCAGTTATTTTGCTTTTAATCCTCTAGAGAATAAGATTTTCTGTAAAATTTAATATTAGACTATAAAATAATTAAAAAAAGATTAAACCAAAGTATGGCATATAAAAAAAGGTCGCCAATAAGTAGGCGACCTTTTTATGTATCATAATAAACAAAGAGTACTATAGTAACCCTTTGCTAGTAAGGTACTCTGCAATTTGGATGGCATTAGTGGCAGCACCCTTTCTTAAGTTGTCGCTAACAATCCACATATTCAAGGTTTTAGGTTGTGTTTCGTCCCTTCGCAAACGACCAACAAATACCTCATCCTTTTCGTGTGCCCACAATGGCATAGGATAAAACTGTTCAGCATCATTTTGTTGCAACACAACACCAGGTGCAGCTGCTAACAACTCTTTTACTTCATCTAAGTCGAATTCATTCTCAAACTCTACATTTACGCTCTCACTATGCCCACCAATTACGGGAATTCGCACAGTTGTAGCTGTAACTTTAATAGAGTCATCTTGCATAATCTTGCAAGTTTCCTTCACCATTTTCATCTCTTCTTTAGTATAGCCATTCTCTAAGAAAACATCTATTTGAGGGATAACATTAAGGTCTATTTGATACTTGTAAGCTCTTTCGCCTTCAATGCCTTTGCGCTCGTTAAACAATTGATCAACAGCAGCTTTACCAGTACCAGTAACACTTTGGTATGTACTAACTACTACCCTTTTAATTTTGTATTTGGTATGCAATGGTTGCAATGCCACCACCATTTGTATAGTGCTACAGTTTGGGTTGGCAATAATTTTATCATCTTTTGTCAACACTTCGGCATTAACTTCTGGCACTACCAGCTTTTTAGTGGCATCCATACGCCACGCACTACTATTGTCTATAACAGTAATTCCTGCTGCGGCAAACTTTGGCGCCCACTCTAGTGATGTCCCACCACCTGCTGAGAAGATAGCAACGGCTGGCTTAGCATCAATACCTGCTTGCATACCCACTACTGTGTATTTCTTTCCCTTAAATTCTACTTCCTTACCTACAGAGCGTTCAGATGCTACGGGTACTAACTCGGTTACAGGGAAGTTTCTTTCTGCTAAAACTTCTAACATCTTTGTGCCAACTAGGCCTGTGGCCCCAACTACGGCTACTTTCATTTTGTTGTTCCTTTTGTGTTTTAAAAAAATAGTTTCTGATGATTGACTGATAAAAAAACAGCCTTCCCGATGTGGGAAGGCTGCTGCTATACTTTAAAATACACGAACAATTTGACCTTCCCTTACGAGAGTAGCTTTATTGCCTTTATTGTATTTGTATTTTTTATCATTTCGATGCGAATATATAGCGGATGTTTCATATCAAACAAAAAAATATTTTGTCAATAGACAATGACTTCAAAAAAGCATCTTTTCAGCAACTCCCGTCTAATCATTTTAAGAAAACAGATGATACACCATCCAACTCATAGAATACGCCAAAAAAGTCATGTAAACGAACTGAATGGCAGGCCATTTCCAGCTTTTGGTTTCTCTCTTTACCACTGCTAATGTACTCATACATTGCATCGCCAATACATAAAATACCATCAGAGATAATGCGGCAGGCAGGGTATAAACCTTAGTGCCGTCAGGGTGGCGGGCGGCTTGTAGTTTTTCTCTTAAGGAAGAATTATCTTCCTCTTCTACACTGTAGAGTGTTGCCATTGTACCCACAAATACTTCCCTAGCGGCAAAAGATGTGATAAGAGCAATACCTATTTTCCAGTCGTAGCCTAATGGTTCGATAGCAGGCTCAATGGCTTTGCCTAATATGCCTGCGTAAGAATTTTGTAACTTCTCGGATGATAATTGTTTACTTAATACCTTCTTTTGCTCGGGGTGTTGTTGTAAGTTTATGGCGTATTGTTCTTTTAAATTACTTATCCTATCGCCAGGCCCAAAGGAACTAAGAAACCATAGCAGAAGACTGATGGTGATAATAATACGTCCAGCATCATGTACAAAAATCTTTGCCTTTTCTACCATCGTGATACCCGCATTCTTCCAACGAGGACTGCGATAAACGGGTAATTCGAGGATAAAAAAGCTTTTTTCCTTGATATGGATAAACCATTTGGCTACAAAACTTACTACCAATGCCATTACTGTTCCGAGTAAATAAAGCCCCATCATCACCAAACCTTGTAGGCTAAGGAAGCCTAAGTAGTATTTATTATCTATAACCAAGGATATTAAAATAGTGTAAACGGGTAGCCTCGCGCTACAACTCATCAGTGGGGTAATGAGGATAGTCAGTAACCTTTCCTTTTTATTTTCTATGTTCCTCGTACTCATTATGGCGGGTACGGCGCAGGCAAAACCACTAATCATAGGCATCACGCTTTTGCCATTAAGACCCACTTTACGCATTAGTTTATCAGTCAAAAAACTAATCCTTGCCATATATCCTGTATCTTCCAAGAGGGTTATCAATCCAAAAAGAATCATTATCTGTGGAATAAAAACCATGATGCCACTTAGTCCGGCTACCAATCCATTCACCAATAAGTCGCTCCACCAAGCGGAAGGTAATTGACTATTTAGATAAGTACTTATTTGCTGAAACACCCATTCTATGCCATCCATCGGAAACTGCGCCAACCAAAATATACTTTGAAATAAGAGGAACAAAACAGTAATCAGTATCAGATACCCCCATGTACGATGTAGCAAAATGTTATCTAACTTCTCTGTAAAAAGTTTCTTTTCTAAAGGGTCTGGCTCAACAACGTTTTGGTTCATCGTAGTTTTAATCCGATGGTAGCGTTGCATTATTTCTTCTGCCTGTGTTTTAGTTGGGTTGAAGTTATTATCAATCTCAATTTGTTCAATTGCTTCCTGATGCTGATTAGATAGAGGGAAGTTTTCGTGATTAATTAAATAATGTATTGCGGCATACTCACTCAACTGGGGAAAAAGTTTCTGAACCTCGCCGATAGCCTTTGGAGCAAGTTTTTCGGCATCAATAAAATTGCGTTGAAACTTTTTTGAAGTAGATTTCGATGCCCTTGCCAATACTTTCTTCAATTCGGAAAGCCCTTTGTTCTTCCTAGGGTTTACCAACACCACAGGCACGCCAAGGTCGGTAGCCAATCCATTTACATCTATCTTGATTCCTTTCTTTTCTGCCAAATCATTCATGGTCAAAGCCAATACCACAGGAATCTTTAGGTCTAATATCTGACTACAAAAGAGAAGATTACGCTTTAGGTTACTCGCGTCTGCTACAAGCAATACTAACGCTGGTTTTACCTCTTCGGTGTCGGCATTCATCAATACTTTATACGCCACCCATTCGTCGGCACGGCGAGGATAGAGGCTATATGTTCCAGGCAAATCAATCAATTCTGCCTTTGTTTCCTCATCCAAATCAATAAATCCTGTTTTCTTATCGACGGTAACGCCAGGAAAATTGCCTACTTGTTGGTTAAGTCCTGTCAACGCATTAAACAGCGACGTTTTACCACTGTTTGGGTTGCCCACTAATGCAATATGTACGGATGAATTCTTCAACAAGCGACAAATGTAACCTTGCAAAATGGTATAACATTACGATATGGGTAATTGGGTGTATCAGAATCGGGAAAGATTGGGGGTTATGCCTCAAAGACTCGAAGGCAGAAAGAAAATTTGAAATTAAAGCGTTTTTTGTTAGCTACTTTTCATAGAAATTATTTGATTTGCTAATTTATTAGCCTTACTAGTTTCAGGGTTATTTAGCTTAGCAATTAGGTTATCCTAAATTCTGTGTAAGGAATCTTAACCACAAGGAATGCAAGAAATTAGAAACACAAAGCACATAGGATATACTGAATTTGAGCTATCTAATAAGCTATTAGCGTTCTAGGATAGCCTAGTGTCCTTTAAGTAAAACGCAATATCTAAATACTATTGATTTGCTTAGTGTATTTAGTGTAAATCTTTGTGTTCTTTGTGGTAAAATAACGCTTCCCCACACTAAATTTAGTTAAACCAGTAATTGTAAATTTATTTTTGGAAATACATTTCCGTATGCGCTTGCAAACTTCCTCGCCCAACCCCACCCCCCTTTTCAGCAGTAGCAACACCATAGTTGCCCGCACAAAGAACATTGCTCGCTATCTTTTTAGTCTGTCTTCCCTCCTATATGCTCAAATTCTCTTTTTCCCAATTGTTAAATTCTGCCTTGCTTTTAGCCTGTCAATTGTTAAATTCATTTGGGTTATTACCACGGAAATATTTTCCAGTGCAACGGAAATGTTTTCCAGTGCAACGGAAATGT
>JANYEX010000105.1 GCA_025359725.1 Chitinophagaceae bacterium | reverse complement strand
AGCAGTTACGCTTGGTAAACTAACACTGTAAGAAGCAGTACCACCATTGAGAAAAAGTCTTAGCCAACACTGTTTGACCCAAAATGTTTGTAACTATCAAAGTATAAAGAGCGGCATCTGTATTCAAAACAAAGTTCAATTGTTTGTTTTTAACTAGTTTAGTGCAGGTGTTGCCGTTTATTAAACCAGGTTGTTTACTAGAAAACACCTTCCAATTGAGATGTGCAACAACCTAATTTATTTTGGAATGAGGTCTACTGTAGTAAAATTTTATTTTTGAAGAAGGTTTTATCACGAATTAAATTATTTTATAAAATTCTTTCAGTATCCTATGAAAAGACAAAACGCAGTACCAAAAGCATTATATGTTAAGAAAAAGGTACTATTATTCACAAACAACTCTTCGATCTAAACAAGCTAAAACAATTGCTAAAAATGCCAACGATATTGTTCATACTTTAGCACGCATTAAAAAAGAAAAAATTTAACCACAGAGTGATTGCTATGTTTTAGCAGTTAATTATTAACTCTTAATAACTTTAAATAATATATAATGAAAAAAGTTTCAATGAAAGACATCGCCGATGAGCTTGGACTTTCAATAACTACTGTATCCTTTGTACTAAACCAGAAAACAGAAAAAATGAGAATAAGTCCTGAGACCGTAAAAAAGGTTAATGACTTAATCATAAAGAAAGGCTACAAGCCAAATAATGCGGCAAGGGTTTTAAGAACAGGGAGGTCTAATACTATTGCATTAATAGTAGAAGATATAAGCAACCAATTCTTTGGAAATGTTGCTAAAATTATTGAGCTTATCGCAAACAGAAATGGATACAAAGTTTTTTTTAGTAGTACAGAGCGCGACACCCAAATTGCTAAAAGCCTTATATCAAGCATGAAACAAAGCGCGGTTGATGGCTTTATAATTACGGCAACAGGCAGTTTGCAAGAAGATATATCTCGCCTAAAAAATGAAAATATTCCATTTGTTTTGATTGACCGTATTCTTCATGATGTGGATACTGATTATGTTATAATAGACAACTACTTGGGCGGATATCAGTTAACAGATCACCTAACAACTCAAGGATACAAAAAGATAGCATTTATTACTGTTACGGAAGGGATGTCTCAACTTGAGGATAGACGTTTGGGATATAAAGCCGCATTAAAAGATGCGTCTATCAAACAAAATGAAAAGTATATCTTAGAAGTTCCGATGGTAGAAAAAAGCCATGAAGAACAATTGGAACTAATGCAGAGGTTCTTTGCTGAAAATAAAGATTTAGACGCCGTGTTCTTTTCTACCAACTATTTAGGAATACTAGGTATTGAAGCAATACAATTGAATAAACTAAAAATAGGAAAAGATATTGCGGTTGTTAGCTTCGATGACCACGATCTTTTTAGACTATTTACACCTTCAATAACCGTTGCGTCACAGCCATTAGATCAGATTGGCTCACGTGCAATTGAAATCTTATTAAAGAAATTGGCTAAGACTTCAACTACCACCACACCAGTTCATGAGGTATTAAAACCAGAAATAATCATTAGAGATTCGTCACCGAAGAAATAAACGAGTTGATTCTTATCTAGGGAACCGCTAAAAACTGTTTTTTTCTTAAATCCGCTTTATAGTGATGCCTAAATTAGCATCAGATGAAACCTTTAAAAGGATGTTCACACGGTTTAAGATATCCGTACACCAAATAGAAATAAGCATTTAGAAATAAATTTTGCGTAACCAAAAAGTTACTTATATATTTTTAACCTAAAAGTTACATAATATGCAAACAGAAATTAAAAATGAATGGATTTATGAGCAATCCCCAAACGAAGTTTGGGCGTATCTAACGCAAGCGGACCTAATGGCTCTTTGGTTAATGCCAAACAATTTTGTGCCGACACTTGGGCAAGAATTTCAGTTTATAACAAAGCCAATTCCTAGCCTCGACTTGGATGGTATTTTCCACTGTGAGATTCTTGAATTAGTGCCTTTTCAAAAACTAGTTTATACCTGGAAAGGCGGTTCGGGAGATGGTATTTTCTCTCTAGACACGGTTGTAGAATGGTCGTTGGAAAAACATGGTAAGGGAACAAAGCTTTTATTAAAGCAATGGGGTTTCAAAGAAACTAACCTAGCAATATTCAATGCAATGACTAATGGATGGAATCAGAATGTTCTAAAAATGATGAATCACTTAAATGAAAAGAAATAATGGCTACGCAAACGTTTGACGCATTTCAGGTAATTGCAGACCCTAGTCGAAGGCAAATGATGATGCTACTTTCAAGAGATAGTATGACAATAAATAGATTGGCAGAAAACTTTGATATGAGCCGTCCTGCTGTTTCAAAACACATCAAAATAATGTACAACGCAGGCTTCATTTCTATCACAGACATAGGCAGGGAACGGTATTGCACACTAAAGCAAGATGGCTTTAATGAGCTACAGAATTTTATTGACTACTTCGATAAATTCTGGGCTTCAAAACTGAAAAAGTTGGAAACTATTTTAAATAACAAACAAAATAATTAACCATGGAAAAGAAAGATTTTCACCTAACAATCACCGTTAATGCTTCTCCAGAAGAAGCAATAATGAAAATAAACCAAGTAAATCTTTGGTGGGCAAAAAAAGTAATAGGCAAATCGGAAGTGCTAGACGACAAATTCACTGTTGATTTTGGTAAGACCTTTGTTGACTTTCAAATCAGTGAATTAATACCAAACAAAAAAATAGTTTGGAAAGTAATTGATTGTAATCTGGATTGGATTAAAGATAAAAAAGAGTGGAATAATACCGAAGTGGTGTTTGAAGTTTCAACTGAAAATAACAACACCAAAATTGACTTCACCCACATAGGATTAGTGCCAGACATTGAATGCTATAAGGATTGTGAAGAGGGTTGGACGGGGCATGTAACAAACAGCTTGGTAAAGTTTATTGATGACGGAAAAGGAATGCCTGAATAATTTGCAATAATAATTTAAAACAAACAACATGGAAAAGAAAGATTACACGGCTACCATTGAGGTAAAAGCCCCGGCAGAAAAAGCATTTAAATGTATGAACAATGTTGCCAGATGGTGGACTGAGAAATTGGAAGGCGACACCCAAAAATTAAATGGTATTTTTACAATCCATTTCAGCGATGAGTCATTTGTAACTCATAAGCTTATCGAAGTTAAGTAGCTAGCCCCAATTAGTTTTAAGATTAATTATCTTTATTTAAGATTAAAACTATAATCATAAATGCAAGATAATTGTGGCTGACTACTTATTCCTAATAAAAAAGTAGTATGGTTGGTTACCGACTGCTTCCTTCCTTGGTTTGCAGACAAAACAGAATGGACAAATACCAAAATGAGTTTTGATATTTCTACACATGAGGATACTACCCAAGTTACCTTTACGCATATTGGTTTAGTTCCAGAGGTAGAATGCTACGATATGTGTATTAAAGGATGGGATCAATACATAAAAGGCAGTTTATTTAAGCTAATTACCGAGGGCGAAGGGCAGCCGCAAAAGAAAGATTAAGCGTAATTTGTCCATTATTTCATTGGGAAAAACAGTTTTTAATTAGATAGTGCGTATGCAAGGTTCGTGTGGCTTTTTGGCTTTTAAAGTATACATATCCTAAAGCCAAATATCATTTAGTTAAGGATTCTTTCGCAACTAAGGCTCGTAGACTCAACTTAATAACATTGGTCTCAGTAGCAATGCTTTTAAGCAATTTCATTTAAGAAATCTATTAGTTTGCTGATAGCTTTCTTGCGGTGGCTAAAGGTATTTTTCTCGTCCATAGTCATCTCTGCAAAGGTTTTATCAGCCCCATCCGGAATAAAAACTGGGTCGTAACCAAAGCCTTTAAATCCTTTTTGCTCTTGTATAATGCTACCCTTGCAGATGCCTTCAAACACATATTCTTTTCCATCTAGTAATAAAGAAACCACCGTTCTGAATTGAGCTTGTCTGTTTTCTTTACCTTCCAAATTAACTAAAAGCTTATCTATATTAGCCTGAAAATCCCTTCCTTCACCAGCATATCGCGCACTCTTTACACCTGGCTCGCCTTTAAGGGCAATAACTTCTAACCCAGTATCCTCACTAAAAACATCTTGCTTAGTTAGACCATATATCACAGTAGATTTCTCTGTAGCATTTGCTTCTAGGGTATCATGCGGTTCTGGAATATCTATATCTATCCCCGCTTCTTGTAGGGTAATAATATTAAATAATCCATTGGTTACCTTCCTTATTTCGTTTACCTTGTTCTGGTTGTTTGTTGCAAATACTAATGTTTTCATTTTGTAGCTGATTGATAACTAATTTATTTATTTATTCGTAACCTGAGTCGGTAGAATCGGGAATCGCAAGAACTGGCCGCTAACCTTACGACGCTCGATTTTCGTTTCCCGACTACATATTAACCATCTTCTTTAAGCTCATCCAGAGTTTTGTTTTCTCTGCTTTAACAGCTT
>JANYEX010000102.1 GCA_025359725.1 Chitinophagaceae bacterium | reverse complement strand
CATATATATAAGAACCAACAGTTTTATCACTCCTGTCTATATCAAATTCAGTTTTCTTTTTTAACAAAGTCCAATCGTCTTCCGCAGGAGATCTAAATGATCTTTTCTCTTTTCCTTCCTTGTCCTTTTTTATTGTTCCATCTTCATTCAAATCTGTAGTTACAATAAAATCTTTCTTTTTGCCAGTCCATTCCAATGGAGTTTTGCTTGTCCGTCTATATATCCAACCATTTTCTAAAACTACATTATACCAAATTTCATCTTTCCCTTTTTTATCGCCACTATCAATTACATCGGTTACCATTAAAGAATAAAACTCAACCAATTTATTGGGAGTTTCTTCCTCTTCCTCGCCCCTTAATTGGTAGTATCCCCTTTTCTGGTTAAAGTTTAGCAGCAACCAAGCAAGTTCTTCTTTCTCTATCTTTTGAGTCAATGCCTTGTTTCGTAAATAATAGATTGTCCAGTCGTAAGGTACTTTCTTTCCATTTTCTAATAATTTGGGTTGATGTATTTTGAAATCCTCAACCATTTCATTGAATGAGTTCTTGAAAATAAACTCAAACCCCTTTGTTTCTTGATTGAAACGATAGGCAATTTTAGGTTCGGTTTCCTTCTTATATTTCCCAAATCTGGCTTCAAAGTCAATTTCATTTGCATAATGTTCTGGTAGAAAGCTCAAGATGTTTAATACACGGTGAAGCCGTTCCCTTCTCAATAAATTTCTTTCACGCAATCTTCTGATGCCCCGAAAAGAAGTTCTTTTTGCCGTATCAGATTCGGTAATGCCACTATCAAACTTCCCCAGTATATCCTCACTCATAGGAATAATACGAGAACCTAGTTTAATGATTTCACCTTTACTGGTTTCTTCATCTTGCTTTATCAAAGCCCATCCAATGCTGTTAGTTCCTAAATCTAATCCAAGAATTGTTTTCATATTTGTTTTTGTTTTATCAATTTATTCTATATTTTTACATCATTGAAAGCAAATCACAATAAGGATTATTCCGTTGTGAAAACATTTAAAGCGGCGCAAGTCGCTTTTTTTATGCCCTTACCACCCCCTAAAAGTATATATAAACATTCCACCAAAAATATTATTTGTTTTATTGAGGTATAAGTAGCGCAAGAAATAAACCGATTGGAGTAAGACTATTAAAATAAGTGGTCTAAAACGGTAGATTATCCAGTTGAAATAAAACTATTTTTGGCTTTTAGGCTGTTCATAGACTCATTGTAATTTAAACCAACTCGTAAATCATTTAAGGTCAACAATATTGTCATAAAGTGCAATAAAAATACCGTGCTGGTGGCACAAAAAGCTGCGCCAAAACTGCAATGGAATCTGCAGTTATTACGCAAGTTTTTGTAGTTAATTGTAATATAGGGGGCATTATTGCCCAAACAAATGCCCCAGTGGAATGTAGCGTAATAATGTTGTGCATTTAATACCCTAATCTTGCATCTGATTAGCGGGTTGTTTAAAACGCCCAGCCGACCACAGACGTTATTTGTCGAAAAGTTTAAAGTTAACAATTGCCTACAACGGCATCCACTTAAAACAAAGCATTGTTCTACGTCGCTTTCTAGTTTTAAATTATTAACTTCTAAATTGTACAAATTATGCCACAAGAAATTGTGATTACCACCCCGCTTTCACCTGCGCTTACTGCGAGTATTAAGACGGCTATTACTGCGCTTCATGTCTTATTAGATGTTATTAAGATTTCACTTAGCCCCGCCCAAATAAAGGGACTTTATAAGATTGGGGCTATTAAAACATCGGAAATAAGTGCTATTTTTATTAAGTTGATGCAGGCTCATCCAGAAACTATTCCTTCTTCTTTTACTTTGGCTGATTTTATTGCCCTCACCCAAGAAGGTGTTGATTGCGTTACTTTAGAAGCTATGTTCCTTGCCTTAGCTGCCATTGTTGGTGGACATGGCGAAATTGTGCAGAATGATAGGATGTTTTGGGGTTTGCAATGTTTGGATAATGCCAGACTTATTGGCAAAACTGTTCCTGCGGTTCAGGAAATTGTAGATGAACTAGGTACTGAGTTTTTTAAGAAAGCACCTTCTACAAAGATTGCTACGGTTTATACCATTGCACCTGCCGCTTCTATCACCATTAGTGGTGTAGTTAGTGGAAAATATTTTACCAACACTGGTACTACCATCCTTACAATTTTAAAAGTAGGTGCTTTGGTTTCGGAAACTATTACTATTAACCCGGGCTCTGGTGTAAAAATTCTTGCTTATTGGACAAAAATTGTTGTTACCAATGTAAGTACAGTGAGCGCTGGTGCTTTCAGTTTGTTTATACAAGCGTAGGCAATTGATAATTGATAACTGATAACTGATAATTGATAGGGGTTGATTCTTGATTGAATCAACCCTTTTTTATAGTTAATACCGTAGTAAGTTGTGGCTGTCTTCACTTTTTTGGTGATTCGTACTATGAATTGTTGTGCTTCGTACCATGAAATGTTATGGTTCTGGTCACCATTGTTAGTTGTAGCACAATGAATTGTTATGATCGGGACAACCAATTGTTGTGGTTCGGATCACCATTGTTGGTAGTAGCTACTACCCTTGTTGGTGGTAATACCAGAATTGTTATGGTAGGGACAACCAATTGTTGTGGTTCGGATCACCACTGTTGGTAGTAGCTACTACCCTTGTTGGTGGTAATACCAGAATTGTTATGGTAGGGATAACCAAATGTTGTGGTTCGGATCACCATTGTTGGTAGTAGCTACCATGAATGTTGGTTGAGCCGATTATGAGTGTTGGTGGTCGATACCGTAGATTGCTTTAGTAGGGCTCGGCAATAAATACTGTAATAATAACCATAGGTTACGATTGTATAGAGGGGTTTTACACATGAAAAAGCCGCATCAACCTTATTGATGCGGCTAAACTATAACGCAAAATGGCTACAACCGTTCTCTATGCTACTGCAACTTTTACTTCTGCAGGTATAGTGAGATTCACAATTATCTGTTCGAAACTAGTTAGTTCGGCTTTCATTTCATCAATATAATGAGCAGTCTCATTTTTGATTGAAGCTGTAAGGGTGTTGTAATATTCTATTCCCTTCAATAAATTCTGTTGGAATGTTCTTAATTGCCTGCTTTTGTTTGCAGTAATGGTATTAATGTTTTTATCTATCTCATTTTCCAAATAAGAAACGTACATCCTTAATTCGTTTACAAAAAGGTTAGAGCGTTTAACGGCGTTAAGAATATTTATCCTTCCGTAAATATGATCTACCATTTGTTTCAAAGAAAATACCCCAGAGAAGTAAGCAAGATTTGGCCCAGGACAAACCGCAACTGCTTTGGACATGTTCTTATTATCTGGTGCAATGCCGTTCTTTAACAACGGTGCCATACTTAATCCTTCGCACAAACATTCTTTGATGGTTACGGAAGCAACTTCTGTTTCTAATTGTTCTGTAGAAAAACCTGCAACTTCTAGTTGCTTCAACTTTAGGTTTTGATACTTTCTGGAAGCAGTACAAATAGGAATTTCAGAGAACTCCGTATTTGAAACTAAGAATTTCTTGGTACAAGGACTACCTGGTCTGCCAGCTTCAATTCTTTGTGCACGTTGAACCTCGGCAGAGGCTTTGCTAAAACTATTGAAAGGAACTCCCAATGGAGATATTCCACTCAAGAAATAATCTTCAGGCTTGGCAGTAGCAAGGTTATGTAATGTTTCATCATCCACACTTGTTACTTCGGGAACCAATAAAAATGGACTTCCCCAGCCAGTTGCATCTGTTTGATAGTATTCTAATAAAAAAGCATTCTCTTTTGCTGTTCCAATACCGCCCTGAACCGTAATTCTGTTGGTGGGTTGTTGTTGGAAAGTAGGTAAACCCTTAGCAGCGAGGGCTTGGTTACAGATAGTATATAACTCAGCTTCTAAGGTTGCTTTGTTGTTTTTAAACTCTTCTAATATTGGGCCTAGCAACAAACCGTCGGTGGCAAAAGCGTGTCCGCCACAGTTTAAACCACTTTCAATTCTAAATTCTGAAATCCAAACTCCTTTCTTAGCTAATATCTTTCCTTGTGTTAGAGCAGAACGATAATCGCTCACTTTAAGGATGATATTTTTTGCTAATTCGCCATTTTCATTAGGCAAAAAGTCTGGGAAACTATCTATATAATTGTACAAGCGAGGATTATATCCCGCAGAAAAAACAATAGAACCGTTTGAATGGCTATTGGCAAAGCCTCTCAAAGCGGACAAAGCATCAGAAAATTCGTTGGGTAAAACATCTCCATTCTTGTCGTAGTTGTTCTTATCCACCTTTGCCATAATGTTTACATCGGCAGTACCAGCAACAATCTTAGTGCGCAACACTTTTTGCAAAGCAACCTTTTCTTGCTCATCAGTTGTTTGTAACATGGTGTTGAACATGGCTTTAGCCTCGCAGTCATCAGGTAGTAATTCGAAATATTTTACGATGTCCTTTCCTTCTTCAAAAGGCTCATTACGCAAAACTTTCACCTGCTCATTAATCAAAAAATAAACAAGGTTGAGGTAACCAGTAATTCTTTTTGCACGGTAATCTTCTACGGTTGTAGGTATTGCGAGGTAAGGAAAACCTGCTTGATTGCAATAAAATTCGCGCATCTGCTCAATAATTCCATCTTCTACAATAGACATTACTGACGAAATACCAAAGCGAGCCACTTTTAGCGGCGTGTCTATTGTAAAACCTAATCCCATAACAGGAATATGAAACTTGTGCAACGTTGACTTTATCATAAAAGTACTTAAAAGGGTGATTAAAAACTGCTAAATTAATGAATTGCTGATAAGATGCAAAACTCTAGGTAATGAGCATACTAAAAAATGACTAAAATTAGTTTTGCTAAAGTTTATTTTTCAATTATGAAGTTGATTTATTGGCACTTAAGCTTCGCCCTAACTAGTAAAAGGGATGGTTTATCTGATAAATATAGTCCCCTAAATGAATTAGTCCGCCACCTATATCAGCTAGTCCGCCCCCTAACTAATAAATATCTTCCCCTAAGTGATAAAGGGGACAATTTATATTGAGTGAATCTAACTTAATAGCCAAATAAGTCTTCCAAACTGATGGTTTTTACCTCACCATATTGTTTCAAATCGTCAAGATTTATTTTCTTATTGTTTGCTACAACACAATAGGTATATGGCTTTGATGCAATTTCTGCTTTAGAGAAATTCTTGATGTCATCGAAGGTCAGCTTATCAACATCAGCATAAATATTCTTGCGGATGTCAGTACTGATACCCAGTCTTTCATTTTCTAAGTAATTAAAAATAACTGCTTCATCGGTAATGCGTTCACTTTCTATATCCTTTTTGATAGCCGTTTTCGAATCTTCAAACAACTTATCTGCCTTTGGCAAATCGTTTATCAACTCATTCATCGACTTAACAGCGTCGTTCATTTTGTCTGCCTGTGTGCCTACATAACCGATAAAAGTGAAAGGATTTTCTTTTTTAGAAGGCTTGTTATAAATGGCATAAGTAGAATATGCCAACGCCTTGCTTTCTCTTATCGTCTGAAAAACTATACCGCTCATACTGCCCGCACCGAAGTAATTATTAAACACATCAACGGTAGCGAGTTTGGCAGGATTAAAAGGTTCTGTATTGCGAATCCACCTGATTTCTGCCTGAACCATATCATATTGCGCAAACAAAACTTTATTATTAGTTTGTTGCAATGGCTTGTAACTAACTGCCGCTGGGTTAGGTGTAAAGCTTTCTGGTAAAGCATGTAGCTTGGAAATACCCGCTGTAAAAGCAACAATTGGCTGAGGCCCATAATAGATGATATCGTGCTTGTATTTGGTAATATCATGGATGATATTTACTAAATCCTCCGCTTTAATATTGTTCAATTCATCATTGCTTAATACATAATTAAAAGGATTATTTGCACCATAGATAGCATAATTAGTTAGTCCAGACATGATGGAGCGTTTGCTAGTTTTGTTATCTTTTCTTTCCTTCTGAATACGAGCCACCAACTTCTTCAAAGCTTCCTCATTTGGTTGACAATTCTTTATTACATTTTCAAAAAGAGCAACTGCCTTACTAAAGTTTTGTTGCAAACCTGTAATAGATATAGTCGTGTACTCGGTGCTAGCACTGATATTAAAGCTACAAGCCAATTTGTAAAACTCTTTGTTTATCTCGGCAGCAGAGTATTTATCCGTACCCAAAAACTGTAGGTATTGTGCGGCAGCACCCAACATTTTGTTGTTCCAAGTGCCCATGTTCAGGCGGTAATACAACCTGAATATTTCATTATCCTTGTTCTGAGAATAGTACAAAGTAGCAGGTCCAATCTTACTTTTTTGTAAGTCTTTGGCATAGTCGAGGAACAAAGGTTTTAACGGTGCAGATGGCATGTTTTCCACCTTTTGCAAGAATGGACTTTGCGCATCCCTGTTTACACTAACGGGCGTAATGGTGGGCTTTGGTACTTTGGCAATGCTGGTATCCTCGCCCTTGTGTTTGTAGATGGTAACATTGCCGGCAGTAACAAATTTATTGATAAATGTAACCAATTCTAGCTTAGTAACGGCATTCATAGCATCTAAGAAATCTGCCCTTTTATCCCACATCTTTCCTCTTTCCTGAATAAAAGAATTCATCAAATCAGTAGCAGTGGTATTGTTATCCTTTAGCCCTTCTAGTTTTCCTAGCTTAAAATTGGCTGCTGTAGATGTAATTAAACTCTCATCAAAATCACCTTTTTTCAATAGGTCAATCTGCGCCATCAACAACGCTTTTACATCATCCAATGTCTGTCCTTCCTTTGGTGAACCATAAATATTTAGCACGCCATAATCCTTAAAACTATAGTTATAAGCACCTGCATTTAATACTTTTTGTTCTTGATTTAGGTTTAAATCTATCAAACCGGCTTTGCCATTGGCTAATATATCGGCTGTCAATTCTAACAATACACTGCCCTTAAAATCTGTACCGCCTGGCATCCTCCAAGCTATGTTAATGCTCTCGGCAGTTGGTCCGTAAACATTCTTAATAACTGGTGCAGCGAGTGGCTTTTCTGGAGCAGGAGTATAAGCAGCTACTGGTTTTGGCTGCCACCATTTAAAGTCTGCATCTACTTTTTTTATCACTTCATCGGGGTTGAAGTCGCCAACCATTACCAATGCCATGTTATTGGGCACATAATATTTATTGTAAAAATCTTTTATCGCCAACAAAGAAGGGTTTTTTAAATGTTCAACTGTGCCTATTGTTGATTGCAAACCATAGTTTGTAGTGGGAAACAACGAACTCAACATGGCTTCCATAACCTTGCTTCCATCATTGTCAAGTCCTCTGTTTTTCTCTTCGTAAACTGCTTCGAGTTCTGTATGAAAAAGGCGCAAAACTGGTGCGCGGAAACGCTCTGCCTGCACCGCCAAATATTGGTTTATTGAGTTGGCAGGGATGTTTTCTTCGTATATAGTTTCCTCAACCCAAGTGTGGGCGTTGGTTCCTTGCGAGCCAATAGCGCTCATCATTTTATCGTATTCGTTAGCAATGGCAAACTTTGCCGCCTCGCCACTAACGCTATCAATCTCGTGGTACTTTGCCTTTCTTGCCACAGAATCGCTAAGAGGAATCTTGTTATATGCCTCGTATAATCCGTCTATTTTATCCAAAATAGGCTTCTCTTTTGCCCAATCCAAACTACCATATTTGCTTGTGCCTTTAAAAAGCATGTGCTCCAGATAGTGCGCAAGACCAGTATGATTCTTTGGGTCGTTGTTACTACCAGCCCTTGTTCCGAAAAGTGTTTGCACACGTGGGGTCTTTTTATTTACACTCAATATAACCGTCAATCCGTTGGGTAGGGTATAAAACCTCGCCTTTGTTGGGTCGCCAGTGACAGTTTTGTAGGTGTAGTTAACCGCAACCACGTCCTTCCATTGGTACTTGCTTTGCGCAAACAGGTTGAGGGTTAAAGACAAACATAGGATTGAGCTTAAGAGTATTTTCTTCATAATGATAAATTTTGCGGAAAATAGTACAAAAGAGTTTATTCAATTTTGAAAAATAGTATGTACGGTATTTATCTGCCACTTTTTCTTGGGTATTCGTAGTATAAAGGACTCAAAGACACAAGAAATTTAAAGAAGATAAGGCAAACACTAATGTTTACTCACGTTTCTTGAAGGAACAGAGGCAAACGTTAGTCTTTACTCATGTTTCTTGAAGGAACAGAGGCAAACGTTAGTCTTTACTCGTGTTTCTTGAAAGAACAGAGGCAAACATTAGTCTTTACTCGTGTTTCTTGAAGGAACAGAGGCAAACGTTAATTTTTACTCATGTTTCTTGAAGGAACAGGCATAAAACTTTTTTTGACGATGAATAAATTGATAAATAAGAAAAGGAAGTAAAATTTTCTGGTGTTGATAGGAATTCTTTTGCCTTCAACTTCGGCTAATTTACCGTAATTCGCTGCTTACTTTATTAAATAAAAAGAGATGATTCCATACTGGATGGGCAGGACGCAGTTGCTTTTGGGCGACGAAAAGGTTGAAACATTGATGACTAAAAATGTATTGGTAGTGGGCCTTGGTGGTGTGGGTGGTATTTGTGCAGAGATGATTGCCCGCGCTGGTATTGGTAAAATGACCATTGTTGATGCGGACACTGTTGACCTGAGTAATGCTAACCGTCAGATACCCGCCCTACATTCCACTGCCGGCAAACTAAAAGCAGAGGTGATGGCAGAAAGATTGAGGGATATAAACCCTGCATTAGAGATTACTGTGCTAACAAAATACGTTCAGGACGAGCTAATTGATACTATTCTTGACGAAGGTAATTTTGATTATGCCGTCGATTGTATAGATACTCTCGGTCCGAAAGTGCAGTTTATAAAGGCGTGTAAAGACAGGAATTTACCCATTGTAACAGCATTGGGCGCAGGCGGAAAAGTAAATCCAGCGATGGTACAGGTAACCGATATATCCAAAACGCACACTTGTACTTTGGCAAAATATGTTCGCAAAAGGCTTCATGCCGTAGGAATTTATACGGGTTTGACAGTCGTATTTAGTCCCGAGGAAATAGACCCAGAAAGGGTTATCGTTACCGAAAAAGCCTTCCCCAAAAAGTCGTTGATAGGTACCATTAGCTACATGCCCGCCATCTTTGGTTGTATCGTAGCGAGTGTGGTTATTAGGGAATTAATAAGTGATAAGTGACAATTGATAATTAGAAAACATTCCAAACAATAAACTATCACTTGTCACTTATAAATTATCACTTATCAATTCCTTTCAGTTCTTCAATTACATTAAAAATTATAGGGCAGCGGGCGTAGTGCATAAAAGTGGTGAATAACCGCTTATTGAAATCGGGTAGGTGCAAGGCGGGAAACTCTTTGCAACCCGCAAAACGATGCTCGTAAACAGTACATCTGTCATTGTTTAGAAAAGTGCAGGGGATGGCATTCATCAACATCGTTGTGCCGCTTTTTTCCAAGTATTGGGTATCAAAATCTTTTCTTGTCTGATTTAAATGGGTAGAGAGTGCATCGGCTTCCTCATTAGTAACGTTAATCATCAGGCTTTTACAGCAGTTGCCGCAGGCTGTACAATCTATTTGTGGGGCGATGCGTTCATTCAATTCAAAAACTATCTTATCCACTTTATCAGTTGGCAAAGTTTTCAGGTAATTTGCAAATTCCATATTGGCTATCTCTCTTTCTTCGGCAAGAACTTCTATTACTTTTAAATCGGTTTCTATGACGCTAATTTTAATGGTGAAATGTAAAAGTAGGGGTATGAATTGATATGAATGGCAATAATTAAATATGCTTTCTACCTATTTTAAAGGGATTAAGAATAGTTATTTAGTAAAGAAATAATAGAATAATCATTCCATGATTTAAATGCAAATAATACTCATAATAATTTCCTCAATTAAAACTTATCCAATCAAATTAATCAAATAAACCCTAGTTTAGGCAATATTTATCATAGCGTTATCTCACCCTTTAGTAACATTAATTCAAGCTTAACAAGGGGTAATATAGAGAGAGCGTCTTTTATTCTTCCATCATTTACCATAGCAAAAACTTCTTTTAAAGGCATCTTTTTTACCACCAATTGCTCTGTTTCTTCTGGCTCTGCCGCATGCTGACTAAGGCCTGTTGCCAAAAAGTATTCGGCATATTCATCAGACACAGAGTTAGAAAGATATGCATCGCCCAATCGTAGCCAGTTATCTGCTTTTAATCCTGTTTCTTCTAGCAGTTCTCGCTTGGCAGTTTCTAAAGAGTCTAATTCTATTGGACAACCACCTTCGGGTATTTCCCAACTATATTGGTTGATAGGAAAGCGATACTGCCCAACCATATAAGTATTCATTTCGGCATCTACCGCCACCACCCCAATGGCTTTATTTTTAAAATGCACTTTACCATAAATTCCTTTACCCCCCGCCGGATTCAAAACGTTATGGTGAATAAGCGATACCCAGTTGTTATCGTAGATTGTGGTAGCGTCAATGATAGTCCAGGGATTCTTGTGTTCGTCGTGTGAGTGCATTTACAAGTTATTTTATGATTAATAGAAAATCTTTTTTATTAAATAAAAAGGTCTTGGATTTAAAATAAATGACTTTTTACTTCCAATAAAAGGCCTTGAAATAAGGATAAACGGCCTTTTAATCCCAATAAAAGGTCTTGGCAAAGGAATAAATGACCTAGGATTTGAATGAATACATCAATTAAGCCAATAAAAAAGGACTCAATAGTGAGTCCTTTTTAAAAGAAGAGGTTCCGAGCGGATTCGAACCGCTGTAGAAGCTTTTGCAGAGCTTTGCCTAGCCACTCGGCCACAGAACCTTTCCGAATAGGCTGCGAAAATAATGTATCAAGTTGAAAGAGTAAGCTTTAAATTTGGAAATTAATTTATTTTATGCAACAAATAGAGGAAAGTGAGCTAATTATTAACAATCGCGGGGCTATTTACCACGTAAACCTGCGCCCCGAAGAGATGGCTAACACCATTATCACCGTCGGAGACCCTGATAGGGTGAAGGAAGTAAGCAAATATTTTGATAAAATTGAGGTAAAACAACAACATAGGGAATTCATTGCACACACTGGGTATGTAGGTAAGAAAAGATTAACAGTAATCTCTACCGGCATTGGTCCCGATAATATAGATATTGTACTGAACGAACTAGATGCGTTGGCAAACATAGATTTAAAGACACGTACCATCAAACCGAATCCAACGCAACTTACTTTTATTAGACTAGGCACATCTGGGTCATTGCAGGCAGGTATTCCAGTAGATAGTTTTGTAGCGGGTACGCATGGGTTGGGATTGGACAACCTACTGCACTATTATCGCTTTGACAACAACGAGGAAGAAAGGCAGATGTACGAACATTTTATGAATCATACCCAATTGGAAGGTTCCATTATGCCTTATATCGCATCTGCAAGTGTAGGATTATTAAAACATTTTGTAGATGGATTCCATCATGGGATAACGGTTACTTGTCCTGGTTTTTATGGCCCACAAGGAAGGATACTACGAATGAAACTGGCGAATCCGAATCTGATCAATCAATTGACAAGTTTTAGATTTGGTAACCACTTTATTACTAATTTTGAAATGGAGACGAGTGCTATCTATGGAATTAGTAGAATTTTGGGACATCAATGCCTAAGCATAAATGTAATAGTAGCAAACAGGATAAGCAAACAATTTAGCAAAGATGGTGCTGCAGCAGTAGAAGGTTTGATAAGAAAAGGATTGGGGATAATTGAGAATATTTAGGAATTGATAATTAGTAATTGACAATTGATAAGAACATGCAACAAGAGTTTTTTAAATATCAGGGAACAGGGAATGACTTTGTGATAATGGATAACCGCGAGGGGAAGATTAGTCTAACTACAGAGCAAGTAAAGCATTTGTGCGATAGAAAGTTTGGCATTGGGGGCGATGGATTGATGCTACTTAACACGAAAGAGGGCTACGACTTCGAGATGAAATATTATAATGCCGATGGTAATGAAAGTAGTATGTGTGGTAATGGTGGCAGATGCCTTACCCAATTTGCATTTGATAGAAGCATTGTAAAGGATAAGTATAAATTTATTGCTATCGATGGCGACCACGAAGCTTACTTCAACTCTGGTTGGGTACACCTTAAAATGAAAGATGTAAAATCGGTGATAAGTCATGATGATTATTATATACTCAATACTGGCAGCCCACATTACATTAAACCAACAACTGATGTTATGGCTTTAAACGTTTTTGAGGAAGGAAGGAACATTCGGTATAGTGATGAATTTAAAAAGAAAGGCATCAATGTGAACTTTGTTGAGAGTGAGGGTGACAACAAAATAAAGGTGCGTACTTATGAAAGAGGTGTAGAGAATGAAACGCTTAGTTGCGGCACTGGCGTAACAGCATCGGCGTTGGTATTCTCTCAAGAAGGTCTAGGGTTCAATCGAATTGATGTGACTACTTTGGGCGGCGAGCTTGCTGTAGAATTCGACAAGCGTTCGGAAACCAGCTTTGAGAATATCTGGTTATGTGGCCCTGCTACTTTTGTATTTAAAGGTTCTATTCACATATTATCTGGTAGCTAAATGTTCTTTTGGATATTCTTTATACCACTTGCATGATGAATAAAATAAAGTATTACTCGGTTGTTTTATTTGCAAGTTCATTAGTGTGCTTATTATTTTCTTTAACATCAAATGCCCAGCAAAACAACCCCCCTACACAAACTACCAAACAAGATACTACTTTCTTTCTTGCCAAAAAAAGAGGTCTTTGGGGTAGGTTGGGTAGAAGTATTGCAGGAAATGCGCCAATAAGTCAAGAAAACTTACCCGCTATAAAAAACGTTACTGAATATACCAGGTTCAAAGGAAGAACTATCCGATATATATTGATTCATGATGTAAGTTTTGGTATTTCAGTAAATGACACCAGTAAGGTACTTAGGAATTTTTTGATTAATGCTGCTAATCAGATACATAAACCAACAAAGAAAAATATAATAGAAAGTAATCTATTCTTTAAGGAAGGCGACAAAGTAAACCCCAATGCTATATCCGAAAATGTAAGGTATTTGCGTAGCCTCCCTTACTTGCAAGATGCAAGGATTGTTGTAGTGCCTGTTCAGCATAACAAAGATGAAGTAGATATACAGGTGTTTTATAAAGATGTATTCTCTCTTTCTGCTGTTACGGATGTTCAGAACAAAGCCCTGTTTGTAGAACTGAGAGACAATAATATTATGGGTACTGGGCAACAGCTCACAATACAAAACCTTTACGACCCTAGCAGGACTCCTAAATATGGCTGGGGCGTTCAATACTTAAAGAGAAACATTGCTGGCTCGTTTGCAAATCTATCACTAGGTTACCAAAATGTTTCTCGCGCTTATAGTGATGGAAAACGCGATGAAACTTATCTCACAGCTCGACTCACGCTTCCTTTGGTTAGTCCTTACTATTCCTGGACTGGTGATGCAGAGATTTCTAAACAATCTAATAAAAACAGATTTGTATCCGATTCGGTGTTTAAGTCGGATAATCAATATGATTACGACAATTTTGATGCATGGGCTGGTTGTAATATCAGTGGGAGAAATTCTATACATGAACAAGTTCTCAGGAAAGTGAAACACTTCTTATCGGTAAGATTAATTGATAAAGTATTTCAAAACATCCCTAACAAATATAAAATAATGTACAACCCTCAATATGCTGATATAAGGGGTGTTTTGGGTGGCTATACCTTCTTTAAACAGGAATATTATCACTCAAGTTTTATCTATGGTTTTGGGCGTTATGAGGATGTGCCAGAAGGTTATAATGTATCTTTCATAGGTGGATGGACTGATAAAGCTGATATTCAGAGACCGTATGCTGGCATTGGCATAGAGAACAATTACTTTACTAAAGACAAGAACTATTTCGATTATAACTTAAAGATAGGGGGCTATTATAAAGATAAAAAGGTAGAAGATTTTAGTACCTTATTACAACTGCAAACCTTTACTAGACTAAGAAGATTGGGGGCGAGTACGTGGTTCTCTCGCCACTTTTTAAGTGGAAGTGTTGTACACCAGTTTAATAGAAGGCTGGATGCACCGTTAATTCTTAACAGCACGTATGGCATCCCTCAGTTTTCTGGCGATTCCTCAACCCAATCCACAACGCGAGCGACTTTTAATTGCGAATCTGTTTTCTATAATACATGGAAACTTGCTGGTTTTAGCTTTGCTCCTTTTGTTTTTTCAAATCTAAGCTTCTTAAAGACTGACTTTATTAACGGCAACAATAGTTTTGGCAGCAATATAGACGGCTATGTAGGAAGTGGCTTTGGGGTACGTACCAGAAATGAGAACCTTGTATTTGGCACTATAGAACTCCGCTTTTTCTATTTCCCCAGAACAGTTGGCGGCATGAGTCCTTTTAGTATAAATGTTTCCTCTAATCTAATCTTCACCTACAATAGTCAATACATCGTTAGACCAGACTTTGTTACTTTCAATTAGAGAGCTGAAATCGTGGATCGTGAATCGCTAGGGATTTAAGCAACGAAAACTAGCGATTCACGATTTCCGTTTCCCGATTCTTACGCTTTATTTCAACAACACATAACTATTTATATCATCCACCGTAATTGTTTTGCCTGCTGATAGGATAATTAATCGCTCTACCACATTCCTCAGCTCGCGAATATTACCCGTCCAGTTGTGGTTCTTTAATTGCTCCAATGCAGATTCATCAATAACCTTTGGTTGCTGACCATATTCTGCGGCTATGTCTTGTAGAAATTTATCTACCAACAACGGAATATCATTCCTACGTTCATTCAGCGAGGGTACATGAATTAAAATGACCCCCAAGCGATGGTACAAATCAAGTCTAAAGTTCTTAGCTTCTACCTCCTTTAGCAAGTCTTTATTAGTAGCAGCCACCACACGCACATCCACATTTATTTCTTTATCGCCCCCTACTCTGGTAATCTTTCCTTCTTGCAAGGCGCGTAATACTTTTGCCTGTGCCGACAGGCTCATATCCCCTATCTCATCCAAAAACAATGTTCCACCATTTGCCTGCTCAAACTTACCAATTCGCTGTTTAATAGCGGACGTAAATGATCCTTTTTCATGCCCAAATAGCTCACTTTCTATCAATTCGCTAGGTATGGCAGCACAGTTAACCTCTACTATTGGATTTGTATTTCGGTGGCTTTTCTCGTGCAGCCAACGAGCCACCAATTCTTTGCCACTACCATTTTCGCCAGTTACCAACACCCGTGCATCGGTTACAGCCACCTTTTCAATGGTCTCTTTAATCTTTTTTATTGGCTCGCTTTCCCCTATTATCTCCTGCACCTTGGTTACCTTACGCTTCAATATCTTGGTTTCCTTTACCAGATTTGTCTTGTCCATTGCATTGCGGATGGTTATCAGCATACGATTCAAATCGGGTGGTTTCGATATATAATCATACGCCCCTTTCTTTACCGCATCAACGGCAGTTTCTATATTTCCATGTCCACTAATAATGATGATTGGTACATCGGGGTTGGCAGCATTAGCCTGTTGCAAAAACTCTATACCATCTAGTTTAGGCATTTTTATATCGCAAAGTACCAAGTCGAAATTGCCAGAAGTAAACTTTTTCAGCCCTTCTTCCCCATCCACTGCTTCCTCAACTTTATACCCCTCATTGGTTAATATCTCTTTCAATACATTCCTTATCGCACGTTCATCATCTATAATTAAAATACTCGCCATAATCCAAAAATTTGCGCTAAGATAAAGGACTGCACACCATCCCCTATCATCCCCCATTATTTAAAAAGATATTTGTATATAAAATGGTGTTGCTAAAGGTCTATTGAGGATTTTATTTTACGATTATCATTACAATAATGTTGGCAAGTCATTTCAGCGTATCCCAGTTAGAAATTGGTTCGACTAATAAATATCAGTGACCAGCTTCACTGAACACTGGCACTGTAGGGGAAGTTGACGCGGCCTAGCTTGAAAAACAAAAACTAGCTAAATCGCTTTAAAAGCCCAATGAAAAATACCACCCCGTCCTACAGCCTCAAAAGGGGAATTGCACGCTGAGGTTTCAAACACCTAAATAGTTTAAGAGATAACTGCATAAAAAAATCCCAGACAAGTGCATGTCTGGGATTTATATAAACCTGTAGGGTTAAATTAAGCTAGTTTAGCTTGCAAATTAGCATCTAAAGCATCCAAAAATTCCTCGGTGTATAAGTAGTGTTCGCCATGGTTTACTTTGTTACCATAAATGCAAACAGCCAAATCTTTAGTCATTTTGCCGCTTTCTACTGTTTCTACACAAACTTCTTCTAGGGCATGACAGAAATTGATTAACGCTTGGTTACCATCCAATTTGCCACGGAATTCCAAACCTCTGGTCCAAGCAAAAATGGATGCAATTGGGTTAGTAGAAGTAGGTTTTCCTTTTTGATGCTCGCGATAGTGACGCGTAACAGTACCGTGTGCAGCCTCTGCTTCCATCACTTTACCATCGGGAGTAATCAATACAGACGTCATTAAACCAAGGCTACCAAAACCTTGCGCCACCGTATCACTTTGCACATCGCCATCGTAGTTTTTACAAGCCCACACAAAATTACCGTTCCATTTTAAAGCACTAGCAACCATATCATCAATTAAACGGTGCTCGTAAGTAATGCCTGCTTCTGCGTATTTAGCCTTAAATTCAGCTTGATAAACATCTTCAAAAATATCTTTAAAGCGACCATCATACTTTTTGAGAATAGTATTTTTTGTTGAGAGATACAAAGGCCATTTTTTAGCCAAAGCCTGATTGAAACAAGCACGAGCAAAACCATAGATACTTTCATCGGTGTTGTACATGGCTAAAGCAACTCCATCTCCCTTAAAGTTGAATACTTCGAAAGATTGTTTTGTGCCGTCTTCACCTTCAAAAGAAATGGTCAGTTTACCTTTTCCTTTAGTTACGAAGTCGGTAGCGCGATATTGATCACCAAAAGCATGACGACCAATGCAGATAGGGGCAGTCCAGTTTGGCACCAAGCGAGGCACGTTGCTACAAACAATAGGTTCGCGAAAAACAGTACCGTCCAATATGTTACGGATAGTGCCATTAGGGCTTTTCCACATTTGTTTCAACTTAAATTCCTCAACCCTTTGTTCATCAGGAGTGATGGTGGCACATTTAATACCCACACCGTATTGTTTGATAGCATTTGCAGAATCAATAGTAACCTGATCGTTCGTTTCGTTACGATATTCGACACCTAAGTCGTAATATTTAATATCCAACTCAAGATATGGAAGGATAAGTTTATCCTTTATAAACTTCCAGATAATTCTGGTCATCTCATCACCATCCAACTCAACCACCGGATTAGCTACTTTAATCTTTTGTGCCATAATATTTAATTATTTTAATTGATAAGAATGCAAATTTAAGGGTTTAGTATTTTTATAATTTAGGCTATGAAAAGTTTTGTATAACAAAAACTATTATTTGGGGGAATATCAAGGCAGAAATTTGATATGTACGTCGTTAATAACTAAAGCTAAATTAAATCTTATTAACAATAGCCAATTTTTTGCAAAATTGTGCAGCATACTAAATAATGATGTAGTCACTTTACTATATATTTACGCCAATAGTAGGGCAATTAAAATAAATTGTATGAAAAATATGTATTCATCAGTGAAAATTGAAAATTCTATAGGTTTCTGTAAAATTTACATTATCGTTTTTTTATTTGCGTTTAGTATTTCTGCAACTTTTGTAAAGGCACAACGTGTAAGATTTGTTTGCAACGAGGGACGTGGGAAAAAAGATGGCTCTTCTTGGGAAAATGCCTCACCAGACTTGCATAGGATGATAAACATTTCAAAGCCTAACGATCAGGTTTGGGTTGCAGGCAACTTTGATAAGCCGACAGTTTATACTAAAGTTGTGGCGAGAGATAAGCATTCTGGTGTGCAAAGTTATTTAATGAAAATGTGTACCTACAAAGACGAAAACCCTACCTCTTATATTTTTATGGATCCACACAGACCAGTTCGTATTCCTAAATATTCTTTTCAGGTTGCACATGCTAAATCAAAGAATAACCCACCCATGTATTTGGTGTTAAAGATAATTTAGGGCGAAAAAAGTTCCTAGCCATTAATAATTATCTTTCCTCCCGACTTCCGTTTTCCCTTAATACTTAAACGCTGGATGGAACTGTTGTAAAGTACTTCTCAGAAACTCTTTATCTAGATGGGTGTATATCTCTGTGGTAGTAATACTCTCATGACCCAGCATCTCTTGTACAGCGCGCAAATCGGCACCGCCTTCTACTAAATGCGTTGCAAACGAATGCCTAAAAGTATGTGGTGATATGGTTTTGGTTATTCCTGCCTTGTTGGCTAAGTCTTTGATAATGTAAAATATCATTACCCTAGATAATGAAGTGCCTCTATTGTTCAGAAACAGATAATCTTCAAATCCCTTTTTTATAACAATCTTTTTCCTGTCTGTGTCGGCATATAAACGGATGTATTTAATGGCATCTCTACCAATTGGCACTAATCTTTCCTTATCGCCTTTGCCTATTACCCTAATATATCCTTGGTCAAAGAAAAGACAACTAATCAATAGATTTACGGTTTCGCTTACCCGCAATCCGCAACTGTACATAGTTTCCAATATAGCTTTATTACGATGCCCCTCCTTAGAACTAAGGTCTATAGCGGCAATCATGCTTTCTATTTCTTCAAAGCTAAGGGTATCGGGTAGTAGCCTTTGGGTTTTTGGGGCATCCAGTAGGGTAGAGGGGTCTGTTTTGGATATATCCTCCTGCAAACAATACTTATAAAATCCCCTTATACCCGAAATTATCCTTGCTTGCGAGGTAGCCGTCATTCCTAGTTCCGCCACCCATTTTACAAAAGTCTGTAAGTCTTTTAGTTCTATTTCTGCTGGGGTTTTAAGTTTATTAGTTGCCAGTAGATATTCCGTCAGCTTTTCTACATCACGCAGGTAAGCTTCCACCGAGTTATCACTCAATGACCGCTCTAATTGTAAATAAGCTTTAAAACCTTTTTTATATGGCTCCCACATTTTCTTTGGTTTACGTTGTCAATAGCCTGCTGAACGTTTAAGAATACGGGTAAAGGTAAAATCCGTGGTGCTTGTTTTACAAAACTTTTATGGTGATGGGGGCTTTGATTAAGTTGTTGGTGTTTTGCACCATCAAAAACTTTTGGGTCTTGTTGTCGCCCATGTCCGCTAGGTTGTAGGTATTGCTGCTATTGGCGGCAACAGTTACAAACACAGCACCCAACGTGCCTTTTTTGGTAGCCGACAAAAACACTTTTAGTATGGCATCGGTATTATTAATAACCTGAATTTGTTGTGTGGCAGGGATGGTAAACTTGCGTTCTATGGCCTTTTTGGTAGCTAGAGGTTTAACTGTTAGGTCAAAACTCATTTGCAGTTTGTTTTTCAACAAAGGTTCATCAAAATACTTAGCCGCCAATGTAGGCTGGGCTTTGCAAGCATTAATCAGCAAGCCATAGTTGCCCTCCATTTCGATAAACATATTAACACGAGCCGTTTCTAAAGCCGTACTATCGGTGCTGGTGGTGGTTTTTGCATTGCCCTTGTTGTTAAAAGCCGCCAATAGTGTGGTATAATAAGTTTGAATGGTGGCTTTTACGGTGGCAAGGCTGGCGTCTGTACCAATAGAAGTAATAAGCGTACTCACCGCATTCACCCTGTTTTGCTGCGTGCCAATATTAAAGGTCTTCACACCCTTCGGAAACAAGGCTTTGTACTGCGCACTTTTGGCAGGATATACCACTTTAATAGTCGTTGCCCAGCTATCCACATTTACGTGCGTCGTCTTCAACATATCAGTAATGGTTTGCACATTGCCCGCTTGCGAGCCTGTTTGCGAAGAATGTGCTATGCGTGCGGCCTGAAAAATATCGAACTTGGGTTTAATATTGTTGTAGCAAGTAAGCGCAATAGGTACGGTGGTGCTATCGGTAAACAGGCTATTTACATGCTGGGTAGCTACTGCTGCGGCAACGCTGTAACTGCCCTTTGTAGCAACTTCAAAACGGTTGACAAAAAGACTGAAAGGACGAATAACTGGCATGATACAAATTTTGAGAAAATGAATAAATATTTTTCTACTTCAATTATATAGCTAGCAAAATGAGGTAGGCAAGGTGAGTTGTCGGCCTAACTTTAATAAATACGTGGTGAAGGTAGAGGAATAAACTGACTATTAGCTAATTATTTATAAAAAATGAAAAATATTTTTTGATGAAAAAAATAAATAAAGGTAGTAAGATGATTTTATTGCATTCCGCAATGCGGAATACATAAAAAAACGAAATTTTATCGATTCCGCAATGCGGAATGCAATAAAACGGGCGTTTTTATCGATTCCGCAATGCGGAATGCATAAATTAGGGCGATTTTATCGATTCCGCAATGCGGAATGCATAAAGTAGGGCGATTTTATCGATTCCGCATTGCGGAATGCAATAAAACGGACGTTTTACTGCATTCCGCAACTACAAACGCAGTAAAACACTTTTTTTTATCAATGCCGCAATGCAGGACGCAAAATATTAAAATAATAAAGGGTGTTTGAAAGGGTGGTAAAAATAATTTTCGCACATATCAAAACCCTACAAGGGCTTAGAGCCCTTATAGAGTTAGTCGTTAAAACTATTAAGCGAAAATTATTTATACACCCTTTGTAGGGAAGGGGTGAGGGGAAAGTTGTAGTATTGCAAAGGAAAAACATTGGTAAAATACAACAATACAAAAAGGGGAAGGGTGTGGATTGTGCCAACTACAACACAAAAAGGCGAAGACTAAATGATTGTGGATTACTGATGCAAAGTATTGTTTCAGCTTCTCTTTTTGTTTGTTACAAGTAGGATACTTGTAGCTAGAAGTTACCCTTATATACTGTTCAAGTATTGGATATGCTAATTATACAAGTAAGTAGCTATCCCCAATTGATTTTAAGATTAATTATCTTTATTTAAGATTAAAACTATAATCATAAATGCAAGATAATTGTGGCTGACTACTTATTTTTAATAATTTTGTAACCTTTTATCATTAAAAGAATGTAATCTTTGTCGACTTTGGAGTTTATTAGTAAACAAAGAGTTGAATTAATAATCTAAAAAAATAATTATATGCCAAAGAATGCACCGCTAATAATAGTTGAAGACGATTTAGAAGACCAAGATTCTTTTAAAGCAGCTTTTGAAAATTTAGAATATCCTAACGAATTAATCTTTTTTGGTGATGGGCAATCTGCGCTCGACTTTTTAAACGAAACGGACGTACACCCCTTTCTTATATTGTGCGATATAAATATGCCCAAGCTGAATGGATTTGATTTGAGAGCTAGATTAAAAGCAACCCGCGCTGTGGACTTGCGGTGTGTGCCATTTTTATTCTTTTCTACTGCCAACAACCAAAAAGTAGTAGTTGAAGCGTATTGTCTGGCTGTACAAGGCTTTTTTGTGAAGCAACACAAAATGAGAGAGCTAGAAAAAACCATTACTGCCATCATGGAATACTGGAAAAGGTGCACTTCACCCAACAACTTTCCTATTAATTAGTGTCGGGCATTATCAATTTGCAAATGTTTATTCTATGGATATATCTGCTAGTACAACTCAACTATATTAGCGGCTTAATGTTACAGCTACATGCAATCTGTAATAAAGGTTTCAAATCTTACCAAGCACTTCAAGGGACTTACTGCGGTAAACGATTTATCTTTCTCTGTAAACAAGGGGGATGTCTATGGTTTTCTGGGACAGAATGGTGCTGGCAAAAGCACTACCATCCGAATGTTGCTTACCCTTATTGCCCCCACAAGTGGTGAGATAGAATTGTTTGGGATGAATATAAAAACACATCGCTCGGAGATACTGAGGCAAGTGGGGGCTGTGGTAGAAAAACCCGATGTTTACAAATATTTATCTGCATACGAGAATGTTGCATTGTTTGCCAAGCTTAGCGGCGTAAAGGTTACCGACAAACTAGTGATGGATCAATTGGAAATGGTTGGTTTAGCTTCTAGGGCTAAGGATATAGTAAAGACTTTCTCGCAAGGGATGAAGCAACGCTTGGGTATTGGCATTGCCTTAGTGCATAATCCTCAATTGATAATACTCGATGAACCCACCAATGGTCTCGACCCTCAAGGCATTGCAGATATAAGAAATCTGATACTGCATTTAAGTAAGGAAATGGGTAAGACTATTGTAGTATCCTCCCATTTATTAAGCGAGATTGAACAAGTGGCAAGCCGATTATTAATTATAGATAAAGGAAAAAAACTAGTTGAAGGCAATGCCAATGAACTCTTTGACCCCGCCCAAACTATTGTAGAAATTGAAACTACCGATAACCATTTTGCATTACAGCAGTTGCAACAAAGCAACTGGAATAGTCTGTTGCAACCGCAACGTAGTCATAGTATTTTACTAAAATTGCACCGCCAAGAGATACCTGCATTACATAGGAATCTTGTTGAAATGAATATTAATGTCATTTCTTTTCAACCAAGGCATAATCTGGAGGACTTCTTTTTACAAATCACTTCTAACAACCAACATGTACAAGCTTTTACAAATTGAGTTATACAAAATATTCAAACGCCCCCGTACTTATATTGCCTTCTTAGCAATAACATCCTTAGTGGGCATCATACAATTAGGACTCGTAAAGAACGGCACCGATTACGTAAACTTTGTGATGGGCAACATAATGCAGTCCTTTTCTTTTGATGGAAAATTACTAAATGGATATCTAGTTTGCTATATTCTTCTGCAACTATTATTGGTGCATGTGCCGCTATTAATAGCCCTTGTGGCTGCCGATATGATTAGCGGAGAAGCTAATATGGGAACGCTCAGATTGATGCTTACCAAACCAATAAGCCGCACACAGTTCTTACTAGCAAAGTTCCTTGCCTCAGCCATCTATACCTTAATGCTGTTGGTTTGGATTGCCTTCCTCGCTTTGTTTGTAAGTATGTTTCTTTTTGGAGTGGATGATATGGTCATTCAGAAAACAAACTACTTGGTACAGTTACCTGTGGGAGATGTTTTCTGGCGATATGTGGGTGCTTTTGGTTTTGCTTTATTGTCTATGCTTACTGTTGCAGCATTGGGTTTCTTCTTATCTAATTTTGCAGAGAACTCTATCGGGCCAATCGTTGCTACCATGAGTGTTATCATCTTTTTTACCATCCTTAGCACCATGAGTATTCCTTTATTCCAAAAGATACAACCCTTTCTTTTTACTACTTACATGGTTAACTGGAAAGAGTTTTTCGACCCGAAAGTAAATGCGGACAATGCCGTAATAATCGGCAGCCTGCAACGCCCCGATAGGATAATTCAGTCTGCATTGATATTGGCACTACATATAGTAGGATTTGTTGGTGCAACAATGGTACTGTTTAAAAGGAAAGACATTTTAAGTTAACTATGAAATATGAAGTATGAACTATGAACTATGATGTATGAGTTATGAGTTATGAAGTATGAAGTATGAGTTATTTATAAATGACGATGATGTACTTTACGAAAATTTACAGAACTGTCACACTGAGCCATTAATTAGAATTTCTCAAGTTTATTGATTTTCGAACTAGGTATTCAAAGCAATAAACCCATAAATAAATAGTTTTAAACTTATAAAGAATTATGAAAAAAGTATTCGTGTTATTATTTGTAGCTACAAGCTTTCACGCTGCTAGTTTCAGTCAAGATGTA
>JANYEX010000089.1 GCA_025359725.1 Chitinophagaceae bacterium | reverse complement strand
GCATTTGTATTCGACTATGTAGATGCAAAGGGTGTTTATGAAAGAGACGCTTTAAATCGACCAAGTCCTCTGTAACCGTTACCTTAATTTTTGATGACATTAATATAGAACCTTTTTTTTAGCTCTTTATTCTGTTAATTGATATAACTCCCGTTTAGATAAACGGTGTCATTTGTTGCTTCGGTAGTTTTACAGTTATACTAAACGAGACCATTTGCTACTCTGGTAGTAATCGTGTTAGAGCAAACGAAATATTTGTATTAAACAGCGGCAATGCACTTGGGGCAGATGATTTCTTTTGTCAAAAAAACAATGCTGTTTGCAAAGCAAAAAATTCTAATTAGCCCGCAGTCTCTTTAGTAATCAAGCTAACTAAAGTCAACTCAGATTGATGGTTAAACACACTAATAAAATAAGTATCAGCTTACCTACAGAAACATTGTTACAATGCTGAATCTGTGTACAGTTAAAAGGGCAGTTATTAATAAAAGCTTATTTCTTAGTCAACGCATCCCTTATCTCAATCAACAATTTATCTGTGCTAGAAGGCTCTGCAGGGGCAGAAGGTGTAGCAGCTTCTTCTTTCTTTTTCATTGCATTGATGGCTTTAATAAATAGAAAAATCACAAAAGCAACCACAATAAAATCTATAACCGATGTTATAAAAGTTCCATATTTAACAGCCACTTCTTCAACGGCTTTGGTAATAACCTTTCCTGTGGCATCTTTAACTTAGGGGATGCCATCCTTCAAAACAAATTTTTATACATTAAAATTAACACCACCCGTGAGCATACTTATCAGTGGCATCACGATTCCTTCCACAAACGACGAAATAATCTTACCAAACGACGCACCCATAACAAAAGCCGCAGTGGTATCAACTAAGTTGCCACGAAATACAAATTCTTTAACCTATTTTACTATTCCTATAACAAACTTTTTAATTGTTTTTTGAAAAATGAAAATAAAGATTTTTTCTGGATTGACTAATTTATTTATAAACGCTTAGCTTGCGCCCAATCTTAGATTGAGGAATCTAGTTAAAATTGTTTTTAGGATAAACACCTGACACATTATGCAACAACAAGTTACCATTAAAGTAAAGCCCCACGAGGCAGAAGATGCCGCCATCATCACCCAATATATTGCTCAGGAAAAGGGCAAAACCATTGCTTCCATCAGTGGGTATTATAAAATTAAGCAATCAATAGACGCTCGTAGGATCAGCCAGATATGGATTAACCTTACCCTATTGGTTTATACTGATGAGCCATTTTTAAATCGTCCAACCACTTCAATACAATTTAAAGAGGTAACGAATGCGCCCAAAAGGGTAATTATTGTAGGGGCTGGTCCAGCGGGTTTATTTGCAGCTCTGCAACTGTTGGAAATGGGCATTAAGCCCATCATTATAGAGCGGGGAAAAGATGTGCGGGCGAGGCGAAGGGATTTGGCAATGCTAAATAAAGAAGGCATTATCAACCCTGAGAGCAACTATTGCTTTGGTGAAGGCGGTGCGGGTACATACAGCGACGGTAAATTGTACACACGAAGCAATAAACGTGGTGATATAAACCGTATTCTCAACCTGTTTGTACAGTTTGGCGCAGAGGAAAAGATTTTGTACGAAGCACATCCCCACATTGGCACAAACAAATTGCCCCATATCATAACTGCCATGCGCGAAGCAATAATTGGGCATGGTGGAGACTTTTTATTTGAAGAGAAAGTAACAGATTTTATCGTTAAAGACGATACTATCCTAGGGGTTAAAACACATAAGGGATTGACCCTACACGCAGATGCGGTGATACTTGCTACAGGTCATTCGGCTAGGGATATTTTCGAATTGCTTCACCATAAAAACATATTGATTGAAGCAAAACCCTTTGCCCTTGGCGTTAGGGTAGAGCATCCCCAGGCATTGATTGATAGTATTCAATACCATCTTCCTACTTCCAATACGCTCTTACGCGGCGAACATTTACCACCAGCATCTTATAGTCTGGCAGAGCAGGTAAATGGTAGAGGTGTGTTTAGTTTTTGTATGTGCCCAGGCGGCATCATTGCACCCGCTGCCACAAATACAAACGAGGTAGTGGTGAATGGCTGGAGTCCTAGTAAACGAAATAACCCGTATTCTAATAGCGGGATGGTGGTTACGGTTGATGAAAAAGATGCGATGGAATACTTTAAGAAGCTTACCGCTAACCATTCACCTTTGACAGAAAGTGGCGTAACCTCTTCGGTTATCGGTCAACGGTCAACGGTTGACCCATTGCTCCTTCTACATTTCCAGCAAGCAATAGAGCAGCAATGCTATAACATAGGAGGGGGCAACTTTGTAGCACCTGCACAAAGGATGGAAGATTTTTGTAATGGAAAAGTATCATCCTCGTTTCCAGCTTGCAGTTATGTGCCTGGCATAAAAGCGGTAAACTTAGGCGAAGCGTTACCTTCATTTATCCATAAAACATTGCAGATGGGCTTTAAAGCTTTTGGCAAAAAGATGCAAGGATATTACACTAATGAAGCAGTAGTTGTAGCTACCGAAAGCCGCACATCCTCGCCTGTAAGAATACAAAGGGATGCAGATACATTGCAGCATCCTCAAATAAAAAACTTCTATCCTTGTGGTGAAGGAGCAGGTTATGCCGGGGGAATAGTTAGTGCCGCAATGGATGGCGAGAGGGTTGCACAAATGATTGCGGCAACGATAAATGTGAGATAAGATTGTAGGTTGATAAAAATAATTTCGAGAAAAGAGTCTAGTTATATACCGTTTATCTTTAAGTAAGTAGTCAGCCACAATTAATTATAAGATAACACGTTATTTAAAGGTGTCAAGAAAAATTAAGAGGATAGAGTTATCTCCGGAATCGAGGGAGGCTTTGCAAAGGGGGTATAGGTTAGGTGAAACAGCATGTTATCGTTGTAGGAGCCACATGATACTTTTGAAATCTGATGGTTATACATCAAAAGAGATTGGGGTTATTTTGGGCTGTAGCGAGGTGAGCGTCCATAACTGGGTTTTGCGTTACAAGCAGTTTGGTATTGAGGGTTTAAAAACAAAAGCTGGTCAAGGTCGCAAAGCCAAGCTTGCATCAGAAGACTTTGCCATTATCAAGGAAGCAGTCCAAGAAGAAAGGCAACGCCTGTCCCAAGCTAAGTTAATGATTGAGACGGCTTTGGGCAAGCAGTTCAGCCAACGTACGCTAACCCGTTTTTTAAAAGTAATGACTGCCGTTACAAGCGCATAAGAAAACGCGCCAAAGGCAAGCCTGACAAGGATTATTACGCAGCGAAAGTAGAGCAGCTAGGTTTGTTGGAAAGCCGTTATGAAATAGGGGAAATAGATATACTGTATGGGGATGAGGTCCAAATATCCGAGGAGGGTTATGTGCCTTATGGATGGCAGTTTTCGGATGAGGATGTTTGTATCGAATCGGCAAAAGGGGGACATGTCAACTGCTTCGGCCTATTGTCAAGGAGGAATGAATTTATTTATCAAACGACACAGGATACCATTACATCGGATTTTATAGTAGAACAATTGGACAACTTGTCGTTTGAAATAAGCAAACCTACAGTAGTTGTGCTGGACAATGCGAAGGTGCACAGGGCAAAAAAAGTACAGGAAATGAGGCGGTATTGGGCTGATAGGAATCTTTTTATCTTCTTTTTGCCTCCTTATTCGCCACATCTGAACATTATTGAAAGACTTTGGAAAGAACTAAAAGCAAGGTGGATGACCCCAAAAGATTATAGTAACAAAGAACAACTCCTCTTTTCAGCTAATATGATTTGTAATGCTATCGGAAAATCGCTATTTGTAAATTTTAATTCGTTCAAGCTATCTATAATATAATTGTGGTCGACTACTTAACATCCTGAATTAATATATTATCAGCTAAAGAAATGTTACTCTGCTCACCAAATTCAGAATATGGCAATCCAAGTATATCTTTTTGAAGCAATGTAGATTTTGATTTGCTAATTCCAGATCCTGGACTTGTTGAAATTAAATAGAACCGATATAAATTATTATTTTTTAAAGTTTTTTCAATCTTTTTTAATAATGCGACATCATTTATAGGTGCATGAATTCCAATAATTTCATTTTTAAATGAAATTCCCGTTTCAAGGATAATTACTGGTATACTGTTAGTCCCAATATTTTTCTTTATCAATAATAATGGTCCCTGAAAAAGTTCTTTATTTCTTGGCCATTGAAAATAAACATCAGTAATTTTATAAGTTGATGTAATCCCATTTTCATCGAAACTAAAAGGATCAAAACATAAACTATCAGTCAAAAAACTTGCTTTAGAGTACCCTCCTTTTTTCTTTTCAAAATCAGAACTCACTAATTCTGAATCGAACTTTTTTCCTTTAATGAAACCATCCCCAAATACCCAGTTATTTTCTTTTTGTTTCTTTTCGAGGTATTCTTTTAATGTTGGCAATTTATATATCCTCTCAACCAATTCTACAATCCTACCACCTCCCAACAAATTAGCTTTCCAAACAAAGGGATTATTTAAAACAGCCTCTTTATTTATAAAATGAAAGTCATAGTGGTCAAATTCTAAAAAAAGGCGGTTAATATTCGAGAATGTACGACTGGCAATCAAATGCAATACGTTTGTTTCGTCAGGCTTTGATTTTTTTAGAAATGTATACTAATCACATTTAGGTTTGCAGACTAAAGAGCTAAAATATTCGTTTTTTTATTGATGACATTAAAATTCAGCGAATCGGAGCTTTCTTTACTCAAGGAATTACAGCGCAATACTTCTGACAGGTATACTTATCAAAAGCTGACAACGTTAATAATGTTGTACAATAATCTGTCACAGGAATTCATTGCAGAGATGCTTGGTGTTGACAGGACAACTGTAAACCGACATTTCCGTTCCTTTCAATTGGCTTCTAGTTTTGAAGATTACCTTTCAGTGCATTACAAACCCTGTACAGGCAAACTGTCTTCGGAACAACTGGCAACAGTCAAGGAATATGTGACATCAAATTTATGTAGCACGGCTGCTGCTGTTGCCGCATTCATTGCCAAAAGCTTTCAAATTGAGTATAGTGCAAGTGGCGCAACAGCCCTGCTACACCGACTAGGGTTTGTATACAAGAAGACCAAACTAATCCCATCAAAGGCAAATGAGGTCTTGCAAGAAGCCTTTGTGGCTTCATTCCGTGAGTTGGAACAGGCATTGGCAGTGGATGAAGTAATCCTGTTTGCAGACGGTGTACACCCACAACACTACACGGAAGCATCTTATGCTTGGATAGAAAAAGGGAAGGAAAGGGAAGTATTGAGCAACACTGGGCGTACACGGGTAAACATAAATGGGGCTATCAATCCACTAAACCCAATAGAAGTGGTGGCTTATGAATGCGATACAATTGATGCAGTTACCACCGTTTCCTTTTTCAAAGAGGTCGAAAAAAGGTTCGCAGTCAAGAAGTGTATCCACCTTTTTGTAGACAATGCACGTTATTATCGTTCCAAATTAGTGATGGAGTATGTGGAAATATCAAAAATAAAGCTCAACTTCTTACCGCCATATGCCCCCAATTTGAACCCAATAGAAAGACTTTGGAAATTTTTAAAGAAACCAGTCATCAAAACCAACTACACACTAGATACAAATGTATTTAAGAAAAATATAAAGGACTTTTTTGAAAATATAGAACAATACAAACAAAAGCTTGACTCTCTAATCAATACTAACTTTCATATTATAAAACAACCCACA
>JANYEX010000080.1 GCA_025359725.1 Chitinophagaceae bacterium | reverse complement strand
TGAAATTATCTTTTGAAGTACTATTACAAGATAATGAAGACGGCTAATACCTTCATTGCAAATATACGAAATGATAAAAGAGGTTGCAAATGAAATTTTCAGTAGTATTAACCCTTATGTAGATTGAACACATAATTAGTTATGGTACAATACCCGTTGAAACGTGCTTTTTAGGACTTTGAAACGTGAGCCATATTACCCTTAAAGAGTTGATAAACCTTGCTTAAAAGGGTTACTGGTACTGGGTCAAAAAAGTTATCAAAAAATTTTTAGACACCATCACTCCCTACCTATCCATAGGGAGGGAGGGCTAGGATAAGTGTGGTAACAGGCAGGGGGGGCATTAGTTTTTAGTGCTATCTTGAATTTCATAATCCCCGTGACAATTCCAAGAATCTATTTTTTGTAAGCTGCTTTTGTTCATACTGTAACAATTCAATTCTTTAACCATATAGTTAACTCTAATTTCTTTACTTCTGTGAGACTTCAGAAACTTACACTTTGAGAACCCCAAAAGCCAATTGTTTGTAGATAGTCTTTTAAAATCGCAAGCATCTTTGGTACTTTTGAATAGTATGTGGACATGAAAGTTTTTAGCTAAGTCTTGCTCATAAACAACGAAACATCTTTGTATTAACCCTTTATTACATAAATAAGTTAAATATTTTGCAGCGTAGTTCCTTAGAGAATTTATACCTATTTTTCGATGTGTTATGTATGAAAAATCAGTATCGTTATCTAAATTGAACTGCTTTATTTCTTGATTTAATGCAGAAATTTTCTCACTCTCACCTTTCTTTGGGCTATATGTACCAGTAAAAAAATAATCGAAATCGTACTGATTAATGTAATCTACAAGTTTACTTCTGTAGCTTTTATTCAAATCATTCTCTGATAATAATTCTAGTTCCTTATGTAACTTTTTTAATCTTCTACATCTTTGTTGATTTATTTTGTTCTGGTTTCTTCTAACTTCTTTCTTCTGGTCTTCACATACATACTTTTTTGGTCTTCCTACAGTTTTTATCTCATTCATTTTGGTTGTTTTATGGTCTAAATAATTATTGATGACAACTACTAAATACAGTTATAGCTTTCAAGTAGTCATCATTTTGCATAAGTATAATGACAACGAATTGAATAGTCAAGTGATTTAACCCTTTTTCGTAAAATATTTTTTGAAGTTGATTTGTGATGTACCCAAAAGTGTCTTGATATGGTATTTCGGGCCCAGGAAATGCCCCTTAAATCCATTGAAAAACTAAATCAATACAAGTGCTTTACTTTTAACCAATTGGGCTAAAATTGACAATAAATGTCATAATAAAAAAGCCCCACTTTATTATTGTGGGGCTATGAAACTATTTGTAAATATCTTTAAAAGATGAAAAGTTACAAGTAAAGGTCTATACCATCCTTGTCTTTTTCAGTGGTTATCTTAGCGTATCCGATACCATATTTAGCATAGTCAAATTCAACCTTATAGGCATCGAAGTAGTCCAACAATCGCATACTGGTTAACCGTTGGACATCTGGTTTAATATCTTGCGATATTTCTAGCGGCTCAACATCGGAAACAAGCACCACATCGTACTCATCTTTATTAATCTCCACTAGAATTACATCCTTAAAGTACACGGGTTCAAATTGATGTGGTACAAGTTCACCTTTTAAAAATTGGTAGTCACTACATAGGGTATCTGCTAAGGATTTGGTGAAGTATAGGTTTTTCATAGCGGTTTAATGTTTATATCAGAGTTATTATTAAAAGGGATGTTATTGTACTCCAAATAGCTTAATAGATAGTTTGCAGGGTTTTTATATTCGTAAAATTCGGGTATCTCTGGGGGCAAATAAACATCGTGAACAATCATTGGACAATATTTACCGTTACTCATACGAACGGGCATTACATAGTCAATACGTTTTAACCCATAAGGTGTATTAAATTGATAGCTGCCAACGAGCCATTGATATTTTTTGCAAATCGCCCGTGCCACAGAGTAGGTGAAGTATTCTGTTTCTCCATATTCATTTTTTAATAGTTCCATATTAAATAAATAGCCTGATTTTTCTTTTTTATACTGATATGCTAATTAGTTGTAGAAATTAACGAACATTGCACCTAGTAAACAAAAAAATATTATGTAACAGCAGTAGATAACATATTAAAAATATAGCGTTTCGCTAATATTCCTGTTTCAGAAAAGTCGAAAATTCACAGTACAGGGAGTAAAAGTGGAAACGCTCACGTTAAGGCGTGGGCGTTCCTTTTGCTTTGTACACGGGCTTCGACTCCCACTGAAACAAGTATTAGGAATTAGCCCACGTTGTCTTTTTTGTACCTATCGAAGCACAAAACAAAACTTATGAAACGTCCAC
>JANYEX010000271.1 GCA_025359725.1 Chitinophagaceae bacterium | reverse complement strand
TACTGGTATGCAAATAACGCATGGTGGTTTTAATGTCATTGTGCCCCATTATCTTTTGTATAATCGTTACATCAGTACCTCTATCTACTAAATGTGTGGCAAAACTATGTCGCAGTGCGTGGATGCTGCCAGGCTTTAGTATTCCTGCTCTTTGTTTGGCTATCGTTAATACTTTTTGTAAACTCCTTGGGCTATAGGACATTCCTTCTATCTCCCCCTCAAATAAATATCCTTCTTTCTTTGGCTTGTATTCCCTGCAATATTCCCGTAGCATCACCAATAGTACAGGGCTTAGCCCTACCATCCTATCTTTCTTGCCTTTGCCTTGTTCTATTTTCATACACATCCGTTTGCTATCTATATTGTATGTTTTCATTGCCACTACTTCGCTTACCCGCAATCCACTACTATAGGCTAGCATCAGCATGGTTTTGTGTTTTATGTTTATGGTGCCTTTCAGTATGGCTACTATTTCATCCTGATTAAAAAAGTTGGGCAACAGATATGGTTTCTTTGGTCTTGGTATCTCCCAAAAGAATTTCTCTTTATACAACACTTGCTCATAATAAAATTTTACCCCGTTGGATTAAAAAAATTAGACAGCCTATTTCTAATATAAATCTTTCCGTTCCCAGATTTTAAATATTTTTCTCTTCTCGTGGCATCTTGCTGGTTTAGGCATCCTTCAAAATAGATTAATTGTAAGGGTCTTCTAAATTTTGTCGATTCTACTTTACCATCATTATGGCATTTCAATCTCTCTTTAATATTTGCAGTATAGCCAGTGTAAAAGAGACCATCTTTTTCGCTTAATAAAACATAAACATAATAGTACATAATTATTTTTTTAATCCTACGGGGTGAAAGGCATTCATACGGCTGTGAATTGTGTTCTCACTTAGTTGCAAAGTAGCATGGCAATATTGTAGATAATCTTTCACCCTATCAGTAGTTAAGTCTTGTGCTGATGTGTTGCCCAACGTTTGTAAGTATAACCTAAACTCTGTTGTATAGGTAGTGATAGTATTGCGGCTATAGGCTTTAAGTACAAGTGTTTGGTTGAATTTAGTTAGTGCTTCGGCATTGGCATCGCATAGTCTGATAGGAGGTGCAGTTTGTTTTGTTGGCTGCATCTGTAGAGACGCACTTCTGTGCGTCTGGTGGTGCGTTTGGTGGTGCGTTTGGTGGTGCGTTTGGTGGTGCGTCTGATGGTGCGTTTGATGATGCGTTTGATGGTGCGTTTGTGCATCATTAAACGCATCATCTTTAGACGCATTGATATGCGTCTCTACGGGGTTTTGTTCAAAATAGTCCCTCATCGCCTTCCCATCCAATTCTGCCATTCCTTTAATTGCTACCGCCAATTTGTTGCACGCTTCTTTTGAGCAAGCTATATACCAACACTTCTTTGTGTTGCTCCATTTGGCCGAAACTGCTTTTTGTAAAACAGTGTTTAGCTTAATGTCTTTTTCAAAATAAATGCCTATTACACGAATCTCATTATGAACTAAAGGTTTTATTGTAACTGTTGTCATAATTATCAATTTTCAATTATCAATTTTCAATTTTCAATTTTCAATTAACCATTATCAATTGCCTTGTCCAGCATTATCAGTTGCTCGCCAATTAGTTCGGTTACATACCTTTTTGTGCTGTCTTTATCTTCATAATGCCTTGTTTTCAGTTTACCTTCTATTTATATGTAGCTACCCTTGTGTAGGTACTTTTGTGCCAGTTCTGCCAAGCCACGCCATAGTACTATGTTGTGCCATTCGGTATCGGTTACCATTTCTCCAGCTTTGTTGCGGTAGCTTTCTGTTGTTGCCAACGAAAACTTAGCCACAGGCACATTTCCATCTAATACTTGCACTTCGGGATTTTTGCCTAAGTTGCCAATGAGTGTTACTTTATTGAGTCCTTTCATAATCATTCAAAGGTGGGGCTAATTTATTTTGCAAGTAGATTTTATTCTCGTCTTTCACTGTTCTTGAATCACCTTTTACGGCTCCTGAATCGCCTTTCACGGCTTCTGAATCATCTTTCAAGGCTCCTGAATCACCTTTCACGTATCCTGAATCACCTTTCACGGCTCCTGAATCACCTTTCACGTATCCTGAATCACCTTTCACGGCTCCTAAATCACCTTTCACGGCTCCTGAATCATCTTTTACGGCTCCTGAATCACCTTTCACGGCTCCTGAATCACCTTTCACGGCTCCTGAATCACCTTTCACGGCCCCCGAATCATCTTTCACGGCTCCTGAATCACCTTTCACGGCCCCCGAATCATCTTTCACGACTCCTGAATCACCTTTTATTCGTCCCAAATTATCAAATAAATTCACACTTTTTCTTAAATCCCGGCTTTCAAGCACCAATAGTTGCGTTGGGACTGTTAATATTAAAATGACCCAATCTGGCATTCTGTTGATTATCAACCATTACCCGATAAAGCCATCCCTCAAATGAAAAATATCTTTTTATCCGTAGGATTATATATGCAGTTTATAGTCTGAACTTTACAATCTGAGTTTGATTACAAAACGGGCTCAGAAAAATTGTCATGGAAATTTTCAGCATTTCAAGAGTACCTTCAAAATTTAACAAGTTACAAAAAACAGTCATCGCCCTAGTAGTTGCCAAAGCCACAGATTGGGGTATATTACCTGCGGCAGTAACCGACATTCAGGCTAAACAAACAACTTTTACGCCGCTCTACTCCCTGAGTACTGGCAAAACAACCAAAAGCGTGGGTAACACCACCAACCGAGATAACTATTTATCGATAACTTTTTACCCCGCCTTGGAATCACTTTTTATAAAATATCTTATTAATAATGAAGCTATATCTCCAGCAGATAAGTTGGCAATGGGTATTCACGAACCTAATACAAGTCGTACACCCATACCCGACCCAACCACTTCGCCCATAATGAAAATAGTTGGTAATGGCGAAGATTTGCAATTATTGGTAACCATGCGCAATGCCGTTACAAACAGGCTTGGCAAACCTGCTGGGGTTGGCTTTACCGAGATTTGGTACTCGGTGGATACCCCAATACCTGTAGTAGTAGCAGATACTACTTTGAAAATAAACATTCCTAAATCGGGTACGGTGATGACTTTTTTGGGTACGCAACAAGGAAAGAAAATGTATTATTTTGCCCGTTGGGTAACCAAAAAAGGCTTTTGTGGTCCTTGGACAAAGTTGCTTAATGTTACCATTCCATAATAGTTTTGGCAGGGGGAAAATGAAAAAGAGAGAAGCAATAAATCGTTTCTCTCTTTTTTTATTCTCTGTGTTGTCTGTGGCAAAATCTTGACCATGCTTATTCATTAACTATTGAACCGTTAAATAAGGCGCAATCTTTTGATACAATGCTTCCTTAATAAAAACAATCTTCATAATATCATGGGTGGATTGGTAGTTTCCGTGTTGCTGGCGGTATAAAACAATTGCTTTGGCAATATTCCTTTCTATATACGGATGCCCGCCAAGCTCATAATCGGTTGCTGTATTAATGTTTATTTTGGTAACACTAGTGGGCGTATTCAGTTTGAGATAGGGCTGCATCAAGGCAAAAGAAGAGTCAGTCATACCGTAAGTCTCTTTTATTTGTTCTACACTTATAAATCCTCCTAGCCGTTCCCGGTATTTCAATAGTCTATACAATAATCCATTGCCTGTGCCTGGTATTATTCGTAGCTCCTCTACAGTAGCAGTATTAATATCTACAATCTGAGGTTTATTATTGATCGGTTTGTAAGGGGTGTATTCTTTCTTTTTATATAAATCGGTAGCAGCAATATGAATATAGGGCATCAACCTTTCTGCCTCTTCTGGGCGCAGTCCCCAAATCTTTTTTATATCTTCTGGTTGACTAAATTTTCCTCCTTTACTGCGATAATTGATGATGGTATGAATTGTTTTATCTCTCAAACCTAGCTTATGCCATCCTGCTTCGTCAACCGTGTTCGGATCGAAATTGAAGGGTTCAAAAAGATTATTTTCATTGGAAGAAGAAATATATTTGGAAGTGTAGGCTTGGCGATGTGGGTAGTGGTTGCTATCCCTATCCGTACTACCCGCCTGAAGTTTGGTTACTTCCTCCAACATTTTTTTATCTATCTCTGGCTTTTTCTTTTTTGAGGTAATGAGATAGGGAAGCGCAATAAATATCCCGATAATTACTACAAGTATGATAGCAGCCGTTCCTTCTTTCCTAGAAAATGAAAAGTAATCTTTGATAAACTTGTTGATTGCCATCTGTAGTGGTTGACCTTAAAATGGCAGCTACTTCATTTCAATTGTGAAACCATCGTATGCCAAAGAAATGCCAGCAGGCAATTCTTTGTTAATAGCATCATGTAACCCTAGCTGATGGCTTATATGTGTAAAATATGTTTGTTTAATACCCAATTCCTGAGATAGGGCAATGGCCTCTTCCAAGGTAAAATGCGATAAATGCTTTTCCTTTCTAAGGCTATTTAATACCAAAACCTCACTCCCTTTTATCTTTTCCTTTTCTTCTTCATCAATTCTGTTGGCATCGGTGATGTACGTAAAATTGCCAATCCTGTAGCCATAAACGGGCATTTTATAATGCCACACTTTTATGGGAATTATGACTATATCGCCAATAGTAAAAGGGGTTTCGTCTATGGTGTGCAAAATGATTTCCGGCAATCCTGCCAATTTCCTTTCGGTAAAAGCATAATAATATTCCCTACGTAGGCTCTCTTCTGTTAGGGCATTTGCATAAACATGCACTGGTCTTCCCTGAAAATAATTATAAGGTCTAATGTCGTCCAACCCGCCTGTATGGTCTTTGTGAGGATGAGTAAACACAACGGCATCTAACTTTTTGTTGGCTATCCGCAACATCTGATACCTAAAATCGGGGGTAGTATCTATTGCGATAGTGGTGGTGGCAGATTTTACCAGTATGCTGCTTCTTAGGCGGTTATCTTTTGGGTTTTTCGACTGACATACCTCGCAACTACAAGCAATCATCGGAACGCCAGAGCTAGTGCCTGTGCCAAGAAAAGTAATTGAAATGGGCGTATGATTCACCGCCCAAAGCTATGCAAAAGAATCGGGCGATTTGCTAACTTTCTTACTCACCTCATCGAAAAGACGCTGACTCTCGATGGTTAGCCTGTCGTAGTTGATTTTTATCTGCGGAATAAGTTCTAACAAAGTATTGATACGCCCTTCTATATCCAGAAATTTATTCAGCACCACCACTTTCTTAGCTTCTAGCAAGCACCACCCACTCTGAAAAGTTCCTCTTTCATAGCGCACCACATAATCATTCTGTGTCAATATGGCTTCTAAACGTTGAAGTGTCTGTTCGTTAAATTTCATCTAGCTTTCAATTGTCAATTAATAATTATCCATTATTTACTCACCATCTTTATTATCGGCACAATCATTTCCTCCAAACTTACACCGCCGTGCTGGAAGGTGTTGCGGTAGAAGTTTACATAGTGATTGTAATTATTGGGGTAGCACAAAAACCCATCTTCTTTGGCAAAAATAAAGGAAGAATTTACATTGGGTGTTGGCAATCCCGCCTCGCGAGGGTCTCTAAATACCAACACATCCTTGGGTTCGTAGTTTAGGTTGCGCCCATGTTTGTAGCGAAGGTTGGTGGTCGTTTGTTTATCGCCAATTACCTTAGTTGGCTTTTTTACCCGCACCGTGCCATGGTCGGTTCCTACCACTAGTTTTATATTTTTATCAGCAATCTTTTTCAATGCCTGACGCAATGGACTATGTTCGAACCAGCTTTTGGTAACACTTCTATAACTTGCCTCATCGCCTGCCAATTCTTTCAATACTTCCATCTCGGTGCGGGCATGACTTAGCATATCCACAAAGTTGTACACGATAATATTCAGGTCGTTATTTAGCATATTGTGAATATTATTCACCAAACTCTGCCCGTCGTGGTGGTTAACAATCTTGGTATAACTCACCTTCAGGTTGTCTTTCTTCAGTCTTTTTAGTTGAGCCCTAAAAAAATCTTCCTCAAACAAATTCTTTCCTCCTTCCTCGTCGTCATTTTTCCATTGAATAGGAAATTGCTTTTCAATATCAATCGGCATCAGTCCACTAAAAATAGCATTGCGGCAATACTGGGTGGCGGTGGGCAAAATGGAATAAAAAGTTTCTTCTTCCACAATTCTAAAGCTCTCTGCAAAAATGGGCTGAATGGTTTTCCATTGGTCGAGGCGCAGATTATCTATCAATACAAAGAACAAGGGAACCCCTTTTTCTAGTTGAGGTAAAACTTTGTTCTGCAAAAGTGTATGGCTCATTATGGGTACACTGGCAGTCTTTGGGTTAAGCCATTTTGTATAATTTCTACTGATGAACTTAAAAAATTCGGTGTTGGCTTCTTCCTTTTGCGAAGCCAAAATCTCTTGCATTTCGGGGCTATTGGTCTTCTCCATTTCTAGTTCCCAGTACACCAGTTTCTTATAAATATCCATCCAATCGTTATGGTCGGGGTTACTGTTGAGCGCAGTAAAAAGATTGCGGAATTGTTGCTGATAGGTGGTGGTAGTTTTTTCAGAAACCAATCTTTTGTTGTCTATTATCTTTTTCAGACTCAACAAAACCTGATTAGGATTTACTGGTTTAATCAGATAATCGGCTATCTGACTACCAATGGCATCGTCCATTAGGTTCTCTGTTTCATTTTTGGTAATTAATACCACGGGAATGCTTTGGTTTATCTCTTTAATCTTCACCAAAGTTTGCAAACCCGTAATACCAGGCATTGTTTCGTCTATTAAAACGGCATCTACAATGTTAGATTTAATGTATTCTAAGGCATCGAAACCATTGGAAAAGGTGGTAACCTCGTACCCCTTATTTTCCAGAAACATTTTTTGCGACTGCAAACTTTCCATCTCATCATCAACCCAAATAATCTTAGCTAAAGGCATTCTTTTGATTTAATTAATTTTAAAATAAACAACCGTAATAGGTTTTAAGTAATAGGTATTGGGTGGTTTGTTTTTTGTAATAAGTCGAATCGTACTTTCTTCTACCTATTACTTATTACCTATTACTCATCACCTAAAACCTACAACCTAAAAAGTAAAAATCAATTCAAATGGAGGAAAATTTAACAGCTTGATTTCAAAAGTATTGTAACATTTTCATTCGTTCAATTAAAAACTAATCCTTTAACAAACATACAACTAACTACCCAACCTAATTATGCCTTTTTTTGGATGAAGAAGGACTTCTTTTTTACCGAAATAAGCCTTATTCAAACTGAAATTGGGTTTCTTCCCTGTAGAAAATACGTAAACCGAGAGCGGGTTCACTACTTTTAGTCAGGGAATCAGTTGCTTTACTCATTAAAAGAAGTAAACCCGCTCTCGGTTCACTACTTTCTATACACAAAAGACGTGAACCCGCACTCAGTTTACTACTTTTAATAACTGTTTTATTTGAACCATAACTCGGTTCGCTTCTTTTACTAAAGAAAATATGTGAACCGGGACTCGGTTCACGCATATTATTTGAATTAAATAAATATAAAAGCTACAAATACCTTCGGCGAAGCCTCAAGAACGCCTGTTATTATTGTATTTGTTATAATTGGTTGGATAAGAAATACAAAACACTATTTTTACCGCCATTAATAAACGAATATGAGCTACGAAATTACAGGCAAGCTGACTGCCAAATACGATACCGTTCAGCGTACAGAAACATTTAAGACAAGGGAATTTGTGATTGAAAAGACGGAAGATATTGGCGGAAGGATTATCACCAATTATGTAAAGTTTCAGTGTATTCAGGACAAAACGGGTCTTTTGGATAGGTTTATATTGGGCGAAGACCTAAAAGTTTCCTTCAATTTAAAAGGTACAAAGTGGGTAAAAGATGGTAGGGAAAACTACATTACTAACCTTGATGCATGGAAAATAGAGACGGTAAAACTGGGTGCGCAAGAGGCGATGCCAGAGAATAATTATGCCAACATTCCGCCGCCACCTCCAGAAGGATTAGTGGACGATTTGCCATTTTAAAGAATATTTATGAGTGATAAATTAATCGTTCCTATCATCAATAAATCCCATCATGCCTTGCCGTCGTATGCTACTGTAGGCTCGTCGGGCATGGATATAAGGGCGTATATTCAGGAATCCATTACGCTACAACCACTGGAAAGGCAGCTGCTACCTACGGGTATTTTTATAGAATTACCCGCAGGATTTGAGGCGCAGATAAGGCCAAGAAGTGGGCTGGCTATAAAGCAAGGGATTAGTTGCCTGAACACACCGGGAACGATAGACGCAGATTATAGGGGTGAAATAAAAGTGATATTGATAAACCTTTCGGCCGAAAAGCAGACTATTAATGACGGCGACAGGATTGCGCAAATGGTTATTGTACCAGTAATACAAATAGATTGGCAGGAGGTAAACAATATTAACGAAACTACAAGAGGGCAAGGTGGCTTTGGGCATACGGGAAAGGTTTAATTTAGCCGTCTTCTCAGGAAGTAATAAGTAGTAGGTAGTAAGTAATAGGCTAAATTTTTACTTTGTAACGGATGATTTACTACTTAATACCTACAACCTACTACTTAATACTGCTTAAATATAATTACAATGAAAATAACTTCTTTTCTTTTTCTATTGATGATGGTTGCTTTTGCTTGCCGACCCGTTAAAAAGGTGGCAACAATAAAAGCGGCTTTTAGCAAAAAGGATACTGTGCAAACCATTGTAATAAAGGAAGCACCTAAGGTTGATACGCAGGCATTGATAAACGACATGCTTGATAAGGTAAACAAGAACAGGATAAATTTCAACACCTTTAGTGCCAAGATAAAGGTGAGCTACGAGGGACAAGAAACCAGTCAGAATGCAACCGCTTACCTAAAAATGAAGAAGGACAGTGTAATAATTATACAATTGGTAGGACCATTGGGCATTGTTGGTTTGCAAGCAGAGATAACCAAAGACAGCGTATTTGTGGTTAACAAAATTGATAAATACGTACAGAAAAGAAGTATTAGCTACATAACGGATGTAACCCAAATTCCTTTTGACTTCGGTACACTGCAAGATTTGATAATAGGTAATCCTATTTTTATGAGTACCAATGTAGTTTCTTACAAGTCTTATGGGAATCAATTGCTTGTTTTGATGCTTGGTGGGTTCTTCAAAAATTTAGTTACTTTGGATAATAAAGATTTTAAAATATTGCATAGTAAATTGGACGATGTGGATGTTCAGCGAAACAGAACCTGCGACATTACCTGTAACAATTACGAGATGAAAGATGGAGTTCAGTTTGCCACTTACCGAAGCATATCTGTTTCTGAAAAGACCAAGTTGGATATTTACCTCGATTTCAAACAATATTCTTTTAACGAACCCTCAAATTTCAGCTTTAGTATTCCCAAAAGTTATAAGCGTAAGTAATTTAATTGCCTTTTTTTCGTTTAGACTATAAACTCTTTTTACAATACAGAATAGATAATGATAAAAAAATTGTTGACACTATGCTTTTTCCTTTCAATTGGACTGATGCCTTTGTTTGCGCAACAGCCCACCCGTGAGGAATTGCAAAAACAACAGCAACAATTATTAAAGGAACTGGCAGATTTGAATAAGGATTTACAATCAATACAGCAAAATAAGAAGGCAGCATTAGGAGCTTACACGGTTGTAAAAAGAAAGATTGAAGCGCGAGAAGCATTGATAAGAAATATTAATAGGGACATTAATTTTTTGACTGAAACTATTTATCAGAACCAGATTGAGATATATCGGTTGAGAAAAGAGTTAGATACCCTCAAACTACAATATGCCCAGAGTTTGGTATTTGCTTATAAAAACAGGGGTAATAATGATTATTTGAATTTCCTTTTTTCAGCACAAAGTTTTAATGACGCTTTGAAAAGGATGACTTACTTAAAAAGTTATCGCCAATATCGGGAAACACAAGCAGAGACCATCACCAAAACGCAGGATCTTTTGCAGAGTTCTTTGGATAAGCTAAATAATAACAGAACCGAAAAAAGTAACGTTTTACAAAGCCAAAGCGACCAGCTAAAGGTTTTGGAGGATGATAAAAAAGAAAAAAATCAGGTAGTAAAACAATTGAAATCTCAGGAAAAAGATATTGCTGCGCAGATAAAACAAAGAGAAAAGGACAGACAAAAGCTAAGAGCTGCCATTGATTTAGCTATTAAAAGAGCTTTGGCAGAAGCGGCGGAAAAAGAACGTTTGGCAAGGATTGCAAAACAAAAAGCAGCAGAGGAAGAAAAGAAAAGGGTGGCTCAACAACAAAAAGAAGCAAGAGATAGAGAGAGCGCAACAAAGAATAATACCACTATTGCTTCTACAAACAAGCCTGCTACAAAACCAGCGGATGTAGAAACGCCCGTAGCGAAAAATGAAGTAGCTAATAAAGATGTTACTCCAAAGACAACAAGGGCTTATAGTACATTCGAATCTACACCCCAAGGATTGATAGAATCTTTGAATTTTGAAAACAATAGAGGGCGTTTGCCTTGGCCACTAGATGGGGGCAAAATATATGGACAGTTTGGAAGACAGCAGATTGAAGGAACTAAGTTGGTAGCAGATAATGATGGCATTTTTATAAAGACAACTGTGGGTGCTATTATAAAGTGCGTTGCCGATGGCGAGGTTGCTGCCGTGATGGACTTAGATGCATTTCAGGCAGTGATGGTAAAGCATGGTAAATATTTTACCACTTACAATATGCTTGCTACTGTAAATGTAAAAGTTGGCGATGCAGTAAAAGCAGGTTCTGTATTAGGAAAAGTAGCAGCAGATCTGGATGGCGATGGACAATTTGAGTTTCAGGTATTGAACGATAGAAAAGTATTTCAAAATCCAGAAAATTGGTTGAGAAGAAGATAGTTCTGAATCCGCTAAGTGAAACTAGAAACATACAACTCCTTAAAACTGTATCTTCGTTTTTGATGAAGGCATTAGTATATAAATCTACAGGAAGTTGGTATGTGGTAAAAAACCCAGAAGGGAAAACCTACAATGCCCGTATAAAAGGAATTTTTAAGATAGATGGCATCACTACCACCAACCCATTAGCTGTGGGCGATGAGGTAGAAATGGAGATAGAAAATGAGATAGAAGACACTGGAACCATCACCTTTATACATCCCCGACAAAATTATGTAGCCCGTACCAGCCCACGCCATAAGAATCAACGACACATCATTGCCTCAAACTTAGATCAAGCATTAATATTCGCTACACTAAAAGATCCCAAAACAAGTACTGGATTCATTGACCGCTTTTTAGTAGCCTGCGAAATGTATCACTTACCCGCAATTATTGTCTTTAACAAAAGCGATGTTTACCGAAAGAAAGAACTGGACAAGTTTAAAGAGATAAGAAATACTTACGAAGCCATTGGCTATAAAGTATTGCTGACAAGCATTCTTAAAAAAGAGGGACTAAAAGAGGTAGAACAATTGTTGCATAATAAAACCACATTATTAAGTGGGCATAGCGGCGTAGGGAAATCGACTTTTATCAATGCATTATTTCCAGAATTGAGTTTAAAAACACAAGAAGTAAGTGGGTGGAGCGGAAAGGGATTACATACTACCACCTTTGCGGAAATGTTCGATTTACCTTTTGGAGGAAAAATAATAGATACTCCCGGCATTAGAGAACTCGGCTTGGCAGACGTGACCAAACAAGAAATAAGCGGTTATTTTCCTGAGATGAAAGCCTTGGTAAACGATTGCCAATTTAATAATTGTATGCACTTTAATGAACAGGAATGTGCCGTAAAAGATGCTGTTAATGAAGAGAAAATCTCTGCCGAACGATATGTTAGCTACCTCAACATAGTAGATAGCATCAAGGATAACGAATGGGATTAACCCAACTTATCAATAAGGGTCTGCTTGCTTTTTTTCTAATTTCGCATCTCTCTTCAATTGTCTTTCCAAGGCTTTTTCTTCTTCTCTCTTGCGTCTATCCTCTTTTCTTTTTTCTCTTCTTTCTGCCCTAGTTAGTTTGGCTGGACGTTCTAATTCACCCGTTCTAATTCCTTTTGCTTGAGAAGTTTTCTTGCCAGTTATTGGGTCTCCCTTTGCAGTTGGATGAGGTACAGTTTTTTGTTTATCAAGAGAAGCTAATATTTTTTCTGCACCAAAAGCAGCTGGCGGGCAGCTACTATGAGGGGTAAGGTCTGCACCGCCTTGTATAGTGTTGGCGGGGCAACTTAATTCTGTATGATGATTAAATATGCCACAACTGCAAAACCAAACTGCGAGCGTAACACAAAAAAATATTTTTCTCATAAAGCAAATTTATAGATTCTTGACCTCATTATAATCTTCGAACCAACTGGCGTATTTTACATAGTTGTTGGCAATCCTGTTTATCTCCCCACTTATCAATTCTTGAGAAATATCTTTTACCTTTTTTGCGGGCACGCCAGCATAAATACTTCCTGCCTCTATAATGGTTCCTTCTAAAACAACTGCGCCAGCCGCCACTATCGAGTTGCTGTTTACCACGCACCTGTCCATCACTATTGACCCCATCCCTATTAGTACATTGTCGTGTATAGTGCATCCATGCACTAACGCGTTATGCCCAATAGATACATTGTTGCCAATAATTGTAGGGTTCTTTTGGTAAGTGCAATGAATTACAGCACAGTCTTGAACGTTTACTTTATTGCCCATAACAATGCTGTTCACATCGCCACGGATAACTGCATTAAACCAAACGCTACCCTCATCGCCCATTGTTACGTCGCCTACAATAGTTGCATTGGGTGCAATAAAACAGTCGTTACCAAACTGTGGGGTTTTATCAAGAATGGTTAAAATGTAAGCCATTAGTTAGTTGTGAGTTGTGAATTGTAAGTTATGAGTTTGAATTGCGGGTCGTTTCTTATAATTCTATTTAATATTCACACCATCCGAAATCTGTAGCTGTTTTCTTTTGGTTACGTATTCAGCATAATTCAACGGACCGTTTATGCCGTCGTATTGTTCGTCAATTATCCAAAACTGGTCTGGATATTTGCTTTGTTTTTCCCAAAGAGGGGATTCTTCAAAAAGTGCTTTTGCTTTTTCCGTTACTTTTCTATGAATCAAAATAAATTTAGGATCCCTGTTATAATCTACAATCTCCCCCAAAATCACATCATCAAAACTATTACCCAAAGCATGTACAAGTTTCACACTCGCCGAATCTTCTTTGTCACCCATCAGATAATAATCTGACCCCAGTGAAAGTTTTGATTTTTCGTGGCAGCTTGCAAAAAACACTACCATCATCATACAACTCAAATAGGTAAAACACTTTTTCATCAGAGATACTTTTTCTTTTATAAAATCAGTTAATTCATATTTTGATGTAGTAAAAATATAGACTGAATTTTAAAACGGATATTTTATTTAAAAATTGCGCACAAATCTAGGTTTAAGATTTATTCATCCCATTCGCCCGCACCGATTCTTATCACTTCATAGCTATCTCTTGTACAATCAATAACAGTGGATGGGGTCATGCCGCCAATGCCTCCATCAATTACTATATCCACTAAGTTTTTAAAGTTTTCGTACATCAATTCGGGGTCGGTATATTCTTCTACCATCTCTCCTGGCAGTGAAGCAGATAATATTGGATGCCCCAATTGCTGGGTAATAGTTTTTACAATCAGGTTGTCGGGTATCCTCAAACCGATAGTATTCTTTTTTGTCTGCAATATTTTCGGCACTTCTTTGCTAGCAGGAAGAATGAAAGTGTAAGGCCCTGGCAAATATTTTTTGAGTAACCGATACAAAGGTGTGTCGATGCTCTTGGTGTATTTACTGAGGTCGCTAAGGTCATTGCAAACAAAACTTAACTGCGCCTTTGCAGGGTCAACCTGTTTTATCCTAGCAATTCTTTCCACTCCTTTGTGCTGAAAAATATCGCAGCCCAAACCATATATTGTATCTGTTGGGTAGATGATAACGCCGCCTGATAGCAAGCAATCAACCACAGTGTCTATGTGTCGTTGATTGGGATTGACGGGGTGTATGTTTAATAATAGAGACATTTACGCAAAGATATTCTGAAATAAGCAAGGATATTTATCAATTAAATAACCGATTAGTTTATTACTATGGTTATTAGTAATATCTAAATGAGCGTTTACATAATTAATATCTCCCTCAAAATGAGTTTCAGGGGGATTTAGTTTATATAAATCACTCTTAAACTCATTATAAGGACGATTCATACAAATTAAATCGTCGTTTTTATTAGGTAAATCTGGGTGTTTTATAAAAACCGCAAATTATTATTAGTCACAATACTTTTCAATCCTAATATTCTTAATCTTTGTTGCAATTAATATCAACTGCTGATGAAGATTGTTGCAATGATACCTGCACGCTATGCTGCTACTCGTTTTCCTGCTAAACTGATGCAGATATTGGGCGACAAAACGGTGATAAGACATACCCACGACAATACGCTTGCCACTGGGTTGTTTGATGATGTATTTGTAGTGACTGACAGCGAAATTATTTATGACGAGATAACCAATAACGGCGGCAAGGCGGTGATGAGTAAAGGGCAGCACGAAAGTGGTAGCGACCGTATAGCCGAGGCAGTGGTGGTGATAGATGTGGATGTGATTGTGAATGTGCAGGGCGATGAGCCTTTTGTGAAAAAAGAACCTTTGGAAAGGTTAATTAATCTTTTTGAAGAAGATACAGAAAATAAAATTCAGGTTGCTTCGCTGATGCAGGTACTTACTGATGAGAAATTAATAGCAGACCCCAACTACGTAAAAGTAGTTGTTGACAGAAATATGAACGCCATGATGTTCAGCCGTTCGGTAATTCCTTACAACAGGGATGGCAAAATTACCCCTACCTATTACGAACATATTGGTGTGTATGCTTTCAGAAAGCCAGTTCTGATAAAATTTACAAACTGGAGTATGACCCCATTAGAAGCCGTTGAAAAGATAGAGTGCTTGAGGTATTTGGAAAATGGCGTACCCATAAAAATGGTGGTAACAGACTATATGGGCATTGAGATTGATACCCCAGAAGACTTGGAAAAAGCAGCCGCCAAATTGGATTCGTATGTTTAGGGTGCAAGGTTACAAGTAGTAGGTGGTATGTCTTTTGTAAAACTAAAACCCCTGACTTATTACCTAAAACCTACTACTTAAAACCCATGCAACACTATATTTGCTGCCTTATTAATTATTAGTTTTATGAAATTATTAGAAAACAAAGTTGCAATAGTTACAGGTGCTGCCCGCGGAATAGGTGAAGCAATTGCGCTTAAATTGGCTGAACATGGTGCCTCAATTGCTTTTACTTATGTTAGCGACAGTAGTGCCGAAAAAGCAGCGGCATTGGAGAGTAAGTTGCAGGCATTGGGTGTAAAAGCAAAGGCCTACAAGAGCAATGCCGCCAATTTTGCCGACGCAGAAGTTTTTGTAACTGATGTATTGAATGTGTTTGGACAAATAAATATTTGCGTAAACAACGCTGGTATTAGTAAAGACAATCTGTTATTGAGAATGACGGAACAACAATGGGATGAGGTGATAGACATTAACCTAAAGAGTGTTTTCAACATCACCAAGCAAGTTATTAAACCAATGATGAAAGCCAAAACAGGTAGTATTATCAACATGAGTTCTATTATTGGTATCCGTGGCAATGCGGGTCAGAGTAGTTATGCAGCCAGTAAGGCAGGTATTATTGGATTCACTAAATCTATTGCTGCCGAGCTAGGAAGTCGCAATATTCGTTGTAACGCAATAGCACCTGGGTTTGTAGAAACAGACATGACCCATTATTTACAAGATGGTGCAGGTGCAGCAGACTTTTTAAAGAAAATACCTTTAGGACGCTTCGGCAAAGCAGAAGAGATCGCTAATACAACCCTTTTCCTAGCTAGTGATTTGAGTAGTTATATCACAGGGCAGGTATTGAGTGCTTGTGGTGGTTTGAATATTTAATAGAGAAAATTACTTTTCAAAAAAGTCCGTAACTAATTAACACAGTTACGGACTTTTTTTATTGGTGAGTTTATGAAAATGACTAAAATCATTATTTTGATAAATAGCAAAGTTCATAACTTCACATCCTAACATTTCCCTTCATGTACTTTCTGCACACTATTATATGTCTTTTCACCTGTTTGTATTGCCCATATACTTATGCCCAAAACATTAAGGTATCCTATAGTATCTATCAAATAGATGGAAGTACAAAGAAGGATTCCGCTATGCAAGCTTTTTTATTGGGCTATAGGGATAGTATTTCAAGGTCAATGAATACGGTAATTGGTTTTTCAGTTAATGGAATGGTTAAACGTCAACCAGAAAGCGGGCTAGGAAATTTTGTAGCAGATGCAGTTAAAACAATTGGTGAGAAAATTTTCAATCAACATATAGATGCCGCCTTTATTAATTATGGTGGGATAAAATCATACCTAGCCAAAGGAGATGTAACCCTAGGAAGTATTTTCGATTTGATACGTTTTGATAATTTATTAGTCCTTCAAAAAGTAAGGGGCGATTCTTTATTATCTTTTCTTAATCACGTAGCAGATAAAAATGGGTGGCCACTTAGTGGTATCACAATGGGTATCAACAATAAAAAAGCAGTAGATGTATTAATAAATGGCAATGCCCTTTCTGTAGATAGCATTTATACTGTTGCCAATGCTGATTATATTGCTAAGGGTGGTGATAACTCACCCATGATAAAAGTTTTTCCATTAATAAACAAAGGGTATCTTGTAAGAGATGCGGTTATTTCTTATGTACAATTATTGACAGAGCAAGGTAAATCAATTGATGCCAAAACTGATAAAAGAATAGTTTATGTCAATCAATAGAAGGAAATTTATACAGCAATCAGCCCTAGTAGGTGGGGCATTATTAACCTCATCGTTAGTGACTGGGGCTAATGAAGATAATAGTTTCATAAAAGATTCTCTTACCATTCTGCACACAAACGATGTGCACAGTAGGCTGGACCCATTTCCGATGGATGGAAGCAGAAATGCAGGTATGGGGGGAGTTTCTGCAAGAGCTACTACAATACGACAAATAAAGCAAGAGGTAGCACATGTTTTATTACTTGATTCAGGAGATATATTTCAAGGAGATACTAGCTATTTTAAAACTTACCATGGAGAGCCCGAAATAAAAGCCATGAGCATGATGAGTTATGATGCCTGCACAATGGGGGAACATGATTTTGATGGTGGTGTAGAAAATTTTTCATCACAACTCAGGCATGCAACTTTCCCTGTGCTTTTGTGCAACTATGATTTTACTAACACACCTATGGAAAATAAATCAGTTCCATATAAAATTTTTCAGAAAGGCAACATTAAAGTTGGAATTTTCGGTGTTGGAATTGAACTAAAAACATTAATTCAGGAAAGTTTATATGGAAATACAATTTATCGCGACCCTGTAGAGTGTGCAAATACAACAGCAGATTTTCTTAAACGTCATGGTTGCGATGTAATTATATGCTTATCTCATTTGGGAGATAAGTATACAGATGATAGAATTAGTGATGAAATACTGGCAAAAGAGACTTACGATATTGATTTGATTTTGGGAGGACATACTCATCGTTTTTTTTCTCAACCAATAAAATATCGTAACAAAAAAAATGGGGATACTTTGGTTAATCAGGTAGGCTGGGGAGGGTTACAACTAGGCAGATTGGACTATAATTTTGACCGATCGAAAAAGAAAAATCTGCTGAAAGTCAACACTGTATT
>JANYEX010000247.1 GCA_025359725.1 Chitinophagaceae bacterium | reverse complement strand
ACACATTAAATATTCGATATAACACGTTAAATATTCGATATAACACATTAAATATTCGATATAACACGTTAAATATTCGATATAACACGTTAAATATTCGATATAACACATTAAATATTCGATATAACACGTTAAAGATTGGTTATTACACAAAAATGGGGTAATTCCCACCGGATGAGTGCCGCAGGGCGGGGTGGTATCTTGTTTGCACAATAGACCTCTTCGGAAATTCAATCTCTCCATATTCCCGTCCTTTCGAATGGTTCATCTGTCGCACAGAAAAAAATGGGAATGACGTGATGTACTCAACGAAAATCAACAAGCTTGAGAAACGCTGATTAATGCCTCAGTCTGACAGGCTTATTTTCGATGGTTACATCACAAAGTTTAATAGGATGTCCTTTCGAGGCACGAGAAATCTAACTGCAACGAGGTAGGAAGATTATTCAAAGAAGCCTAGATTGTTAAATGAGATTTCTCCTATCGCCGAAATGGCGTTGTTCAATATTTTTTCCAAGCACAGTTGCTATAGTTGTTTTTTCATTCATCTTTCCCATTTTCTTAAATTAAATGGTAAATCTTTACCCAACTTTTTGTGCAATGCCTTAGTGCAACTTTTAAAACATATTTTTGGCGCATGTGGATTATCTGTAAAAAAGAATGGCAGCAATTTTTTAGTAGCCTCACTGGTTACCTCGCCATCATCGTTTTTTTATTGCTCAATGGACTTTTACTTTTCGTTTTTCCCAATAGCAATGTGCTCGACTTTGGCTACGCTTCCCTCGCTAGCTTTTTTACCACCGCACCTTTTATACTCTTGTTTTTGATACCTACCATCACCATGCGCAGTATCGCCGAAGAATATAAAAGCGGCACATTCGAGCTGCTAAAAACGCTTCCGCTAAAGCCATCGCAAATAGTGAGTGGCAAATTCTTTGGTGCCTTGCTGATAGTGGTTGCCGCCTTAGTGCCCACGGTTATCTACGCAGTTTCTATCCAGCAACTCAGTAGCATTGGCGGCATAGATGTGGGCGCAACTATGGGTAGTTACTTTGGTTTGGTGGCGTTGGGTGCAGTTTATACGGCGGTAGGTATTTGTGCCAGCAGCTTTACCAACAACACGGTGGTGGCGTTTATTGCGGGAGCGTTTGTTTGTTTTTTGCTATATAATGGGTTCGATGCCATTAGTAAGTTGCCCGTTTTTAAGGCTGGGGCCGACTATTACATAGATATGTTGGGCATTGATGCGCATTACAGAAGCATCAGCAGAGGGGTGATTGATTTGAGGGACATGATTTATTTTGTTGGATTGATTTTGCTGTTTCTATTTATTACTGAGAGGAATATTAGTAGGAAGTAAAGTTTTTTTGTTAGCCGAAACTTTTATTTTGTTAACAAAATAAAATATCCTGACAGTATGAAGGGGCGTTTTAGACGTAAAAAGAATAATTACAAAGAGGAATATTAAGCGTAAAGAATTAGATATAAGTAAGACAGGATTCTCTTTTTTTATCTTACAAGTAACCACTTACGGCTTACGACATTAAAGCTTATGAATTATAAATATAGTTGGGCAATATTAATTATTGTTTTCATTGCCCTTGTTTACGCTTCTTCCTTTGTCGATTATCGGTTAGACCTTACTGCCGAGAAGCGTTTTAGTATCAACACATCCACCAAACAACTGTTCAATCAGGTGGATGATGTGATAAAGGTGCAGGTATTTCTTACCGGCGATTTGCCTGCAGATTATAAGAAACTGAGTTTGGCAACTAAGGATTTTTTGGAAGAATTAAAGCAGGTATCTAATAATAAAATAGAAATATCTTTCGAGAAACCAGGAGATGACCTTACTGATGATACCGCAAAAGCAATGCTGTATGATAGCCTTGCCCACCTTGGTGTTGTGTTTGAAAGAAGTGAGGTTTCTGAAAAAAGTAATGAAAAAGAAACTAATCAGTTGATAATACCTTCTGCATTGGTTACTTATAAAGATAAACGCCCCATTGCGGTTGATTTGCGCAGCAGCAAAAAGATTTACAAACAGTATAATGTGGTAAACGACATTCCACAAGAAGATGTCGAGGCAACGCGCAACGCCGCCGAAGCCTTGTTGGAATTTAAGTTTGCTAGTGCAATTAATAAACTTACCCGTACCGTGGTGCCTGTTATTGCTTATACAGTTGGTAATGGCGAACCAATAGATAGAACGGTGAATGATTTGGGCGAGAGTTTGCGTACAGAATATCGCTTAGGTATTTTCGATTTAAAAGCTGCCTATCCTGATGCTTCTAAGGTTGATGTGCTGTTGATTGTAAAACCAACGACCCCTTTTAGCGATGAGGATAAGCTAAAGCTTGATCAATACGTGATGAATGGCGGAAAGATAATCTGGTGTATTGATAAGCTTCATGCCGAGTTGGATAGCCTCATGCGCAGCAAATCTGAATATACCGCTTACGATAGGGGACTAAATATTGACGATATTCTTTTTAAATATGGCGTGCGTATAAATGGCGATTTGTTGCAGGATTTAAATTGCTCTAAACTGCCGTTAGTTATTGGTTATAACCCCGACAAAAGCCCACGGATGCAACGTGTGCCTTGGCCTTACTATCCATTACTCGCAGGGGTAAATAACAATCCTATCTCAAAAAATCTAGATAAAGTACTACCCATATTTCCTTCTAGCATCGATACCGTAAAGGCAGAAGGCATTAATAAAACAATTTTATTAGCTAGCGATTCTAATAGCCGGGTGCTTGGTTCGCCCGCTTTGGTGAGCGCCAATAGTGTAAAGACGGAGGAAGACTTCAGAAGTTTTACTAGAAGCTATGTGCCAGTAGTAGTTTTGTTGGAAGGAAAGTTTAAATCTTTATTTGCTAATAGACTTACCACAAACGTTACAGATTCTGTAGAGAAAGCTACGGGCAAACCCTTTCAATCAAGAGGCTCGAGAGATAGTAAGCAAATAGTAATGGCAGATGCAGACATTGTAACCAATGCAGTAACTCAAACCAATGGGCCACTATCTATGGGTGAACTTCCGTTTGAAAATTATAGATTTGCAAACAGAGAGTTTTTATTGAATTGCATAGACTATCTGGTTAGTAACAATGGTATCTTCGAAACACGCAACAAAGAGTTCACCCTGCGGTTGTTAGATAAGAAGAAAGTAGCGGCGGAAAGGACTGAGTGGCAGTTGGTAAACATTGTTGCACCGATTGCCATGCTTATATTAATTGGGTTGTTTTTGCAATGGCAACGAAAAAGAAAATATGCACTTTAGAAAGCGGGAATCGGGAAACGTAAATCGCAAGTAACTACCGATTCTCGACTTACGACTCACGACTTACAACTTATGACTGACTCAAACACCGATAACATAAAAGAAGGAATCCCCACTTCCTTACCCGCTACTATCGAACATTTGGTGGTGGATAGTCGTAAGATTGTATTCCCTAAAACAACACTCTTTTTTGCCTTGAGAGGGCCAAGAAGAGATGGACATGAATTTATAAAAGAGGCTTACGAAAAGGGTGTTCGCGAATTTGTTATCAGCAGACATACAAATACTGCCAATTATCCCGAAGCAAACTTCTTTAAGGTGAAGGATGTGTTGAAAGCTTTGCAGATATTGGCAGCCATACATCGGGCGGGGTTTAACTATCCCGTTATTGGCATTACCGGCAGCAATGGAAAAACCATTGTAAAGGAGTGGTTGTATCAATTGCTTAGTCACGATTATAATATTGTACGCAGTCCCCGTAGTTATAATTCGCAGATAGGTGTACCATTAAGTGTTTGGCAGATGACCGAACAACATAACCTTGGCATATTCGAAGCGGGTATTTCTTCTTCTAGGGAGATGCCGGCATTGGCAGGAATCATTCAACCTACTATTGGAATCTTAGCTAGTATTGGCGAAGCACATAACGATGGCTTTGTTGATATGAAGCAGAAGGTGTTGGAGAAACTTCAGTTGTTCCCTATTTGCAAGCAGTTGATTTATTGTAGAGAATCGATAGACGACCATTTAGATTTAGAGGAAGCAAAGGAGTTTCTTTTTCAGAAGAGTATAGAATTTTTCTCTTGGAGTAGAGAAACCAATGCTACCCTTAAAGTGATTGCAGAGATTCAAGTAGATAATAAAACACAGGTATTTCTTACTTACAAAGGCACTAATTATACCATCTTCGTCCCGTTTACAGACAAGGCTTCCCTAGATAATTCTATTACCTGCATCTGTACTTTATTCTTGTTAGAGATACCTTTTGAAACTATCCAACAGAGAATATTACAACTGCAGCCGCTCGAAATGCGAATGCAGCTAAAGAAAGGAATCAATAATTGCCATGTATTAAATGATAGTTATAGCAACGATCTTTCCTCATTAAACATCGCCTTAGATTATTTACAACAACAAGCGGGTAACAATAAAACAACGGTTATCCTCTCAGATATTTTACAATCAGGCTTATACGAGGAGGCTTTGTACAATATGGTAGCTAGTGAGTTAGAGCAAAGGAATATCCATAGATTAATTGGTATTGGAGAAGCCATTACCGAATACAAAGAAGTTTTTAAGGACTCAATCCAAGAAACTTTCTTTTATTATTCTACCGAAGATTTCCTGCAAGCACACGCAAGGCATGAGACCGACGCCCCTCAGTTTCACAATGAATTTATCTTACTGAAAGGTGCACGTATTTTTTCTTTTGAACGCATTAGTAGTTGGTTAGAGCAAAAGGTACATCAAACTGTGATGGAAATAAACCTTACCTCAATGGTACATAACCTGAAGCAATATCAGGAAAAACTGTTGCCTACTACTAAGCTGATGGCTATGGTGAAGGCGTTTAGTTATGGTAGCGGAAGTGTTGAAGTGGCTAGACTGTTGCAGTTTTATAAGGTAGATTATCTGGCTGTTGCTTATGCTGATGAGGGCGTTGAACTCAGATTGGGCGGCATTACCCTTCCCATTATGGTTATGAATGTGGATGAAGCTGGTTTCGATGCCTTGTTAGAACATAATCTTGAACCTGAAATTTATTCTTTCTCCATCTACCATTCCTTCCACGAATACCTATTGAAGCAAGGTATTACCAAGTTTCCAGTACATGCAAAGTTGAATACAGGGATGAACCGCCTTGGCTTCGATCCAGAAGAGGTAATGCAATTAGCCAAGGAATTGTCCTTACACAATACGATGGTGGTGCAAAGTGTTTTTAGTCATTTGGCAGGTAGCGAGGCCGCAGAGCATGATGGGTTTACCCAACACCAGGATACATTATTTAGTGATGCGGTTGCTATTCTTCAATCCCAACTCAATTATCCCTTTACAAAACACCTTTGCAATTCGGCGGGCATATTCAGACATTCCAATTTGCAATATGACATGGTGCGTCTAGGTATTGGTCTTTATGGTGTAGATAGTGCCGACGGAAAAGAGATACAGCTAGAACCTGTGGCTACTTTAAAGTCGACCATTGCGCAGATTAGAAACGTAAAAGCAGGAGAAACAGTTAGTTATAACCGAAGAGGGGTGCTACACCGAGACAGTATTATTGCAACTATCCGCATTGGTTATGCCGATGGGTTTAGCAGAAAACTAGGTAATGGGGTAGGTAGCCTTTATATTAAAGATTCTCTTGCGCCCTTGGTAGGCAGCGTTTGTATGGATATGTTGATGGTGGATATTACCGACATCCCCTACGTAAAAGAGGGTGATGCTGTAGAAATATTTGGGGGAAATCTGCCCATCCAACAAGTTGCTGAATGGGCTGGTACTATTGCATATGAGGTGATGACGGGTATTAGTCAGCGAGTAAAAAGAGTATATGTAGAAGAGTAAATAGACTCGTGAAAGTCTTCTCTTTAGTCGCAAAAGCTTTTCCTTCCGTGTCGAAAGCCTTCCCTTTTGCGACGAAATCTTTGCTAGCGTATTTTACTTGTGCTAATAACCAATTGTTTGCTTGAAGAAGGCTTTAGTCTAAACCTATTATCGATGCGATAGCCAATAACCCACACAATTCTTTTGTCGCTTTCTATTACCCAAACCCTTTCCTTGTCGGTCTTTGAAAGTTTTTGGTCGATGAAGAACTTACTCAACTTCTTCTTTTTTAGCATTCCCAAGGGGTAAAAATAATCCCCTTGCTTGTATGGGCGAAGCAACAATGGCCACTTTATTTCTCCTACATCAATGGCTGCAATATTCGTTTCGATAGGCAGATGGTTGCTATCGTAAGTACTGGTTTGAAAAAGCAGTTGGCCTTCGGCAAATGAAATCCTTTTGGTATTCTCTTCAATGATAATATTGCTCGCTTCCTCGGTTTTAAGCGGGGCAATGATGAGCCAGTTTCTGTTGATTATTAACCGATAATTACCAGAGGCCATAAAACTGCCATTGTCCGCATCCAAAAATTTTACCACTTCCTCGGTTTGTGTAGCAGTGAAGCCAAAGTCTTTTATTAGTTCAAAAACGATTGTTTTTAAGGGTGTTTGTTTTTTTAGTTTGAGGATAGGTATATGCTGTTCATTACCTTTTACTACAATCAGTTTAGATTTTATCTGTTGGATGGATGCGTTATAAATCAATTCTATTTCTTTAAACCGTTCAATGTTTGCCAAAAGATTATCATCTACCTGCGGATAAATTTTTTTTATCATCGGCATTACCTGATGCCGCACAAAGTTTCTGGAATATTTATCCGAAGCATTGCTGCTATCCTCTACCCAGCTTAAATTCTGTTCTTTGGCATAAGCCACAATCTCTTCCCGCTTGGCAAACAACAATGGACGGATTACATTCCCCTGCCTCGTAAGAATACCATGCAACCCACTAATGCCAGTCCCCCTAAAGAAATTTAATAATAAGGTTTCAATATTATCAGCAGCATGATGGGCGGTGGAAAGCAAAGTCGTAAGTCGTAAGTCGTAAGTCGCAAGTGATTTACTATTCTCTTCTTTTATGCCTAACGCCTTATGCCTAACTACTTCCTCAAACCACCCATACCTCAACTCTCTTGCTGCCACTTGAATAGAAAGTTTGTTCTCTTCGGCATAAGTTTTTGTATCAAAAACCTTTACCAATACCTCTTTATTGTGCTTCTCACCTAAAGACCTAACAAATTGTTCATCTCCAGTACTCTCTTCACCTCTCAATTGAAAGTTGCAATGGGCAATCACAAACTGAAAGCCTGCTTGGTGGCATAAGTCAACCATTACAACACTATCTACCCCGCCACTTACCGCCAACACAAGTTGTGTTTGAGGTATGGTAAGCCTGAGTTCTTGCTGACAATATTGTATGAATTTTTGTAAAAGAGTCATTGAGTGGTAGGTAATAAGTTGGACGTTCATTTAATAAAACCCGAAAGAGACCAAGTAAAAAGGCAACTTAATACTTATTACCTGCAAATTGCTTATTTATTCACTTTCGCCCAATTATCTTTCAAGGTAACTGTTCTATTAAAAATCAGCTTGTCGGCAGTGCTTTCTTTATCTAAATAGAAATATCCTTTTCTAATAAACTGATACCTCTCATTTATGGTAGCTTCTGCCAAGGAAGGTTCGCCATAAGCTACAGGTATCACTTGCAAAGAATCTTTATTAATGTATTCCTTAAAGTCGCCCTCCGCAGCAGCCACGTT
>JANYEX010000236.1 GCA_025359725.1 Chitinophagaceae bacterium | reverse complement strand
CAAAGCAGTTTGGGCATTAATACTGTTTGATACCCCAATTATTACGCTTGCTGCAACTAAGATTTTCTTCAATAGCATTCTTTTCATATTTATTACAATTATTTTTATAACAGACCAATCGAAAACGAAATAGTTTACTTTATGCGCCTATTATTTTCAGAAGCAGGATATTGTATGTTAATATAGTATCTTATTAAGTTGTACATGAAGGCATATTCTTTTTATAAAGCTGATAATTAATATATTTCCCATTCCTTTATTTATTCGTGTGATTGGCGAACGGAAATGAAGGTTTCAACGACTTCTTGCAAACGAGATTTTATTATAATGTACAATAATAGATTTGTATGCTAGATAGTGAATGACTAGACTGACCTTTATTATTCAATTTGGATAATAAAGCTTAATCTGCAACATCTAAACCTTTCTTCGAGATTCTAAGCAGTTATAATCGAAATGATTACAGGTAGCTTGCACTCCAAATAAATATTGTTTGTTATGAAAAAGAATTTACGCTTTAGCTCTCCCCATTTTTTATTACTTTTTATTGCTTTTTTTGCCACTAAAACCGTAGGCAATGCCCAAACCACTAAACTACTTAGTGATAACTTTGAGATTGACAGTATTAACAGCCTTCCGCTAGGTTGGGAATTATTTGGCACTACCTCTTTGGCAACCGTGCAATATGATTCTGGCACTACCAATAAAATCCTACGCCTAAATGCCGGGCAAACTAAACCTTCCGGATATTCGGGGGAGAAGATTCAAAAAACCTTAACTTATGGCTATGGAGATATTATACTTAGTTATAAATTGAGGACTACTAAGTTGGCAGGCGCTACCAACACAACCAATAATTCAAACTTTAATAGGATTGGGTTTGGCGGTGTTGTAGGTGTTACCAACATCGATAACAATACTTCAAATCCAACTACAAGTATATCGCCAATGGGCTTGCAGGGAATTCTTCGGCTGCCAACAGGATTATCGTACATACCAAATGGTAATTTGACTCCTGTCAACAATACATGGTATCAACTCACCATGAGAATTAGTCGTACGTCAGATACATCTGTTAGTGTAACTGGTATTATAAAGAAAGTGAGCAACGATTCGTTGGTTAAGTCTGTTAGTGGTAACATTACAACAACAACACCTACCCTTTTGATGAATCAACTAATATTCGACATTCAAGCACTTTATCAATATAATTATGTTGATTTGGATGATATTTCTGTTGCCTTGCCTGATGCTGCACCAGCAGTGAACAATGTTGCTATTAATGGGATTGTTCAAACATTACAAACATTAACGGGTAGTTATACCCTTACTGGCTCTGATACTGCTGGCACTACAGTGAAATGGTTGTCTTCAAAAAGTCCAAATGGCCCTTTTACAATTATTCCCGGTACCAACACTGCTTCATATAGCACTACTAGAAACGACTTAGGAAAGTACCTTGCTTTTAGGGTTTATCCTTCAACTGCATCTGGGTTTACAACTGGTCAGCCTGTTACTGCGGTTACTGCAACACCTGTTACTGAACATAATGGACCTGAATTAATTAAGTCCATCAGGCAAACAGGAAATATTGCGGCAACTGCTACTATCAAAATAGATTATACTTATTCAAGTCCTACCAATACCCTGGAATTATCTACAGTTTACACGGTTTATGTGTCCGATTCCTTCAACCTAGGATATTACAGAAAGATTGCAACAGGTACAGCAACTGCCGCCACTGGTATTTCTTACACAATTGATACCTCATTGATAGGAAAATATCTTTACATAGAGCTTTTACCACAAGATGCAAACGGAACTTATGGGAAATATAGTGGCTGGACAGCTCAAGTGGCAGTAAGTACAGAAATACAGGTACTGAATACACAATACTGGCAGAATGGATTGCCAATAAATGACTTTGGAATCAACACAGGTGCAATTACGATTACTGCCGATGTGCGAAACAATAACCCACAACATGATACTACTGGGAGATTGATTGTTCAGTTATTAGATGGCTTTAGTAATGTAAAAGATTCAAGTATTAGTACAGGGGTATCAATAACTCGTAGTACAAAAGTATCCATAACTGCTGCGCCTATAACAATACCAGATTATCACCAAGGATATTCTATTAGGGTAATTTTTGCTGATTCAGTAAGTAATAAAAACACTATTGCAAAAGCAGATAAACTTGCAGAACCAGAAGATATAAACTCTGTGTATCAATATTTCATCGGTGAAGCAGGGGATAATACGAGTGGGGCTTATTTGTGGATTCCACCTCACACTAGAGTGGTGAAGGGAATAATGATTTGTTTGAATAATAACATTGAAAGACAAGTGCAAGAATATTCCGAGATAAGGAAGGTAGCTGAAAAGTGGGGTTTGGCTTCTTTGGTTTTAAATACATTTAGAGATTCTCTTTTGGCACCACCAAACTATTTAAGTTTTGATTTTACTAGACCTTCTGCTGCTGCAAAAATGGATAGTATCATTCATGCATTTGCTGTAATGAGTAATCACCCAGAGTTGGTTAATTCGCCATTTATCCCAATGGCACACTCTGCTTATTTGGATTTCCCTTTCCACGTGGCAATGCGAGATAATACTAAATGTATTGCTGCTATCCCTATTAAGTCTGGCGTACCTAATATTTATAAATTCTACAAAGCAGGAGGTGGTTCTTACGCACCTGCGTCAAATAATAACATGAAGGATGTACCTATTTTGTTCTATGCGCAAGGTAATTTGCCAGAGACAATTGATGGAATGTTTAAAAATGGTACAGGTAGGTTACGCCCTACTACTCAAAGTGAGGGTGCAGGCTTTACAGGTATCTACAGGAATGATGATGGTACTGGTGTATATAAATCTGGAATGGAATATGGCGGATGCTTGAAAGATATTTATGAAGGACATTTCAATGCAATGCCTCGTGCCTTACACATCCTTGCTATGTTTATTGACAAAGCTTGTGCAGCTCGCTTGCCTGATACATATCCAACAGATCCAAACGTTAAACCTGTATTAAAGTCATTGGATTTTACAAAAGGTTGGTTGGTAGATCAAAACTTCTTCACATCAAAAGATACTTCCAAATATCATCAACCTGCCCCTTACAATCAATTTGCTGGGAATAAAAAAGGTACAGAATGGTATTTGGATGAAGAACTAGCCCGTACCTGCGAACAAGTAGCTTTAGCTGATTACTTCAAAAAGGTAGAACAATTTACCATACTTAAGCTAGATGGAACACCAGATACTTTGTTTGAGGCTGTGTATAGTTATCATAAGAATGATGGTATCAAGTTTATGGATAGTACAAACATTATGAAGCTAACTGTATCCTCTTTTGATAAGCCTTGGCCTATCGATACTGCTTCTGCCAACACAAAAGATTCTTTAAAAGTACCAATGAAGTTAAGTACCAAAGTGCTTCTTGATACTAGTGTTACCTCATTACCTATCACCAATCTTCCTGTGAAGACACGGTGTAATGCAAGTTGTTTCAAGGATTTGGGTACTGATTCTTCTGGAAACCTTACATTCAAGCTAAGATTTACCCGCTTTACTTCGAGTGCAGGCGGATATACACAAAACTATGTTTCCCTTTATAAAGAAGGAAATAATACGGTTGCAGCATCACTTAGAAATGTTAGAATCGATAGAACACAAAGTAGTTTATTGGGTTTGAAGAATCAGTCTATTACGTTCCCACATGTCAATAACATTGATGCAAACACCCGTTCTGTTACCCTAAAGGCAACTGCAAGTTCTGGCTTGCCCGTAGAGTACTTTGTACGAAGTGGTCCTGCGGTAATTGTGGGCAATCAATTGGTAATAACACAAATTCATGAAGGCACTAAGTTCCCAGTACCTATTACTGTGGGGGCTTATCAGGTAGGTACAACTGGGGCAACAACTGGCATCTATGCTGCGCCAACAGTTTATAACACAATATGGATGGATAATATTGCGCCAGCAAAACCACTTTTATTATCTGGCAATGCCACAGTTAGCAGTAAAATAAGCCTTACTTGGAATGCTTCTGCCGATACCATGGTAAATGGCTACAGCATATTTAGGGGAGATAGCCTTATTGCCATCATTACAGATACCACTTTTATAGATACTACTGTTAAACCTAATAGCGGCTATGTTTATTATGTACGCTCGCTAAATAAATTTGGTAACTATAGCGATACTACAAACAATTTGGTGATTACAACTTCGGCACCATTACCTCTGAGGCTTGTAAACTTTGCTGCGGTTTTTTCTACAAACAATCGTGTATTGTGTAATTGGACAACAGCCAATGAAATAAATACAGCTAGTTTTATGGTGGAGCGTAGTACCGATGGTGATGCCTTTGGAACGGTTGGTGCGGTAACTGCAAAGGGAAATACACCTGCGGCTATTTATAAATTTACTGATGTATTGCCTTCTGCTAATGTTAGTAGCTATTACTATCGCTTGAAAATGATAGACAAAACTGGTAAGTATGCTTACAGCAGCGTGGTAAAAGTGAGTGTTGGTATTAGTCCACACAACATACACATTGCCCCTAATCCTTTCAAGGGAAATCTTTCTTTATCAATTGATGCAACAGAAAATACTGCTGCAACAGTGATGATAACTTCTATTGATGGAAAGGTTTTGGTTAATAAGAAATACACGCTTACGCAAGGAAGCAATGCTTTGCAAATAAATGAAGCTAGCAGATTCGCCAAGGGCTTTTATCTGTTAACCATTACGTTGGGTAATGATAAAAAGACGCTCAGCATAGAGAAACAATAGCTTCCCAATAGAAGGTCTGTTATTGGTAATAACAGGTTTGTTTTTACCAATAACAGGTTTGTTTTAATCGATTTTAAGGAGAGTATTAGAGAGTATTAATTAGAATAAGTAAACTGGTCTATATTATTTTGAATAACCAATTATGAAACAACTGTCAATTTTAGTGGCTTTGTTACTCTTA
>JANYEX010000189.1 GCA_025359725.1 Chitinophagaceae bacterium | reverse complement strand
GGGGATTGATTTTGATTATACAATCTTTATATACATAAGTAAAGAAAATTATGGTTTAACTAAATTTAGTGTAGGAAAGGGTTATTTTACCACAAGGGACACAAAGACTTATTCAAAGTGGATAGACATCATTGACTGTATTCAGGTGCTGCGTTTCACTTAAAGGACACTAGGCTATTCGGAAACGTTGATATTTTCTTAGATAGTTCACATTCAGTATGCCCTGTGTGCTTTGTGTTTTTAATTCCTTGTGTTCCTAGTGGTTAAGATTCTTCACACAAAATTTAGGACAACCAAAATTATTTTGTAATGCTAATCATCATAATGGTTCATAAAAAAACTTGACTTTTCCTTGTAATTTGAATATTGTTTTTAGAGAGTATACAGTAGTTTAAGCTCTCTAAGGAAGTAGAATAACTCAACCCTGACACGACTTTACCTGAACAATTGTCTTACCCTAACAGTTCCAATAGGCAATCACCCTTTTGTCGCCTTATTACGTAAATCTGTACCTAGGGATAATAATTCTTTCCGATTAATTTATTCTACAGTTTATTAAATAAAATTATTTAGGGTATTTTGTCCAATTCTTAGTTACTTAATCGTTATTTGTTTTTAACCATTAAAATTATTAAATTATGAAAGAGTTTTTATTTGTTTTTAGAAACGATTACAAAGAGATGGCTGCCAACACAGCACCAGAAGTTATGCAGGGCATGATGAAAAAGTGGATGGACTGGATGGGTGGCATTGCTGCACAAAACAAATTGGTCAACCCTGGCAATAGGCTTGGTAATGCAGGTAAGGTTTTACGACCAAATGGTGTAATTACTGATGGACCTTACACCGAAATTAAAGAATTAATTGGTGGGTACATTGTTGTTAAAGCCGATTCTTACGATGAAGTTATTGCCTTGGCAGAGGGCTGTCCAATATTGGAAGTAGGAGGAAATGTTGAAATAAGAGATATTGTTCCGATGTAATAAAATACACCTACTTTTATTCCTCAAAAATAAACAATTATGACAACACAAGAAGTAGCTAGCCGTTACATTGAGCTAGAAAAACAAGGTAAATGGGATGAAATACTAAATGAATTGTACGGTGACACTGTAGTTAGTATTGAGCCAGAACACGCTGGGGCTATGGGTATGGCTGTAATAACTAATGGGATTGTAGCAAAAAAGGCAAAAGATAAAGCCTTTAACGAAGCAGTTGCCGAAGTAACTGGTGGCTATTGCACAGAGCCAGTTGTTGGGGGCACTTTCTTTAGTGTTGCCATGGGTATGAATTGCACCATGAAAGATGGCACCCAAATGAATATGGAAGAAATTGCTGTATTTGAAGTAAAGGATGGTAAAATTGTTAAGGAACAATTCTTCTTTTAGTTCTTGCTTATTGATAAAATTAGTAAAAGCCTTTGTATTCTTGCAAAGGCTTTTTAATTATGGATAATCAAATATTAATACCACATTTGTTCCGTTCAGAATACAGAAAGATAACCGCTGTACTCTGTAAGCTATTTGGTATTGAACATATAGAGATTGCTGAAGACATTGCAAGTGACACCTTTTTGCTTGCATCAGAAAGTTGGGGATTTAAGGGCATTCCAGAGAACCCAACTGCGTGGTTATACACCGTAGCTAAGAATAAAGCAAAAGATTACCTAAAGCACAACAAGATTTTTAACGAGAAAGTAGCTAGGGAAATAAGGCATACTTCAATAGAATCCCTAGAAGTAGCTATTGATTTATCAGATAAGAATATTACAGATAGCCAATTGCAGATGTTGTTTGCCATTTGCCATCCGTCTATTACTGTCGAAGCTCAGATTGGACTTTCACTGAGGATACTTTGTGGCTTTGGTATTGACGAAGTGGCTGAGGCGTTTTTGACCAACAAAGAAACTATTAATAAACGTCTCTTTAGGGCTAAACAAAAGCTACGAGCTGAGCAGGTAAAGATTGAATTCCCTAATGAATCAGAGATAAATAATCGCCTAGAAACAGTATTGATTACACTTTATCTATTGTTCAACGAGGGGTATTACTCTGCCACCCAAGATGTAAAACTTCGAAAGGACTTATGCCTTGAAGCGATGCGATTAGCCCATTTATTAACCTAAAATAAAGTAACCAACAAACCTTCTGTAAATGCTTTATTGTCTCTTATGTGCTTTCATTCCTCAAGGTTTGAGGCAAGAACTAATGATAAAGGCGAAGCAATACTTTATCAAGACCAAGATACTAACCTTTGGAATATAGAACTCATCAATAAAGGAGAATACTATCTAAATAGGGCTTCGGAAGGTAATGAGATTACCATGTATCACCTAGAAGCAGGCATTGGATACTGGCATACCATTAAGACTGAAACCAAAGAGAAATGGGAAAGTATTTTGCAGCTTTACAACAGGTTATTACAAATAGAATATTCGCCAATGGCTGCCCTAAACCGTACTTATGCTTTGGCAAAAGCAAATGGCAATAAAGTGGCAATAGTAGAAGCCGAGAAGCTAAACCTAACCGATAACTACATGTATCATTCATTGTTAGGAAATCTTTATATTGACCATGATAACAATAAGGCTATTAAACATTTTGAGACAGCCATAAAACTTTCTAAATCAACCGCCGAGAAAGCACATTTTGCTAGTAAGATATTGGAGGTAAGACGAGAGAGGCGACAATTAAATGAAATCAAAACAGAAAAATAGTAAGTAATTTTTTCTTAGTTAGTATATTTGAAATGTAACAATAGTAAAATTATGGAAAGGATAGTAATTGAAGTAGATGACAAGTTGGCCAAAGCTTGGCAAAAGGCATCTGGCACAAAGAAGAAGTCTATAGGTAATAAAATAAATCAGACAATAGCAAAAGAACTAATAAATACTTCAACCAAGGAATATTTGTCCTTTTTAAAAGATACTAGAACAGAGATGAAAGAAAAAGGACTTACGCAAGAGGGACTTGATAATATCCTAACTAATGAATGATTCTTACTTTGTTGTCGATACAAATTGCTTTATAAGTGCCAATTTAATTTCAAATAGTCCTTCGGCTTTGTGTTTTGATAAAATACTTCGTGAGGGAATCATTGCAATGTCTGATAGTATTTTTGCCGAATACACAGAAGTGCTGTATAGAAAAAAGCTTGACAAATACCTTAGTTCCAATAAAAGAAAAACGGCTCTATCCTTCCTAGAGAGCAATGCCGTTTTCTTTAATGTAACTGAAAAAATAACTGATTGTAGAGATGCAAAGGATAATATGTTTCTGGAATTAGCTGTTGCCTGCAATGCATCTTGCATTGTAACTGGCGATGTCCATCTGTTGGTGTTACATCCGTTTAGAAAGATTCCAATAGTTAATCCAGCTGCATTTATAAGTTACGTACAAGAGTAACATTATCCTATCCGCCTAATCCATTTCCTTAAAGGGGTTTCTATAAGCTGATAGCTTATGGCAGAAAAAACAACCAATACTACCAAGTATAAGTAGAAAAAATAATAAGGATGGTCATAGTAGAATGGCTTGGTAGCTTTGTAAAAACCTTCATGAACAGGTATCTGTAGTATATACATTCCAAAGCTAATCTCCCCCAAGAATACGCACGCCTTGCTACTACTTATCTTGGTAAGGAATCCTGTGTTTAGGGAAATCATTAAGATAACAAGGGCAAAGAATATTGCCAGAAAGCCGTTGTGATAGTTGGCATACTTAATAGGAAATCTCAACAAGGCTGCCATTGCTGCCAATAAAAGCACAATAAACACATCGTAGTTAGTACTAAACCTTTGGTAGGTGTGTAATAATATGATTCCAAAAAGATTACCTATCAAAAATTGATTCAGGTGCATTAATGGGAAGTAAAAAATCATATTGTGGCTAACAGTAAATCCTTCAATCAATGCTGTGAATGAACTTAAATAACTGGATAACATCTGCGACAGCAACCAAAACAATAACACACCAACAGCAATGGGGACTAACTTGTATTTTGCATAAATGTAATTATACAAAAAGGGAAAGCTTAGGTAGAACAGCACCTCTACAGAAAGTGTCCAACCTGCCCTGTTTATAAGCATCGGATACCGGGGAAACCACGACTGTAACATCAATACATTCATCGCCACCGCATCCCAAGTAATGGGGAAGTAGCATATCCACATCACCAGTATGGTAAATAGAAGTGCAATTAGATAGACTGGATATACCCTTGCAAAGCGATTTTTATAATAGGTGGCGGGTACTATGTGCTTGCCCGATTTGCTATAAGCTACCACCATCACAAAACCCGAGAGCACAAAGAAGTAACTGATGCCGATGTTGCTAAAAAGAAAAGAGATAGCAGGATGCGTGAATGGTGGAATAGTTAGCCCATAATGAAACACCACAATAATAAGGGCGGCAAGAAATCGTGTGAGGGTTAGTTGTTCAATACGCATCTGCGCAAAATAATGATTAGTTGTTGGTTATTAATGGTTATTGAAAAACAAAATCGCTAAAAACTAACAACCATCCCAACCGCATTAACCTTGCCATCACCCGTTTGGATACCGCAGATGGTGTAGCTGTAGGCATCTAGCCAAACTTTGCAATTTCTCAATTTTTGGTTAGACCTCTTGGAGGTGTGGGACTGGAGATTGATCAATTTAATTTGAATCGACAAAAATCACGCCTTTCGGGTCATTAATTTGATCGATTTCGTCGTCCGAACGATCGTTTGGGAGGCGTGGATGCGCGTCCACGTCACCAAAACAGCTATCCACGCCTCGTGGATGCGCATCCACGAGGCGTGGACGTGCATCCACGTCACCAAAACGCGCATCCACGTCTCCCTGTTGATCGTTACTATGACGTGGATGCGCGTTTTGGTGACTAATTTAATCAAATTAGTCACCCGAATAGCGATACGGACGACGAAAAACGTGAAGTTTGTAACTCAGAAGGTATGATTTGTGATGGAATCAATCGTATTTACAATACCACTCGCACAAGTCTTCCGAAGGATGATGTGTGTAACAGTCAAGCCAGTTTGTAACTGGAATATGCTTAGATAAAATCAGCTTGGCGAAGTGTTCCGAGACTGTTTATTGTGCTTCAGTTTGGGCTGGACGTTATAAATTTGGCTTATGAATAAAATAGTAGCAGTATTGCAATTATCAACTTCGGTTGTCGGCTGACGGAACTCAAATTCCCCAATAACGCCAAGCCTTTTTCGTCGTATCTGCTAAAACCCATTGTCTTCCCTTAGGTGTTGGCGTTATAATTCCTGTACATTAGATACATGGAATAAATGCAAATGAGCAGTTTAAAATGCTCACCACTGGCATTAAACGTGGATATGAAAGTCAGCCTTTATAAACATTGAGGACTTCACAAGAGAAATAGTAAAGACTAAAAAAAATTGCCACAGAAGCACAGACAAAAAAGAGAATAAGGCTATTTTCGTTCTTATTTTCTCTTTTTTCTTTACCCTCTGTGGCAACTATAACAAATACTAAGCTTCTACATCCATATAACTCTCTATAGGCTCGCAGGTACAAACAAGATTCCTATCGCCGTAGGTATTATTTATTCTAGCTACGCTAGGCCAAAACTTGTTTTTAACCACATAAGCCAAAGGAAATGCGGCCACCTTACGAGAATAAGGATAGTTCCATTCATCGGCACAAACTACTTCCTGTGTATGTGGTGCATTCTTTAATGGGTTATTTGTTTTATCATAAACCCCACTTTCCACTTCCTTTATCTCGCAATAGATAGCAATCATAGCATCGCAAAAACGGTCCAGTTCTGCTTTATCTTCACTCTCTGTAGGTTCTATCATAATAGTTCCTGGCACAGGGAAACTCATTGTTGGCGCGTGAAATCCATAATCTATTAAACGCTTGGCTACATCTTCTGCTTCTACACCTGTAGTTACTTTGAACGGACGTAAATCGACAATAAACTCATGTGCCACACTGCCATTAGTGCCTGTATATAAGATAGGGAAATATTCTTGCAAGCGAGCCTTCATATAGTTTGCATTGAGGATGGCATATTCTGTAGCAGATTTTACTCCAACTGCCCCCAACATCTTGATATAAGCATAACTAATTAAAAGGATAGAAGCGGAGCCATAAGGAGCTGCGGAGACAGCATGTAAAGCCGTTGAGCGTTGACCGTTTACCGATAAATCGTTGTCCGCATCGCTGTTCTGTTGACGGTTAACGGTAAACTGTAGACCTTCCTCTAGCACATAATGCCCTGGCAAATAAGGTTTTAAATGTTCTTTTACGCAGATTGGCCCCATGCCTGGTCCGCCACCACCATGAGGTATAGAAAAGGTTTTATGTAAGTTTAAATGACAAACATCTGCACCAATCTGGTTGGGAGAAGTAAGTCCTACCTGTGCATTCATGTTGGCGCCATCCATATAAACAAGTCCGCCAAGTAAATGTATAGTAGCACAAACTTCCTTAATCGCTTCTTCAAATACACCGTGCGTTGAGGGATAGGTAACCATCAAACCAGCAAGGTCATCTTTATGTTGCTCAGCCTTTAGTTTTAAATCGGCAACATCAATCAATCCATCTTCCGTTCCCTTTACCACTACTACTTTCATCCCCGCCATAATAGCACTTGCAGGATTAGTGCCGTGCGCCGAAATAGGTATCAACACTACGTTGCGGTGTTCATTACCCTGTGCTTTATGATACGCCATGATGGTTAATAACCCAGCATATTCCCCTTGCGCACCACTGTTTGGTTGCAGACTACAGGCATCGAAACCAGTGATTGCACACAAATAATCGGACAGTTCATCAATAATCTGTTGGTAGCCTTTTGTCTGATTAGCAGGCGCAAAAGGATGAATCTTACCAAACTCTGGCCAGCTTACGGGTATCATCTCTGTAGCAGCATTTAACTTCATGGTACAACTACCCAAAGAAATCATGCTTGTATTCAGCGATAAATCTTTGTTTTCTAGTTGTTTTATATAACGCATCATCTGACTTTCGCTACGGTGTGTATTGAAAACTGGATGTGTTAGAAAAGGAGAAGTTCTTCTAGCGAAGAAAGGGATAACAGTTATCGCCTCATCACTGTCAAAATCTATTGTCGCCTCGTTCAATCCCTTCAATTCAGCAAACACATAAGCAATATCCAATACATCTGTTTGCGATGTTGTCTCATCCAAAGAGATGATTACATGATTATCATCCAAATAATAAAAGTTGATGTTATTTTTTTCAGCAAAAGGTCTGAGGGCTTTCGCATCTACATTAATTTGTAGCGTATCAAAGCAATGAGTATTCAGGTTCACATAGCCTAATTCCTCCAAAGCATCAGCCAATACCTGCACCAAGGTAGTTATTCGCAAAGCAATATCCTTCAATCCCTCAGCCCCATGATATACCGCATACATCGCTGCCATATTTGCCAATAAAGCTTGCGCAGTACATATATTAGAGGTAGCTTTTTCGCGTTTGATGTGCTGTTCCCTTGTTTGCAGTGCCATCCGCAATGCCCTGTTGCCTTGCGCATCTATGCTTACACCAATCAACCGCCCTGGCATTCCTCTTTTAAAATCATCCTTAGTAGCAAAGAATGCAGCATGAGGACCACCATAGCCTAGTGGCACACCAAAGCGTTGTGCGGAACCGATAGCCACATCAGCCCCTAACTCGCCGGGGCTTTTTAATAAGGTCAACGCCAATAAATCGGTAGCCAAAACAACGTATCCATTAATGGTATGGACGGCATCAATAAAGTTGCTGTAATCTTCTATGCTTCCATTACTATTGGGGTATTGAATTAATGCCCCAAAAAAGGTTTCATCCAAAGCTATTGTATTATAATCTCCAAGTACCAATTCTATTGCCAAAGGGGCTGCCCTCGTTACCAATACATCCTTTGTTTGGTGGAATACAGCTTCATCCACAAAGAACTTTGGCTTATTGGCTACAGCACCCTTATTTACATGATGAAACAGCATATTCATTGCTTCGGCAGCGGCAGTGGCTTCATCTAAAAGTGAGGCATTGGCAATAGGCAATCCCGTTAAATCGGATACCATCGTCTGAAAATTCAATAAACTCTCCAACCTTCCCTGACTAATTTCTGCCTGGTAAGGGGTGTATTGGGTGTACCAACCCGGATTCTCGAATATGGTTCTCAATATTACGCTTGGGGTAATGGTATCGTAGTATCCTTGCCCTATGTAGCTTTTAAATATTTTATTGTTATTGGCAATCTCTTTTAATTCTCGCAAGTAAGTAAACTCGCTAACAGCATCTGGCAGGTTTAGAGGAGCATGCAAGCGAATAGAAGCAGGTATAGTGTTACTTATCAGCTCTTCCATGGTTTCAACGCCAATCGTTTGAAACATAGCTTGCGTGTCTTGCTCGTTCACACCAATGTGCCTACTACTAAATTCCTTGTTTTGTTGCTCGAATAAACTCATAAAGACGGTATTATTTCAAAAATGAATAAGCTGCAAATGTAAACAGCAATACATCGCTAAAAGTTGACTTTAGTTATAGTGGGGAAAGGTTGTGGATGAAAAACAGTTGTGTGGTAGAAGGGGAAAGGTATAAGCAGTAATATGTACCTGCTTGATGTTTTGATGATACGTTTTTTCATATTTCGATGATGGTAAAATAGTTGGGCAATGATGTAAGCAAAACCTACCTTCACATCTTGATTGTTTAGCACACCGTTTTCAGTTATTCGTTTGTAGGTTGGGTTTGGTTTCATACTATATCTAAGCGCATGTTCCACCATAAGTTAATACCACACATTGCCCCCGTACAGCACCCCTTGCTGCATTGGGCTTGCCATAATCCCACCCTCACTGCGCTATTGCTTTTGTTTCTACCCCTTACGCTGGTTTTTACTGCCGTGTTGCCCCTCTTTCGTAGGCGTTGGGTGCATCGGCTGTTGCACTTTGCCTGCGTGTTGCGGCTAGCGGCTCTGCACTGCAAAGATGCCATTTTGTCTTTTGCGCTACACCACAATATTTCGCTTCCATTCCATCAGTCAGCCTATCTGATGGCACTCATACGTTTCTACACCACTAGCAAAACCGAGCCTCCCTGAGCCAGTAGCTCGCTGATGCGCTTCTGGTCTTCGAAGACGCGAGTCTGGTCTTCGAAGACCAGAAGGCGGTTTACGCAAATAATAGTATCATCTGCGATAATCAGTACCTAAACCACTACGATTATCGTCAAATATGAGCAGATTGGGGCTTGTTACGAGCAGACGAGGGGCTACTATTCGAAGATTTAGGCTTTGTCAGGGCAGTTTTCCTTCTGGTCTTCGAAGACGCAAGACGCGTCAAGTTGGTATTAGAGCGAGCCCGAGAGGCTTTCAGTCGCATCAGCGAATGCGTTAGTTGGATACAAAAGGTTGGTTTACAATTATTTATTAACTTAAAAGATTAAAGATATGGCTAGTTTCCCAAAAAAAGAGAGCGAACTGAACACCTACTTCAATGTAGCAGTCGCTTATCTATTGACAAATATTCTGAGGCTGATTGTTAGTGTTGCCAACAAGGCAACCATGAATAGCAACCTAATTACTTGGAATACTACCTACCCATTGGCTAGTACGCGTGCTACCCGTACCAAAGCCAATGTGGCAGACAAGAATGTAGCGAAGAGGGGGGTGAAATCGATTCTTCGGCTAATTTTTGGCGATTTACCCGCCAGTGTGTTAACCCCTACGGATAGGCTCACGTTGCTAATTCCCGTAGTGGGCGGTCCTCGCCCCAGTATGCCCATCCCGGCTAGCGTGCCCAACGGTAGGGTGGACAACAGTTACAAACTGGTACACAGGCTTGGGTACACCGACAGCGTGTCGGGCAAGAAGGGCAAGCCGCACGGCGCAACGGGCTGCGAGATTTGGCAAAAAATAGGTGGCACGCCGCCTGTTTCGTTGACCGACCTCACCGAGTTGGAAACCATCACAAAAAGCCCACTGGTGATTACTTTCGAAGGCACACAAGCCGGTTTGAAAGTATATTACTGGATGCGCTGGGTGAACAAAACCGGCAAGGGCAACTGGGGTCCATCCTTTGAAGGGACAATATTGGGATAGAAAGGAGGGGCAAGGCAATAGTAGGAAGGCAATAGGCAATAGGGTGGTGAGTTATGAGAAGTGAGGATAGAAAGGGGTTGGAGGCAGTTGGTGGTAATATCAATGGCTTTTGACCTCTTTTTTTGTTTAGGGCTATTTTAGGACAAGTCACTCTTTAAAGTGGTTATATATTAATGAATAACCCCAATAGTGTGAACTTTTATAGTGTAATTAGGACAGGATCAGTTGCATAAAAACCAAATCGAGCCATCTATCAAACTTATAGCCCGCATCTTTTATCCTACCTGCTTCTACAAAGCCAAACTGTGCATGGAAGTCGCAACTTTTCTGGTTAGAAGCATCTACACCAGCTATCATCGTATGGAAACCGCCAGTCTTTGCCGCCTCAATCAATGCCACTAATAACTTTTTACCTATCCCCTTACCCTGATGGTTTACATGCACATAAATAGAATGTTCAACACTAAACTTATACGCTTCCCATGCTCGGAATACCCCGAAAGTTCCATAAGCAACGGCATTACCCTCTAGGTCATAAACAAGTACGGGCATATTATCTGCTTGTTTCTTAGTAAACCAAGCTTCTAAATAAGCCTCATCACGACTTTTATAGTCGTAAATAGCGGTAGTATTGAGTATTGCCTCGTTCATTATTTCTAGAATAATAGGTAGGTCTTTTTTCTCTGCGTTTCTAATATTCATTTAGCTAAGTTATGGGTGCCATAAAGTTGTACGTTGTACGTTGTTCCTACCTATTGTAAGTTGACTGGTTATTTACAGTCACCTCAATCAGGTTTGCAACAAACTAGCGGGTTGTTTTATGATATGAAACTTGGTATTGCTTAGAGATTGGAGATTTTGTTTGTATTGTTCTATGTTTTCAAAAAAGTCCTTTATTTTTTGCTTAAATACATTTTCATTTGGGATGTAGTTGGTTTTAATGACTGTTTTCTTTAAGAATTTCCAAAGCCTTTCTATTGGGTTCAGATTGGGGGAGTATGGCGGCAAGAAGTGTAACTTTATTTTTGACGTTTCTATGTAATCCATCACCAACCTAGAACGATAATAACGTGCATTGTCCGCAAAAAGATGCATACACCGCTTGTCTGAGAACCTTTTCTCGACTAATTTGAAAAAGGAAACGGTGGTAACAGCATCAATCGTATCGCATTCACAACTCACCACTTCAGTTGGTTTTAGTGTATTAATAGCCCGTCCAGTATTGCTCAATATTTCCTTTTCCTGCCCTTTTTCTATCCACGCACAAGATGCCTCCGTATCGTGTTGTGGGTATACGCCGTCTGCAAACAGAATCACCTTACCCATCTCCAATGCCTTTTCCAACTCACGAAACGAAGCCACAAAGGCCTCCTGCAAGACTTCATCTGCCTTTGATAGAATGAGTTTGGTCTTCTTATACACAAACCCCATTCGGTGTAGAGGGGCTGTTGCCCCACTTTCGCAACACTCAATTTGAAAGGCCTTGGCAACATATACTGCAACCTCTAAAGCCGTGCTGCATAGCTGCGATGATACATATTCCCTTACCGATTCCAGTTGTTCCGAAGACAGTTTACACGGCTTGAAGTGTAATGAAAGGTAATCATCAAAATTAGAAGCCATTTCAAACGAACGCAAATGACGGTTTACTGTTGTTCTGTCAACACCTAGCATCTCTGGAATGAACTCCTGTGACAGCTTATTGTACAACATTATTAGTGTTATTAGCTTTTGATAGGTATCCCTATCAAAAGTTTTACGCTGTAATTCCTTGAGTAACGAAAGACCCGATGCGCTGAATTTTAAAGTCATCTGTAAATAAACGAATATTTTACCTATTTAGTATGCAAACCTAAATGAGGGTAGTGTAAAGAGTATAAAGTAGTTTGTGTAAACAGATATTTTAAATATTGCATCTGGTTTCAAAAATTGTCATGTTTCACAAGGTTGTAGCGCTTTGTTGATTATTAGTTTTCAAAAGTAGTATTGTTTTTGGAGAGCAAAGTCTCAAAGACCTCATTAAGGGCAAGCCAAGTGGAACGCCTGATGCTTACAGCCAGTGCCGTCTCCGTATCACTTAAGGCATAAGTGATATTATGGGGTGCACAGAATGCAGCGTTTGTAAAACCACGGCTTTCCCATTTTGAAACAGTTTGTTTGGAAATGCCATATTGCAATGACAACCCTTCGTTTGAAACAGTACCAGCAGCCTGAATATGCTTCCTGATGTGTACATTTGTCCAAGCATTGGAATGGTAAACTTATTGCATATTATTTTTATTTGTAGTAAAACAAAAATAATCAACCTTTTTGCCTTCCAGCCCTTCTGTTCCTTCTGACTACGCCTTCACTAAGCCAAAAGGGCTGGAAGATTACAGCTACAACCTTGTGAAACATGACACTTAATTACTTATGCTAGTAGATAAAACAACATTACAGGACATTTCAATTTTTCATAAGGATGAAATACAATCTGTATTCTACCGTCTAAATCATACCAAAACCAATGGTGGAAGGGAGCATTTACGATTGATATTATCGAAACCACTAAGCAATATTGCTGATATTGAGGATGCACAACAGACTGTACAAACCCTACTACAAGTGCAAGATAAGTTTCCTTTGTCCATAACAAACGGAACATTGATGGTGATAGAGAATTTTTTGGAAACAGGTACCGATGCTTACCCAGCCCAACCCAATGTTTTGAATAGTTTGGTGTACAAAATAATTAGTTCGTCAGATTATTCCATTACAAAATACTCTACCGAACACTATGTTACCTTTATCAAAGACATGGAAAAGATTGCTAACCTACTAAAAACAACAACTAAAAGTAAGCAGATAAAGGATTGGTGCCATACCATAACACAGTTGCTACAAAGACCTGCAATGCAGACAATTTTAGCGTGGGAAGAAGGAAAAAAACTGTGGCCCGCGGAAGTGTTATGGCTTGGCGGGTATATAAAAAAGCATTTTAAGCAGCAAACCTTACAACTAATTGACATCTTTAACCAGCTAGATGCGTATAAAAGTCTTGCTATGGCATGCGTAAAACATTCATTAGTTTTTCCAACTATTAAGAACATTTCAGAGCCCTATTTGAAGGTAGAAGGACTGTATCACTTACTATTAGAAGTACCAATAAGCTATGATGTAGAGCTAAAAAGGGATAAGAATTTCATGTTTTTAACGGGGGCAAACATGGCAGGAAAGAGTACATTTATCAAGTCGGTAGGTATATGTATTTATTTAGCTCACATAGGCATGGGAGTACCTGCAAGCAACATGAAACTAAGTCTTTTTGATGGATTATTGACCAACATTCAGGTAGAAGACAACCTGATAAGAGGAGAAAGTTACTTTTTTAATGAGGTACAGCGTATAAAAAGAACGGTTGAGAAAATACGAGACGGCAAAAAGTGGATAATACTAATTGATGAATTATTTAAAGGCACTAATGTGCAAGACGCCATGAAATGTAGCCTTGCGGTAATTGATGGTTTACAGAAAACAGAGAATGCTTTGTATGTATTGTCAACGCACCTCTACGAAATTGCAGAACCATTACTAAAATATACGAACATTGACTTCCGCTACTTTGAAACAAACGTAGAAAATGATCAACTTGTGTTCAGTTATAAGTTACAAAAAGGTGTTAGTAATGACAGGATAGGCTACCTGATATTAAAGCGAGAGGGCATAGTAAGTATGCTGGAAACGTTAAAGTAATTTATTTTTTTATTTACTAATGCAGCGTTTTTTTTCTAGCATAATTTGTTTTTTTAGTAAAAACCTGTTTAAAAGGGTCATTAAAATTACTTTTTTGTTAACAAAACATAGTTTATTGGGTAAAAGCAGCATCGGGTAACTTTTTTTGTCTTATTTTAGTGGGATAAATTTTATCTCACATGAATGAACAAGCAATAATTTATGGGTGCTTGCGACAGGATTCCCTTAGCCAACGGGAGTTGTATAACCACTTTAGTCCCAAGATGCTAAGTGTTTGTTATCGTTTCGCCGCAAACAGGGAAGATGCTGAAGACATGTTGCAAGAAGGATTCATAAGGGTCTTTTCGCAGCTGAAGACTTTTGCGGGTAAAGGTGCCTTTGAGGGTTGGATTAGAAGAATAATTGTACACACTTGTATTAATTTCTTAAAAAGGCATAAGAAATTTAATGACAGTGTGAATTTAGAATATGCAGATGCTGTTTATACAAAAGAAGAGTCAATTGTGTCGATAATGCAAGGCAGACAAGTAATGGAGTGTATAAGACAATTGCCGATGGGATACAGAACAGTGTTAAATTTATATGCGATAGAGGGGTACAGTCATAAAGAAATTGGAGAAATGTTAGAGGTCGGGGAAAGCACCAGCCGTAGTCAGTACACAAGAGCGAAATCTATGTTGGAAAAAATGCTGATAAAGAAAGAAATCATAGAGAACCCAAAACCGAAAATAAGTTGGTTAACGCCCATACAAAAATAACAGGAGCTCTGGAAGATGAAAGACGAAATGAATTTTGACGATTTTGAAAAGTTTTTACAGGATGAGGTAGGCAACCAAAAGATGTTTCCCTCAGACCATGTTTGGAACAATATTGCCGAGAAAATTCAGCCAAAGAAATCATGGCCAGCCCTTACTCTAATATCTTCTGTAATACTACTTTCATTGGGGGTTGCAACCTTTTTGAACTATCCACCAGAAAACATTTTGGATAAAATACATGATTTTAAAACTATAAACTTTACTAGCAAACAAACTACAAACAATTTAAATAGGATAACCCCAAAAAGCAATCTTGTTCTTAGTTCTATTAAAATAGACAGACCTAGTAATACTGTAGTGGCTGCAAAGGGTTTATCTAAAGAGTCGAAACTAGTTTTTGTTGCACGTCATTCTAGTATATTATCCTCATCTACAAACCTAAATGCTAACTCAAACTTAGCTGAAGATAATATTCATAACCCTGTTGTTACAAGAACTACAACAGATGAGAACTTGGGTTTTGCAAAAGGCACTATTGCTGCTGTGAATAACCTTAAAGATGTCAATTATCCAGTTATGAATAAGGAATTAATAAGTCCAGAGAATAATAATTCAAGGACAAAAAAGCAGATAATTTCTAGTAAACTAGATTATGAAATTTATGCTACCCCTTCAATAAGTTATAGAAGTTTGGTTGAAGATCAGGTAATAACCCAGCTCTCCACAAATGCAACGCCTGTAAATAATACCGTAAGTCAAAAAGCAGGTTTAGGTAGCGAACTAGGTATTGGCCTCAGGTATATGCTTTCAAAGGAACTTACTTTTAAAACTGGATTACAATTCGATCTAAGGCAATATTCTATTGATGCATACAAATCTTCGGGCTTAGCTAAAATAGATGTTGTGCAGAATAATGCACTATTCTCTATAGACGTCGCTTCAAAATACAGTAACAACAGTGGCGTTGCACAAACTACTTTAAATAACAGGTTGTATCAGGTTTCGATACCACTTGGATTAGAATTGAATGCTTATTCAGGTAAGCATCTTGGTGTTAGTATTGGGGCATCATTACAACCTACATATTCCATTAATAAGAATGTCTATATACTTTCTACTGATTATAAGTATTATGCAAATGGTGAGTCATTGTTCCGCAAGTGGAATATAAATAGTTCTATCAATGCTAATATTACCTATAAGCTTAACAAGACTACTTTCTATCTTGGACCACAAGTGCGTTATCAACACCTGCCTACTTACGTTGATAAGTATCCAATAAAAGAATATCGTGTAGATTATGGCGTTAGATTGGGTATTATCAGACCAATAAAATAAAATTTACAACTTTATTGTTCCTCTTTAGATAGTTTTGCGATATGAAGCAAATTCTATTTACATTCCCCCTTTTGGCAATTCTTTTTCTCTCCTGCAAAAATAACAAGGTAACCATACCTCTAACTTCTCCTAAGGATAACAGCTACGATACTACCACTTTCTTTGATGTAAAAGGATTCTTTCAAGGGGAAATAAAGGATGTGACGACTACTCCCTATTTTATTTATAAAATCATTACGCAGGATGAAAAGAAAAGAGATTCAATCCACCTAACTACAACTTCCTTTGTTCAATTAGCACAAGAGTTTTTATCAAAAGACATCACCGACAAATCTATAAAACACTTCTATAAAGAAGATGTCTTCAGAGATTTGACAACCAAGAGTGTAACATTTAGTTACAGCACAAAAAACAAAGATTTGGAGGTGCAAAGTATAGACGTTCTGCTAGATGAGGAAACTAACAAGGTTAATTTTATCTTTGTACGATCTAATAAAACTGAGGGTGATTCAACCATTATTACACAATATAACTGGAAAAGAGGGAGAAGCTTTCTTATTAATAGGTCTGTATTAAAAAACGATGATTCTAAACATTCTATTCAACAGTTTGTAAGTTGGAATAACGACTAATAAAACTTAACCATTCACTGTTTTAAACTCTCAAAGGGTATATTATTTAGATGACGCAAGAAGAATTCCAACTCATAGCACCTACCATACCACACGAACCTGGTATATACAAATACTATGGCGAAACGGACGAATTGTTGTATGTGGGTAAAGCTAAGGATCTTAGAAAACGGGTTGGTTCTTACTTTGCTAAGACTATAGATAATTTCAAGACAAAGCAGCTTGTTAAGAAGATACATCATCTTGCTTTTACAATTGTAGATACTGAACAAGATGCATTCCTACTTGAAAATGCTCTAATAAAAGAATACAAACCACGTTACAACATCAATTTAAAAGATGATAAGACCTATCCTTTCATTGTAATCAAAAAAGAATCTTTTCCTAGAGTATTCTTCACTAGAAAAAAGATAAATGACGGCTCAGAATATCTTGGGCCTTTCACATCGAGGGAGACTGTTAGAGAGTTGGTAAGCTTTATTAAGTATTTTATTCCTCTAAGGAATTGTAAGTTGCCGCTAACAGATGCCAACATCAAAAAAGGAAAGTTTAAGGTATGTTTAGAATATCATTTAGGTAATTGTAAAGGGCCATGTGAGGGATTGCAAACTCTAGAAGATTACAACAATAGCATTCAGCAAATGCGAGATATGCTTAAAGGAAATCTTAGTAGCGTACTGAATAGCTATAAAGAACAGATGCAGGCATTTGCAATGAACCTAGAGTTTGAGAAAGCCCAGATCTTAAAGAAGAAAATAGAGGATTTAGAAAACTACCAAGCAAAGAGCGTGGTGGTAAGTAAGCACCTTAGCAATCTAGATGTTTTTACTATCCTGAGGCACGAAAATACTGCTTACGTTAATTACCTTATGGTGCAAGGTGGTACTATAATCCAGACTCATTCGGTACAGTTAGAGGTTAAACTTGATGAAACAGATGCGGAGATAATGGAGTTTGCCATTCCTAGCCTTAGGGACCGATTTAATAGTCTTAGCACTGAAATAATCCTACCTTTTTCAGTAGAACTGCCTGATGACAAGCTTGTAATTACTGTTCCAAAAGCAGGAGACAAAAAGAGATTACTTGACCTTTCTCTGAAGAATGTAAATTATTACCAAGAAGAGATACGTAAGAAAAAGGTGTTGCATCTTGAAGGAAAGTCTGATGCCGAGAAGAAGAAAGTATTACATGAGCTTCAAGAGTATTTGCAACTGCCAATTCTGCCTGTTCATATTGAATGTTTTGATAACTCTAACTTTCAAGGTAGCTTTCCTGTAAGTGCGATGGTATGTTTTAAGGATGGGATGCCTAGTAACAAGGATTATCGACACTATAATGTAAAAACTGTTGAAGGCATTAATGACTTTGCGACCATGAAAGAAGTTGTTTTGCGTAGGTATAAACGATTGGTAGCAGAAGAACAAACTTTACCACAACTAGTAATTATTGATGGCGGTAAAGGGCAGTTGGGCAGTGCGATGGAAGCTATAAAGGAACTTGATTTATTGGGTAAGATGACCATTGTGGGCTTGGCAAAAAACGAAGAAGAGATTTTCTTTTCAGGAGATAGTGAATCTAAAAAGCTACCATGGGATAGTGATAGTCTTAAACTGATAAGAAGAATTAGGGATGAAGTGCATCGTTTTGGTATTACTTTTCATAGAAATAAAAGGAGTAAAGGAACTTTTAAAAACGAGCTAGAATCAATAAAAGGCATTGGTGAACAAACAGCAAACGACTTATTAAAGACCTTCAAATCAGTGAAGAACATTAAGCTTAAAACGGAGAAAGAATTAGCAGAGGTAGTAGGGTTATCTAAGGCCAAACTAATTGTCAATTATTTTAATCCCTCAATTGAAACAACTGCTTCTTCAATCATTGATACAAAAGAATAAATTATGAATGAATATATAAACATAGGAAAAGTAGTTGCCACATTTGGGGTAGCAGGCGAGGTAATTTTATTGCATAGTCTAGGAAAAAAACTAGCTCTTAAAACCGGCGAAGCCATCTTTATTGAGCAAGTAAAAGGTAGTTATGTTCCTTATTTTATAAAGTCATCCAAAGCAAAAACTGTTGAGGAAAGTTACTTGTATTTAGAAGGGATAGCCACAAAAGAGCAGGCACATAGACTAATATCTAAGCAAGCCTGGTTGTTGGATGCAGATTTTAGGAAGCTTGCAGGAAAGGATAGCCCGATTTCTTTATTGGGATATAATCTGTACAATGAGGAAATATTTATTGGTAGGATAGAAGAAGTGATCGAGCAACCTCATCAAGTGCTGTTACAGATAAATTACAAAGGAAACGAAGCCCTTATTCCATTGCACGAGGAAACCTTGGATAAGATTGACAGAAAAAAAGGTGAGGTTTATGTTACCCTCCCCGATGGTTTATTAGAGATTTACGAGTAAGGATATCTTAACAACTCTACGTTAGTTAGTTTATTCAGCTTTCTAGAAAATTCATTCCACTTTTTTTCACTTTTATACCTCTCCGTGTAATGAAATACCTTATCCATCTCACGGAGAAGGTATTTCATCTCACGGAGAGGGTATTTCATGAGACGGAGAACCCTCGCCAAAAATTATGAAGCCTCTCCGTGTGACAAAGAGGCTATTTTGTGGAACGGAGAAGGTATTTCATGACACGGAGAGGTGTAAAAATGAAATTACTACTCACTTTTCCTATTAAGATTTTCTTTTCCTGCTTATTACACTACTTTCAGTGCCTTTGCCGTAATTATTTTATTAAATAATAGAGGTTTGGTATTGCTGATGAAGTATTAAAAAGAAGAGAAAAAAAATTATCATCTTTACCGATTAATACCAATTTCCCAAGAAGCCTTTTGTAGCCTAAATACTTATCATTCTAAACAAGAAACCCTTCAGACTATTAAAATCTGAAGGGCTCTACCATTTTTACAAATTAGTTCTTTACAAAACTATCTCTTTCTCCACCATCATTCTACGTAGGTTTAATAACGCATAACGCATTCGCCCTAAAGCCGTATTGATACTTGTATTGGTAATGTACGCTATTTCCTTAAAACTCATATCGGCAAAGTGACGTAATACTATAATCTCACGTTGCTCCTCTGGAAGAAAATCGAGCATACGTCTTAACTTATGATGGCTTTGACCTTGAATCAGTTTAGTATCTGCATAGTCACCTACATTGCCAATGGTTTCAAAAACATCTTTCTCGTCGCTACCAACATTAAACATGTACTTTACTTTTCTAAAATGATCCACACAAAGATTGTGTGCCACCCTCATTGCCCAGTTGATGAACTTACCTTCCTCGTTGTATCTGTTACCCCTAAGTGTATCTATAATTTTAATAAACGTTTCTTGAAACAGATCCTCTGCCAAATGGGTATCCTTCACCATATACAATATGGCGCTAAAGATAGCATCCTTATGGCGGTGGACTAACACCTCCAACGCCTGATTATCTCCCTTTTGAAATACGCTGATGAGCTGCGTATCCGTTGCTGTAGCAAATAACTTCATAACAATGGGTTTATAAATTAACACAAAAAAGAGGATGATGGATATGAACAGAGTCGTCAAGGCGAATTGACATAACTATTCAGATGTAATAATAGAAATTATATCCCTACTCTGGGCTTTGGAATACGAATTGTTAAAAAGTATTTTTGAGACTAAAAGGTTATTCACAAAAAGGAGTGGAAAAATGCCTAAAACACGCTCTATTATTGGGTTTTAGCGATATTTAAAATTCTTTTGATAGGATAATAAATTATACTCTTCCAATTTAATAAACATTAGTTTGAAGGTTGTGTTTATATTGCTTCAAATATGGGAAAGATAGTAGTACAGGAATTAGAAAGAGAAGCATTGGATAATAAAAGCCAAGAATTGTTAGCTTCGAACAATAATATTCTGGTAAAAGGTGCCAGAACGCATAACTTAAAGAACGTAACAGTTGAATTTCCTCGCAATCAATTTATAGTGGTAACTGGTGTTAGCGGTAGTGGCAAATCATCTCTTACCATTGATACTTTGTTTGCCGAAGGGCAACGCCGCTATGCTGAAAGTTTAAGTTCTTATGCCCGTCAGTTTATGGCTAGGATGGTTAAGCCCGATGTAGACTATATAAAAGGGTTATGCCCTGCTATCGCCATAGAGCAGAAAGTAATAACTCGTACCCCTCGAAGTACGGTGGGCAGTATGACAGAGATTTATGATTACCTGCGGCTGATGTATGCACGGGTAGGCAAAACCATATCGCCCATCAGTGGCAAAGAAGTGAAGAAAGATGATGTGCAGGATTTGGTCAATGCCATTCAAAAATTGGAACACGGACGACGGGTTTTTATTATTGTGAAGTTTAAGCAACATGCCAACAGAGAGATAAGGGAAGAGCTAAACATACTGATGGCAAAGGGTTTCAGTAGGATGGCTGCACCCAATGCAGAAAAAGAGGGCGCACTTGAACCTGTGCGAATAGAAGAACTATTAGAACTTACTGATGCAGAATTAAAGAAGAAATTTACGACTAAGGCGACTAAAAGCCCCCATTCAGGGGGTGTGGGGGTTTATACATTGGTTGACCGTATTGTTACCAAGGAATTCGACGAGGATGACTTACATCGCTTGAGTGATTCTGCGGGACTAGCGTTCTATGAGGGCGAAGGTGAAATGTATCTGGAATTGGATGGAAAAGAGCTATTGCACTATAGCAATAAGTTTGAATTGGATGGCATTCAGTTCGAGGAACCCGTACCCAATCTCTTCTCCTTCAACAATCCTTATGGTGCTTGTCCTACTTGCGAAGGCTTTAGTTTGGTGTTGGGAATAGACGAGGATTTGGTTATCCCCGATAAGAGATTGAGTGTTTATGAAAATGCTGTTGCCTGTTGGCGTGGTGAGAAAATGAGCGAATGGAAGGAT